>NZ_JBSFUW010000006.1:0-287223 GCF_053591995.1 Streptomyces sp. NPDC002835 | reverse complement strand
GTGGCCTCAAACTCCCCCTACGGCCTGGCGGCCGTGGGTGGGGGCACCTCCCACGGCCGCCAGGCCGTAGGGGGAGTACCCCCAGGCCGGGCTGGATTTCGCTCCGCGAAATCAGCCTCGCCGGCGTTTGAGGCGCGGGGGCCAGGGGCAGCGCCCCGCACCCGCAACCACCACCCCCGAGAAGGCAGACACACGTGAACTGGGAAGACGAGACCCCCACCGCCGCGGACCCGCGCCTTGTCGCGCCCGCCGCCGACGGTGAGGACAGCGCCGTCGAGGCGGCCCTGCGCCCCAAGAGCCTTGACGAGTTCGTCGGCCAGGAGCGGGTCCGCCAGCAGCTGGACCTCGTGCTCAGGGCGGCCCGCCAGCGCGGCGCCACCGCCGACCACGTCCTGCTGTCCGGCGCCCCCGGCCTCGGCAAGACGACGCTGTCCATGATCATCGCGTCCGAGATGAACGCGCCGATCCGGATCACCTCCGGCCCGGCCATCCAGCACGCCGGCGACCTCGCGGCGATCCTGTCCTCCCTGCAGGAGGGCGAGGTCCTCTTCCTCGACGAGATCCACCGGATGTCCCGCCCCGCCGAGGAGATGCTGTACATGGCGATGGAGGACTTCCGCGTCGACGTCATCGTCGGCAAGGGCCCCGGCGCCACCGCCATCCCGCTGGAGCTGCCGCCGTTCACGCTGGTCGGCGCGACGACGCGGGCCGGTCTGCTGCCGCCACCGCTGCGCGACCGCTTCGGCTTCACCGGCCACATGGAGTTCTACGAGCCGACCGAGCTCGAACGTGTCCTGCACCGCTCCGCGCAGCTGCTCGACGTCGAGATCGACGCCGAGGGCGCCGCCGAGATCGCCGGCCGCTCCCGCGGCACGCCCCGTATCGCCAACCGGCTGCTGCGCCGGGTCCGCGACTACGCGCAGGTGGAGGGCGACGGCCGGGTCGACCGTGCGGTGGCCGCCGCGGCGCTGCAGGTCTACGAGGTGGACATCCGCGGTCTCGACCGGCTCGACCGCGCCGTGCTCCAGGCGCTGCTCAAGCTCTTCGGCGGCGGCCCCGTCGGCCTGTCGACGCTCGCCGTCGCCGTGGGGGAGGAGCGGGAGACCGTCGAGGAGGTGGCGGAGCCGTTCCTCGTACGGGAGGGGCTGCTGGCCCGTACGCCCCGCGGCCGGGTCGCCACCCCCGCGGCCTGGGCGCACCTCGGGCTCACGCGGCCCCAGCAGGCGCAGGGCGCAAGCGGACAACAGGGTCTGTTCGGGGCGTGACGGCGAGGAGACTCGCACGCCGAGGAACCACGGTGCCATGCTGGGCGTTGTTCCAACGATGCGGACTCGCTTAGACTCCGCCGATGCCGCCCTTACAGGTCGGCGTGCCCACCCCCGTAGATCGGCCGCTCACTCAGCGCGGTCATGCGAAGGAATTCCCCCGTGGATATCTTGACCCTCCTCCCCTTCATCGTGCTCATCGGGGCCATGTTCCTGATGACCCGCTCCGCCAAGAAGAAGCAGCAGGCGGCCGCCAATATGCGCGACCAGATGCAGCCCGGAACCGGCGTGCGGACCATCGGTGGCCTGTACGCCACCGTCAAGGAGGTCACAGACGACACGGTCCTCCTTGAGGCTGCTCCCGGCGTCCACCTGATGTTCGCGAAGAACTCGATCGGTGCCGTGCTCTCCGACGAGGAGTACAACCGCATCGTCCACGGCGACGACGACACCCATGTCGTCCCGGACGACGCCTCCTCGCTGACCGACGGTGACGCCGAGGTCGCCGCGGCCGACGCCGACTCCGACGCCAAGGTCGACTTCGGCAAGAAGTCCGAGGCCGAGGCGCCGAAGAAGACCGACGCGGCCGAGGACGGCAAGGCCGACGGCGAGGCCGACGCGAAGTAGTCACGACTGGGACCGCGGTGGCGCCGGGCAGGCGCCGGGCGGTCCCGTGGCGTGTCGACTGATCGCGGGGGCAGGTCCCCACATCACTTCGTGGCCGTTGCGGGCGCCCACCCGGCGCCGTGGGCGGTTGGACAGGGAGAAACGAGAAGGTGGCAGCACCGAACAGGGGCCGAAGGCCCGCGGGGGCTCAGGGCAAGCCGGGGCGCGCCCTGGCTCTGATCCTGATCGCCATGGTCGCGCTCACGGGCGGGATGTTCGCGGCGGGCGAGTACACGCCACGCCTGGGCATCGACCTGGCGGGCGGTACGTCCATCACGCTCCAGGCCAAGAGCCTGCCCGGCCAGAAGGACGCGGTCAACGAGACCAACATGAACACGGCCGTCGGCATCATCGAGCGCCGTGTCAACGGTCTCGGTGTCTCCGAGGCCGAGGTTCAGACCCAGGGTGAGAGTCACATCATTGTGAACATCCCCAAGGGCACGGACTCGGAGCAGGCCCGTCAGCAGGTCGGCACCACCGCCCAGCTGTTCTTCCGGCCCGTTCTGACGGTTGCCGCCGGCGGTCCCGCCGCCCCGGAGCCCGCCCCGAGCGCCTCCCCGGGCGACAAGGCGAAGGAAGACAAGGCGAAGGACGACAAGGAGACGGCCACCCCGCCGTCGGGTTCCCCGTCCGACAGCCCCTCGCCCGACGCGACCACCCAGGGCCGCGCCGTGACCGACGGCATCAAGGCCCCCGCCGCGAGCCCGAGCCCCTCCGGCTCCGAGGAGCCCAAGGCCTCCGAGAGCCCCAAGCCGGACGCGAGCCCGGAGCCGAAGCCGTCCGCCGACCCCGCCACCGGCGCGCTCGAGAAGCAGTTCACCACCCTGGACTGCACCGACCCCAAGGCCCGCGGCAAGCTCGGCGACAACGTCAAGCCCTCGGACACGATCGTCGCCTGCGGTCTGAACAGCGCCGACCAGTGGGAGAAGTACATCCTCGGCCCCGCCGAGGTGAGCGGCCGGGACGTCGACGACGCCAAGGGCCAGCTGGACCAGCAGCGCGGCATGTGGATCGTCACGATGGAGTTCACCGACGCCGGCGCCAAGAAGTTCCAGAAGATCACCGGCCGGCTGTCGCAGCAGCAGCCCCCGATGAACCAGTTCGCCATCGTCCTCGACGGTGAAGTGGTCTCCGCCCCGCAGGTCAACCAGACGCTGAGCGCCAGCGCCGAGATCACCGGCAACTTCGACCAGGAGTCCGCCCAGAACCTGGGCAACATCCTGTCGTACGGCGCTCTGCCGCTGTCCTTCGAGGAGGACAGCGTCACCACCGTCACCGCCGCCCTCGGTGGCGAGCAGCTCAAGGCCGGTCTGATCGCCGGTGCGATCGGTCTCGCCCTCGTCGTCATCTACCTGGTCGTCTACTACCGCGGCCTGTCGCTGATCGCTCTGCTCAGCCTCGGCGTCTCCGCGGTCCTGACGTACACGATCATGACCCTGCTCGGCCCGGCCATCGGCTTCGCGCTGAACCTGCCGGCCGTCTGCGGTGCGATCGTCGCCATCGGTATCACCGCCGACTCCTTCATCGTGTACTTCGAACGCATCCGCGACGAGATCCGGGAGGGCCGCACCCTGCGTCCCGCGGTCGAGCGCGCCTGGCCGCGTGCCCGCCGCACCGTCCTGGTCTCCGACTTCGTGTCGTTCCTCGCCGCCGCGGTGCTGTTCGTGGTCACCGTCGGCAAGGTCCAGGGCTTCGCGTTCACGCTGGGTCTCACCACCCTCCTCGACGTGGTCGTGGTGTTCTTCTTCACCAAGCCGGTGATGACGCTGCTCGCCCGCCGTCCGTTCTTCGCAGGCGGCCACCCGTGGTCCGGCCTCGACCCGAAGCGGCTCGGCGCCAAGCCGCCGCTGCGGCGCACCCGCCGCATGACCGCCCCGACGACCGACCCGAAGGAGGCGTGAGATGTCCCGACTCGGCAATCTCGGCGCCAGGCTCTACCAGGGCGAGGTCGGGTACGACTTCGTCGGCAAGCGCAAGGTCTGGTACGGCGTCTCCATCCTGATCACGATCACCGCGATCGTCGCCCTCGCCGTCCAGGGCCTGAACATGGGCATCGAGTTCAAGGGCGGTGCCGTCTTCACGACGCCGAAGGCGGACGTGAGCGTCAGCCAGGCCACGGAGGCGGCGGAGGAGATCTCCGAGCACATCCCGATCGTGCAGGAGCTCGGCACCGGCGGTCTGCGCATCCAGATCAGCGGTGTCGACACGGCCGAGGCCGACCGTGTCCAGAAGGAGCTCGCCCAGGCACTGGACGTCCCCGCCGGGCAGATCAACGCCGATCTGGTCGGACCCAGCTGGGGTGAGCAGATCGCCAACAAAGCCTGGACCGGCCTCGCCGTCTTCATGCTGCTCGTCGTGGTCTACCTGGCCATCGCCTTCGAATGGCGGATGGCCGTCGCGGCCCTGGTCGCGCTGATCCACGACATCACCATCACGGTCGGCATCTACTCCCTCGTCGGGTTCGAGGTCACCGTCGGTACGGTCATCGGTCTGCTGACGATCCTCGGTTACTCGCTGTACGACACGGTGGTCGTCTTCGACAGCCTCAAGGAGGGTCAGAAGGACATCACCAAGCAGACCCGCTTCACCTACAGCGAGATCGCCAACCGCTCCATCAACAGCACCCTGGTGCGGTCGATCAACACGACCGTCGTGGCGCTGCTGCCGGTCGCCGGTCTGCTGTTCATCGGCGGCGGCTTCCTCGGCGCGGGCATGCTCAACGACATCTCGCTGTCGCTGTTCGTCGGTCTCGCGGCCGGCGCCTACTCCTCGATCTTCATCGCCACTCCGCTCGTCGCCGACCTCAAGGAACTCGACCCGCAGATGAAGGCCCTGAAGAAGCGGGTGCTCGCCAAGCGCGCGGCCGCGGGGGCCAAGGGCGACGACGGGCAGGACGCGGCGGACGACCAGGACGGGCCCGCCGACGGGACGCCCGCGGCGGCCGCCGCCGGAGCCGTCGTCGGACCGCGCGGCCGCGGCCGGGGCCGTCCCACCGGCAGGCGCCGATGACTGTCAACACCACACAGGAGCTGCTGCTCAGCCGCATCCGGGACGTCGCGGACCATCCGAAGCAGGGCGTGGTGTTCAAGGACATCACGCCGCTGCTCGCGGACCCGGTCGCGTTCACGGCGCTGACGGACGCGCTGAGCGAGTTCTGCGTCCGCCACGGCGCGACGAAGATCGTCGGCCTCGAGGCGCGCGGCTTCATCCTCGCCGCCCCGGTGGCCGTGAAGTCGGGTGTCGGCTTCATCCCGGTGCGCAAGGCGGGCAAGCTCCCCGGAGCGACGCTCTCCCAGGCCTACGAGCTGGAGTACGGCACCGCCGAGATCGAGGTGCACGCCGAGGACCTCAGCGCGGGCGACCGTGTCGTGGTCATCGACGACGTGCTCGCCACCGGCGGCACCGCGGAGGCGTCCCTGGAGCTCATCCGCCGGGCCGGGGCCGACGTCGTCGGCGTCGTGGTCCTGATGGAACTGGGATTCCTGGGCGGCCGGGCCCGGCTCGCCCCCGCGCTGGACGGCACGCCGCTGGAGGCCCTGATCACCCTGTGACACCGCTGTGAGCTGCGGATTCACCGCCGTACTCGCAGATCGTCGCGCCACGGACGGGCGCCCGGGAACACCCGGGCGCCCGTCTCGCGTTGTGAGAGGCCCCCGTCCCCGCGCGATCGCGGACGCCGGGGTCGATATCATGGCCTTTCCGGGCCTGACCTGGGGACCCGGAACCTCCCCCGGACTCCGTCCGGGGGGACCCCCAGAGGAGCGCCCTTGCCAGACGAGGCCCAGCCCGCCGCCGCGCAGCCCGACCAGCAGGCCGACAAGGCCGCGGCATCCCCTGTCACGCCCGAGCCGAAGCGGACCGAGGGGCCGGCCCCCGCCGCGCCCGAGCGAGTGAGCCAGGCACCCGTCACCGCTCCGAAGCCGCTCCCGGCCGGCCCGGCACGCACCGGCGGGTCCTCGAACCGCGTGCGCGCCCGCCTTGCGCGCCTGGGCGTGCAGCGCTCCTCGCCGTACAACCCGGTCCTCGAACCGCTGCTGCGGATCGTGCGCAGCAACGACCCCAAGATCGAGACGTCCACGCTCCGCCAGGTCGAGAAGGCCTACCAGGTCGCGGAGCGCTGGCACCGCGGCCAGAAGCGCAAGAGCGGCGACCCGTACATCACCCACCCGCTCGCCGTCACCACCATCCTCGCCGAGCTCGGCATGGACCCGGCGACCCTGATGGCCGGGCTGCTGCACGACACGGTCGAGGACACCGAGTACGGCCTCGACCAGCTGCGCCGTGACTTCGGCGACTCCGTGGCGCTCCTCGTCGACGGCGTCACCAAGCTCGACAAGGTCAAGTTCGGCGAGGCCGCGCAGGCCGAGACCGTGCGCAAGATGGTCGTCGCCATGGCCAAGGACCCGCGCGTCCTGGTCATCAAGCTGGCCGACCGGCTGCACAACATGCGCACCATGCGCTACCTGCAGCGGGAGAAGCAGGAGAAGAAGGCCCGCGAGACCCTCGAGATCTACGCACCCCTGGCCCACCGGCTGGGCATGAACACCATCAAATGGGAGCTCGAGGACCTCGCCTTCGCGATCCTCTACCCCAAGATGTACGACGAGATCGTCCGCCTCGTCGCCGAGCGCGCGCCCAAGCGCGACGAGTACCTCGCCATAGTGACCGACGAGGTCCAGTCCGACCTGCGTGCCGCGCGCATCAAGGCCACCGTCACCGGCCGGCCGAAGCACTACTACAGCGTCTACCAGAAGATGATCGTCCGCGGCCGGGACTTCGCGGAGATCTACGACCTGGTGGGCATCCGTGTCCTCGTCGACACGGTCCGCGACTGCTACGCCGCCCTCGGCACCGTGCACGCGCGATGGAATCCGGTCCCCGGCCGGTTCAAGGACTACATCGCGATGCCGAAGTTCAACATGTACCAGTCACTGCACACGACGGTCATCGGTCCCAACGGCAAGCCCGTCGAACTGCAGATCCGCACCTTCGACATGCACCGCCGCGCCGAGTACGGCATCGCCGCGCACTGGAAGTACAAGCAGGAGACCGTCGCCGGCGCCTCCAAGATCCGCACCGACGTGCCCAGGGCGGGCAAGGGCACCGCCGGCCAGGACACCGTCAACGACATGGCGTGGCTGCGGCAGCTCCTCGACTGGCAGAAGGAGACGGAGGACCCGGGCGAGTTCCTGGAGTCGCTGCGCTTCGACCTCTCGCGCAACGAGGTATTCGTCTTCACGCCCAAGGGCGACGTCATAGCGCTCCCCGCGGGCGCCACCCCCGTCGACTTCGCCTACGCGGTGCACACCGAGGTGGGCCACCGCACGATAGGCGCACGCGTCAACGGGCGGCTCGTGCCGCTCGAGTCCACCCTCGACAACGGCGACCTGGTGGAGGTCTTCACCTCCAAGGCCGAGGGCGCGGGGCCGTCCCGCGACTGGCTCGGCTTCGTCAAGTCGCCGCGGGCCCGCAACAAGATCCGCGCCTGGTTCTCCAAGGAGCGCCGGGACGAGGCCATCGAGCAGGGCAAGGACTCCATCGCGCGGGCCATGCGCAAGCAGAACCTGCCGATCCAGCGCATCCTCACCGGCGACTCCCTGGTCACCCTCGCGCACGAGATGCGCTACCCGGACATCTCGTCGCTGTACGCGGCGATCGGCGAGGGCCATGTCGCCGCGCAGGGTGTCGTGCAGAAGCTGGTGCAGGCCCTCGGCGGCGAGGAGGCCGCCAACGAGGACATCGCCGAGTCCACCCCGCCGTCCCACGGCCGCGGCAAGCGCCGCAAGAGCGCCGACCCCGGCGTGGTGGTCAAGGGCGTCGAGGACGTCTGGGTCAAGCTCGCCCGCTGCTGTACGCCGGTGCCGGGCGATCCGATCATCGGCTTCGTCACCCGCGGCAGCGGTGTGTCGGTGCACCGCGCGGACTGCGTCAACGTCGACTCGCTCTCGCAGCAGCCCGAACGGATCCTCGACGTCGAGTGGGCCCCGACCCAGTCGTCGGTCTTCCTGGTCGCCATCCAGGTCGAGGCGCTGGACCGCTCGCGGCTGCTCTCCGACGTGACCCGGGTCCTGTCCGACCAGCACGTCAACATCCTGTCGGCGGCCGTGCAGACCTCCCGCGACCGGGTGGCCACCTCGCGCTTCACCTTCGAGATGGGCGACCCCAAGCACCTGGGCCACGTCCTCAAGGCCGTCCGGGGCGTGGAGGGCGTGTACGACGTCTACCGCGTGACCTCGGCCCGCCGGCCGTAGCCGGAGCCGTACCCGGAGCACGGAAAGGGGCCCGGTATGCGAGCGATCGCGTACCGGGCCCCTCTCGTACGGCCTGCCTCAGCCGCCGAACTCCTGGAGACCCTTCAGCGCCTGGTCAAGCAGCGCCTGACGGCCCTCGAGCTCCTTGGCGAGCTTGTCCGCCCTGGCGTTGTTGCCCGAGGCGCGGGCAGCGTCGATCTGGCCCCGCAGCTTGTCGACGGCCGCCTGCAGCTGACCGGTCAGCCCTTCGGCACGCGCACGCGCCTCCGGGTTCGTCCGGCGCCACTCGTTCTCCTCGGACTCCTGCAGAGCCCGCTCCACCGCCTGCATCCGGCCCTCGACCTTGGGCCGGGCGTCGCGCGGCACATGACCGATGGCCTCCCAGCGCTCGTTGATCGAACGGAAGGCGGCACGGGCGGCCTTCAGATCGGTCACCGGCACCAGCTTCTCGGCCTCCGCGGCGAGCTCCTCCTTCAGCTTGAGGTTCTCCGCCTGCTCCGCGTCACGCTCGGCGAACACACCGCTGCGCGCCGCGAAGAAGACGTCCTGGGCGCCGCGGAAACGGTTCCACAGATCGTCCTCCGCCTCGCGCTGCGCACGGCCCGCGGCCTTCCACTGCGCCATGAGGTCCCGGTAACGGGCCGCGGTGGGGCCCCAGTCCGTCGAACCGGAGAGTGCCTCGGCCTCCGTGACCAGCCGCTCCTTGAGCCGGCGGGCCTCCTCGCGCTGCGCGTCCAGCGACGCGAAGTGCGCCTTGCGGCGCTTGGAGAAGGCGGACCGCGCGTGGGAGAAGCGGTGCCACAGCTCGTCGTCGGACTTCCGGTCGAGCCTGGGCAGGCCCTTCCACGTGTCCACCAGCGCGCGCAGCCGCTCGCCGGCCGACCGCCACTGCTCGCTCTGCGCCAGCTCCTCCGCCTCGGCGACCAGGGCCTCCTTGGCCTTGCGCGCCTCGTCGGTCTGCTTCGCCCTCTGGGCCTTGCGCTCCTCGCGGCGCTTCTCGACCGTCTCCACCAGCGCGTCGAGCCGCACCCGAAGCGCCTGGAGGTCGCCCACCGCGTGGTGCTCGTCCACCTGCTGACGCAGATGGTCGATGGCGGCCCGGGCGTCCTTGGCCGACAGATCGGTCGTCTTCACCCGCCGCTCGAGGAGGCCGATCTCGACCACCAGGCCCTCGTACTTGCGCTCGAAATAGGCCAGAGCCTCCTCGGGAGTCCCGGCCTGCCACGAGCCGACGACCTGCTCGCCCTCGGCAGTACGCACGTACACGGTGCCCGTCTCGTCGACGCGGCCCCACGGGTCGCTGCTCACAGCGCCTCCTCAACCTGATGCCGACGAGGGTCCATCCCCCCGGGCATCGTCCACAGTTTCCCGGACGGGCCTCGCCCGCCCTCCACAGCGCGCGTCAGCACACGCTGCACAACGCCCAATCTAGGCGACCGGCCGCCCGGCTGTCCGCACTCAGCGCGACCGAAATCGTCTCGCTCACACCTTCGTGACCGTGGCCTTCTCGACCGCGACGGCCTTCTTCGGCGGCCCGTCGGCGCCGCCGCCCTCGACTCCGGCCTTCGCCACGTCCTTCACGGCCTTCAGGCCCTTGTCGTCCATGGTCCCGAACGGTGTGTAGGCCGGCGGGAGTTTGGTGTCCTTGTAGACGAGGAAGAACTGGCTGCCGCCCGTGCCCGGCTGGCCGGTGTTCGCCATCGCGACCGTGCCCGCCGGGAACGTGACGCTGCCGTCCGCGCCCGGCTTGCCGAGAGAGTCGAGATTCTCGTCGGGGATCGTGTAGCCCGGACCGCCGGTGCCGTCGCCCTTCGGGTCGCCGCACTGCAGCACGAAGATGTTCTCCGTGGTCAGCCGGTGACACTTCGTACCGTCGAAGTAGCCCTTGTCCGCCAGCGACTTGAACGAGTTCACCGTGTGCGGCGTCTTCGCGGCGTCCATGGCGATCGTGATGTCGCCCTGGCCGGTCTTGACCGAGAACGAGTACTTCGCCTTCTTGTCGATCGACATCGCGGGCTCGGGGTTGGTGCTCTCCGAGGCGGAAGGGGTCGGCGAGGGGTCGGCCGACGCGGAGTCGTCCTTCTTGTCGTCCCCGGTGAGGCCCATGGCGTAGACGCCGCCACCGGCGCAGAGCACCACCGCCACCGCTGCCGCGATGGCCGAGTTGCGCACCTTGGCCTTCCTGCGCGCCTGCTCCCGACGCTGCTGCTGGCGCTCGAACTTCTCCCGGGCGAGCTGCCGCCGCCGCTGATCGCTGCTGACCACCGGGTCTTCTCCTTGTGCGTCTTGTCCGTCTGGATACGTCGCGTCGTACTCGCGTAGCGGTAACCGCCGAGCTTGCCCCGTACCGTATACGGGTTGGCTGTGCGATACGCAGCGCCGGTAGGCTCTGATCTGCTGCATTCCACCGCATCCGCTGTCCGACGACGACCGAACTGAGGACGATCGTGCTTATTGCCGGGTTCCCCGCCGGGGCCTGGGGGACCAACTGCTACCTGGTCGCCCCCGCCGCAGGCGAGGAGTGCGTCATCATCGACCCCGGCCACCAGGCCGCTCAGGGTGTCGAGGAGACGCTGAAGAAGCATCGGCTGAAGCCCGTCGCCGTCGTTCTCACCCACGGCCACATCGACCACGTGGCCTCCGTCGTCCCCGTGTGCGGCGCCCATGACGTGCCCGCCTGGATCCACCCCGACGACCGCTACATGATGAGCGACCCGGAGAAGGCCCTCGGGCGCTCCATCGGGATGCCCCTCATGGGCGAGCTCACCGTGGGAGAACCCGACGACGTCAAGGAGCTCACGGACGGCGCCGCGCTGCGCCTGGCCGGCCTCGATTTCTCCGTCTCCCATGCGCCCGGCCATACCAAGGGGTCGGTGACCTTCACGATGCCCGAGTCCGCGGACGTCCCGTCCGTCTTCTTCTCGGGCGACCTGCTGTTCGCCGGCTCCATCGGACGCACGGACCTGCCCGGCGGCGACATGGACGAGATGCTCGGGTCGCTGGCACGGGTGTGCCTGCCGCTCGACGACTCGACCGTGGTGCTGTCCGGCCACGGCCCCCAGACGACCATCGGCCGCGAGCGCGCCACCAACCCGTATCTGCGGGAAGTGGCCGCCGGCCTCGGGAGCGTGGACGCGCCCCGACGAGGAATGTGACGAGAGATTCCGTGAGCACCTTCAAGGCCCCCAAGGGCACCTTCGACCTGCTTCCGCCGTCGTCCGCGACGTACCTGGCGGTGCGCGAGGCCATCGCCGCGCCGCTGAGGACCTCCGGCTACGGATACATCGAGACCCCCGGTTTCGAGGACGTGGGCCTCTTCTCGCGCGGCGTCGGTGAGTCCACCGACATCGTGACGAAGGAGATGTACACGCTCACCACCAAGGGCGGCACCGAGCTCGCGCTGCGCCCCGAAGGCACGGCCTCCGTGCTGCGCGCGGCGCTGGAGGGCAGCCTGCACAAGCAGGGCCTGCCGGTGAAGCTCTGGTACTCCGGCTCGTACTACCGCTACGAGCGCCCGCAGAAGGGCCGGTACAGGCACTTCTCCCAGGTAGGCGCCGAGGCGATCGGCGCCGAGGACCCGGCCCTGGACGCCGAGCTGATCATCCTGGCCGACCAGGCGTACCGCTCGCTGGGGCTGCGTGAGTTCCGCATCCTGCTCAACTCGCTCGGGGACAGCACCTGCCGTCCCGTCTACCGCGAGGCGCTCCAGTCGTTCCTGCGCGACCTGGACCTCGACGAGGACACCCGCCGCCGTATCGAGATCAACCCGCTGCGGGTCCTCGACGACAAGCGCGACGCCGTGCAGAAGCAGCTCACGGGCGCCCCGATGCTCCGCGACTATCTCTGCGACGCGTGCAAGGCGTACCACGAGGAGGTGCGGGCCCTGCTGATCGCTGCGGGCGTCTCCTTCGAGGACGACGAGAAGCTGGTGCGCGGCCTCGACTACTACACGCGCACGACGTTCGAGTTCGTCCACGACGGTCTCGGCTCGCAGTCCGCGGTGGGCGGCGGCGGCCGCTACGACGGCCTGTCCGAGATGATCGGCGGCCCCGTGCTGCCGTCCGTCGGCTGGGCGCTGGGCGTGGACCGTACGGTGCTGGCGCTGGAGGCGGAGGGCATCGAGCTCGACATCCCCGCCGCCACCAGCGTGTACGCGGTGCCGATCGGCGAGGAGGCGCGGCGGCTGCTGTTCGGCGTCGTGAACGAGCTGCGCAGGGCGGGCGTCGCGACCGACTTCTCGTACGGCGGGAAGGGCCTCAAGGCCGCGATGAAGGCGGCCAACCGCAGCGGCGCGCGCTACGCGGTCGTGGTCGGGGAGCGGGACCTCGCGGAGGGCGTGGCGCAGCTGAAGGACATGGAGTCCGGTGAGCAGCAGGCCGTCGCGCTCGACGGGATCGTGGACGAGCTGCGCTCGCGTCTCGGCTGAGACGGTCCGGGCCGGACGGTGCGCCGTCCGGCCCGTACCCACGCGTGGGCGGGGCCGGCACCTCGGGCATTGTCCACAGCCGACGGCCGGTGCCGCTGTCTCTGCGGCACAATGACTCTGCCCGACCGACCACCGAGCGACGGAACAGGGATATGACGACTGCAGCAGTTGACGGCGTGTCCTCCGGCCACGGCGACCCCGGCGTCCGCCGCGTCGGCGGCAGCCGCGCGCTCGCCTGGCTGCTCGTCGTCACCGGCGCGGCCGGGGTGCTGGCCGCGTGGATCATCACGATCGACAAGTTCAAGATCCTCGAGGCGAAGATCGCCGGCACCACGTTCACCCCGGGATGCAGCCTCAACCCGGTGGTCTCCTGCGGCAGTGTCATGGAGAGCGACCAGGCCGCGGTCTTCGGCTTCCCCAACCCGATGCTCGGGCTGGTGACCTACGCCGTCGTGGTCTGCGTCGGCATGAGCCTGCTCGCCGGCGCCCGGTTCTCCCGCTGGTACTGGCTGACCCTCAACGCGGGCACCCTCTTCGGCGTCGGCTTCTGCACCTGGCTGATGCAGCAGTCGCTGTACGAGATCAACGCGCTGTGCCTGTGGTGCTGCCTGGCATGGGTCGCCACGATCTTCATGTTCTGGTACGTGACCTCGCACAACGTCCGCCAGGGACTGCTGCCCGCGCCGGCCTGGCTGCGCGGCTTCCTGGACGAGTTCACCTGGGTCCTGCCCGTCCTGCACACCGGGGTGATCGGCATGCTGATCCTGACCCGCTGGTGGGACTTCTGGACCGGCTGACCGTGCCGGTGACCGGGACCTCCGGCCGGGGCTCCGGCGCTGTCAGTGGGCTGGCATAGGCTTCACAGCGTGGAGCCCGACCTCTTTACCGCCGCAGCAGAAGAACGCCAGGAGAAGGACCCGACCAGCAGCCCGCTGGCGGTCCGGATGCGTCCGCGCACCCTCGACGAGGTGGTCGGCCAGCGGCATCTGCTGGGGCTCGGATCACCGCTGCGCCGCCTGGTCGGCGAGAGCGGCGGCGGGGGAGGCCCGGCCGGCGTCTCGTCCGTGATCCTCTGGGGCCCGCCCGGCACCGGCAAGACGACGCTGGCGTATGTGGTCTCCAAGGCGACCAACAAGCGCTTCGTGGAGCTCTCCGCGATCACCGCGGGCGTCAAGGAGGTCCGGGCCGTCATCGAGGGCGCCAAGCGCGCCGCGGGCGGCTTCGGCAAGGAGACCGTCCTCTTCCTCGACGAGATCCACCGCTTCTCCAAGGCCCAGCAGGACTCGCTGCTGCCCGCGGTCGAGAACCGCTGGGTGACGCTGATCGCCGCCACCACGGAGAATCCGTACTTCTCGGTGATCTCGCCGCTGCTCTCCCGTTCGCTGCTGCTGACGCTGGAGCCGCTGACCGACGACGACATCCGGGACCTGCTGAGCCGTGCGCTGACCGACGAGCGGGGCCTCGGCGGCGCCGTCTCGCTGGCCGAGGACGCCCTGGCGCATCTGCTGCGGATCGCGGGCGGCGACGCCCGCCGGGCGCTGACCGCGCTGGAGGCCGCCGCGGGCGCGGCCATCGACAAGGGCGAGGACGCCATCAGCCTCCAGACCGTGGAGGAGACCGTCGACCGGGCGGCGGTGAAGTACGACCGGGACGGCGACCAGCACTACGACGTCGCCAGCGCGCTCATCAAGTCGATCCGCGGCTCCGACGTGGACGCGGCGCTGCACTATCTGGCGCGGATGATCGAGGCGGGCGAGGACCCGCGGTTCATCGCCCGGCGGCTGATGATCTCGGCGAGCGAGGACATCGGTCTGGCCGATCCGACCGCCCTGCCGACAGCGGTGGCGGCGGCCCAGGCCGTGGCCATGATCGGTTTCCCCGAGGCCGCGCTGACCCTCAGCCACGCCACCATCGCCCTCGCGCTCGCCCCCAAGTCGAACGCGGCGACGACGGCGATCTCCGCCGCCCGGCAGGACGTACGGGGCGGCCTGGCCGGCCCGGTCCCGCCGCATCTGCGCGACGGCCACTACAAGGGGGCCGCAAAGCTGGGCCACGCCCAGGGGTACGTCTATCCGCACGACGTCCCCGGCGGCATCGCGGCCCAGCAGTACGCGCCGGACGCCGTCCACGGCAGGCGCTACTACGAGCCGACGCGCTACGGCGCGGAGGCGCGGTACGCGGACGTGGTGGAGAAGGTGCGCGAGCGCCTGCGCGGCGAGACGGACTGAGCGGCCTCAGGGCGACGCCGCCTCGAACAGGGCGTGCATCGCGCGGCGCAGCTCCGTGACGTCTCCCACGGGCGAGGGGAAGTCGAAGCGGGTGTCGAAGCAGCGCCCGCCGGTGAACCGCACCCGCAGCCCGAACCGGTCCAGTGCCAGCGGCACCGCCCGCCGGCCGTCCGCGACGGCCCGCGCCTCCCGCTCGCCGGCCTGTGCGGCGAGCGCCTGCACCTGGTCGCCGTGTGCCGAGGCCAAGTGCTGCAGAAGCTCGGTCTCGTGGGCCACGAGGGGATCGGCCGAGGCGTCGGCGAACGCCTCCGGCTCCACGGGGGAGGCGCCCCACAGGTCGTCCACGCCCGCCTCCCCGACCTCCAGGCGCAGCATCATGGACCCGGGTTCGGTCGCGAGGCCGGGCGCACTGGTGAGCCAGCCGGAGATCAGGGCGCGCCCCCGGACACGGTCCGGCACGGCGACCGGCGCCACGTCGACGATCTCCAGCACGGCGGAGAGCTCGTCGGCCTGGGCGTGGGTGGCGGCCCGTACGGCGGGGGAGTCGACGGGGAACAGCAGGAAGACCTCGCCGTCGGCGCCGACGGTCCGCGCCCGCGGGCTGAGCTGCTCCGGCCGGGCCCCTTCGAGGCCGGGCACGAGCAGCCAGCTTGAGCATGTACTCTGTACGAGAGTTCGTGTGCGCTCGGCTGCTGACGGCATCCGAGTGATTTCAAGCCCGCTGGGACGCGGCTGACCATGAGCTGATCGGACCTCCGTCACCTCCACGCTCGCAGAAGCGTCGGTGTTCTTCGTGCTGTCCGTGATGCGCTTGGTGTTCCCAGGGCGAGACATGCGATCTCCTTGAGTAAGGTGAGCCTAACCTAACCTACAACGGAGGTCTGGAGAACGTGCCTAACCAGTCGCGTCCCAAGGTCAAGAAGTCGCGTGCGCTCGGTATTGCGCTGACGCCGAAGGCTGTCAAGTACTTCGAAGCCCGCCCCTACCCGCCGGGCGAGCACGGCCGTGGCCGCAAGCAGAACTCGGACTACAAGGTCCGTCTGCTCGAGAAGCAGCGCCTGCGCGCGCAGTACGACATCAGCGAGAAGCAGATGGCCCGCGCCTACGACCGCGCCCGCAAGGCCGAGGGCAAGACGGGCGAGGCCCTGGTCATCGAGCTCGAGCGTCGCCTCGACGCCCTGGTCCTGCGTTCGGGCATCGCCCGCACCATCTACCAGGCCCGTCAGATGGTCGTCCACGGCCACATCGAGGTCAACGGCGGCAAGGTCAACAAGCCGTCGTTCCGTGTCCGTCCCGACGACGTCGTGATGGTCCGCGAGCGCTCCCGCGAGAAGACCCTGTTCCAGGTGGCCCGCGAGGGTGGCTTCGCCCCCGACGGTGAGACCCCGCGCTACCTGCAGGTCAACCTCAAGGCCCTGGCGTTCCGCCTGGACCGTGACCCGCAGCGCAAGGAAGTTCCGGTCATCTGCGACGAGCAGCTGGTCGTCGAGTACTACGCCCGCTGATCAGGCGCCGTACCGCCCACAGCGCGTCAGCCCGCCGCCTCCCCGCCGTTTCCGGCGGGGGAGCCGGCGGGCTCCCGCGTTTCCGGGGGCTGCACCCGCTGCGGCCCCACCGGCCGGGGCCGCGGCTGCTGCGGCGCGGCCAGGGCGCGCCGCACCGCCGCGTCGACACCGAGGCCGGCCCCCTCCCGTACGCAGGCCGCGTACCGCTCGGCCCCCAGCAGCGCGACGGCCCGCTCCTCGCACAGCTTCCGGGGCACGCCGAAGTGGCGGGATCCGAACGGCGCCAGGCCCACCGAGGCCCACATCGGGGCGGCCGCCCCCTGGAGCACCGCCGCCTCCGCCGGGCCCCCCTCGCTCGCCGTGACCAGGGCCAGCAGTTCCAGCGCGAGCACCAGCCCCACCAGGTCGTTGAACCGGTGGTCGATCGTGAGGCACTCGCGCAGCAGCGCACGCGCCCGCCCGTGCTCGTCCGCCGCCCAGGCCGCGTAGGCCAGCACGTACAGCGCGTACGCGCGGGTCCAGCGCTCGCCGTGCTCCTCGCAGACCCGGCCGACCTCCTCGCACAGGGCCACCGCATCGTCGAGCCGGCCCTGGAAGACGAACGCCATGGCCAGTTCTACCCGGCCCATCAGGACGTTGCTGTTGAGTTCGCCCACCGCCTCGTACGACACGAGCGCCGAGCGCAGCAGCTCCTCGGCGCGGGGCATCTCGCCGGAGAGCAGCGCCAGGCAGCCCTTGCGGTGCGTCGCGTAGGCGGCGGCGAGGCGGTTGCCCGTGCGGTCCGCCCCCTCGGCGCACTCGTGCAGCACGCCGGCGCCCGCCGCGAAGTCGCCCTGGAGGACGGCCACATAGCCCAGCACCCACAGCGCTTTGAGCCGGGCGTCCTCGTGGCCAGGGTCCGACTCCTGGTCCAGGCAACGGTCCAGCCAGTGTCTGCCCTCGGCCAGCCGGCCGCAGCCGACCCAGTAGAACCAGAGCGTGCCCGCCAGATGCCGGCCCAGATGGGCCTCCCGCGGGTCGTCCAGGCACAGTTCCAGCGCCGCCCGCAGATCCGGGAGCGCGCTGTCCGCGCAGGCCGCCACCTCGGCCTGGCGGGGGCTGAACCATTCGAGCTCGCACCAGGTGGCGAGCCCCATGTACCAGTCGCGGTGACGCCGGCGCAGCCGTTCCGCGTCGCCGATGGCCTCCAGCCACTCGGCCCCGTACGCGCGGACCGTGTCCAGCAGCCGGTAGCGCAGCCCGGCGGGCGACTCCTCGCGGCGGACCACGGACTGGGCGACCAGCTCCGCCAGGACGTCCAGGACGCTCTCGACGGGCAGTTCGGGGCCGCTGCAGATGTACTCCACCGCGTCCAGGTCGAACTGCCCGGCGAAGACGGACAGCCGCGCCCACAGCAGCCGCTCCTGGGGCGTGCAGAGTTCATGGCTCCAGCCGATGGCGGTGCGCAGGGTTTGGTGGCGCGGCAGCGCGCTCCGGCAGCCGCCGGTGAGCACGTCGAAACGGTCGTCGAGCCGGCGCAGCAGCTGGTCGACGCAGAGCGCGGGCATGCGCCCGGCGGCGAGTTCGAGTGCCAGCGGGATGCCCTCGAGCCGGCGGCACAGTTCGCGTACCGGGTCCGGGTCGGGATCGACGCCCTCGAAGCCCGGCGCCACCGCCGCGGCGCGGGCCCTGAAGAGCTCCACGGCGTCGTCCTCGGACATCGGGTCCAGTTCGAAGACCTGCTCCCCGTCGAGCCGCAGCCGTCTGCGGCCCGCCGCGAGCACCCGCACGCCGGGCGCGTGGCGCAGCAGGTCGCCCACGAGCTCCGCGCACTCCTCGACGAGATGCTCGAAGCCGTCCAGCACGAGCAGCAGGCCGCTGTCGGAGAGTTCGTCCAGCAGGACGTCGCGCGGTGGCCGGCTGGTGTGGTCGGTGATGCCGAGGGACTCGGCGAGGGCGTGGGTGAGCAGGCCGGGGTCGCGCAGCGGCGACAGCTCGCAGAGCCGGACCCCGTCGGCGTACCGATTCTGCAGAGCCGCCGCGGCGTGCGAGACCAGGCGTGACTTGCCTACGCCGCCCACTCCGACGACGGTGACCAGCCGGGAGTCGTCGAGGGCTCCGAAGAGCGCGGTCAACTCGCGGCTGCGGCCCATGAAGCGGTTCAGTTCCGCGGGAAGACTGTGATGACGGCGTCGCATAGAACACGCAGCGTACTCAGGCGTAAGCACTGGGTACAATCGGTCCGGGGCGACTCTCCCCTGTGCACCGGTAATGCGGTACGGCCCGCCGTCGAGGGCGCGATAGGCTCGGAGGACGATTTCCCGAGTACCCGAAGACGAGCAGAGAGCGGTGCGCAGTGACCGGTGGAGAGGTTGCCGGGATTCTGGTGGCCGTCTTCTGGGCGATCTTGGTCTCCTTCCTCGCCGTGGTGCTGGTGAGGCTGGCCCAGACGCTCAGGGCGACCACCGAACTCGTGGCGGACGTGACCGAACAGGCCGTGCCCCTGCTGGCCGACGCCTCGGCGACGGTCCGCTCCGCGCAGACCCAGCTCGAACGGGTGGACGCCATCGCGACGGACGTCCAGGAGGTCACCTCCAACGCCTCCGCGCTCTCCACGACGGTCGCCTCCACCTTCGGCGGCCCGCTGGTCAAGGTCGCCGCGTTCGGATACGGCGTCCGCCGCGCCATGAGCCGCAAGGACGACGACAAGCCGGCCAGGCCGTCGCGCCGCTCTGTGATCGTCGGCCGTACCGTGCCGGGTGCCCGGCGCAAGGACCGGAAGGGCTGAGGCATGTTCCGCCGCACGTTCTGGTTCACCGCCGGCGCGGCAGCCGGTGTGTGGGCCACCACCAAGGTCAACCGTAAGCTCAAGCAGCTCACCCCGGAGAGCCTCGCCGCGCAGGCCGCGAACAAGGCGGTCGACGCCGGCCACCGGCTCAAGGACTTCGCCCTCGACGTCAGGTCGGGCATGGTCCAGCGTGAGGACGAACTCGCCGAGGTGCTGGGGCTGCGCGCGCCCGTGGAGCCCGGGCTGCCGGCACAGCGGGGCAAGTCGGCGATCGGGCGGGGTGAGCCCGCGCAGATCACCTACCTGCACAGCAAGACGTCACACCACAAGCCTGCCAAGCACGACAGGCGCTCGAACACCGAGCCCTCGCACGGCGAAGAGCCGTACGACGAGCACACGTACAACCGGAATGAGGACCACTGATGGAGTCGGCTGAAATCCGCCGCCGCTGGCTGAGCTTCTTCGAGGAGCGCGGGCACACCGTCGTCCCTTCGGCGTCGGTCATCGCGGACGACCCGACTCTGCTCCTCGTTCCCGCGGGCATGGTCCCCTTCAAGCCGTACTTCCTGGGTGAGGTCAAGCCGCCCGCCCCGCGCGTGACCAGCGTGCAGAAGTGCGTGCGCACGCCGGACATCGAAGAGGTCGGCAAGACCACCCGGCACGGCACGTTCTTCCAGATGTGCGGCAACTTCTCCTTCGGCGACTACTTCAAGGAAGGCGCCATCAAGTACGCCTGGGAGCTGCTCACCAGCCCCCAGGACAAGGGTGGTTACGGCCTGGAGCCCGAGAAGCTCTGGATCACCGTCTATCTGGACGACGACGAGGCCGAGCGGATCTGGCGCGAGGAGGTCGGCGTCCCGGCCGAGCGCATCCAGCGCCTGGGCAAGGCCGACAACTACTGGTCCATGGGCGTCCCCGGCCCCTGCGGCCCGTGCTCCGAGATCAACTACGACCGCGGTCCGGAGTTCGGCGAAGAGGGCGGCCCCGCCGTCAACGACGAGCGCTACGTGGAGATCTGGAACCTGGTCTTCATGCAGTACGAGCGCGGCGCCGGCGAGGGCAAGGACGACTTCCCCATCCTCGGCGACCTGCCCAGCAAGAACATCGACACCGGTCTCGGTCTCGAGCGCCTCGCCATGATCCTGCAGGGCGTGCAGAACATGTACGAGACCGACACCCTGCGCGTCGTCATGGACAAGGCCACCGAGCTGACCGGCGTCCGCTACAGCGCCGACCACGGCTCCGACGTCTCCCTGCGCGTGGTCGCCGACCACATCCGCACGTCCACGATGCTCATCGGCGACGGCGTCACCCCCGGCAACGAGGGCCGCGGTTATGTGCTGCGCCGCATCATGCGCCGCGCCATCCGCAACATGCGCCTCATGGGCGCCACCGGCCCGGTCGTCAAGGACCTCGTCGACGTCGTGGTCGACACCATGGGGCAGCAGTACCCGGAGCTGATCACCGACCGCAAGCGGATCGAGACCGTCGCCCTCGCCGAGGAGGCCGCGTTCCTCAAGGCCATCAAGGGCGGCACCAACATCCTCGACACCGCCGTCACCGAGACCAAGGCCAAGGGCGGCACCGTCCTCTCCGGCGACAAGGCGTTCCTGCTCCACGACACCTGGGGCTTCCCGATCGACCTCACCCTCGAGATGGCCGCCGAGCAGGGCCTGTCCGTGGACGAGGACGGCTTCCGCCGCCTGATGAAGGAGCAGCGGGACCGGGCCAAGGCCGACGCCAGGGCCAAGAAGACCGGCCACGCCAACCTCTCCGCCTACCGCGAGGTCGCCGACGCCTCCGGCAACACCGAGTTCACCGGCTACACCTCCACCGAGGGCGAGTCCACCGTCGTCGGCCTGCTGGTCGACGGCGTCTCCTCCCCGGCCGCCTCCGAGGGCGACGAGGTCGAGGTCGTCCTCGACCGCACCCCGTTCTATGCCGAGGGCGGCGGCCAACTCGCCGACCAGGGCCGGATCAGGCTCCACTCGGGCGCCGTGATCCAGGTCCGCGACGTGCAGCAACCGGTACCGGGCGTCAGCGTCCACAAGGGCGTCGTCCAGGTCGGCGAGGTCACCGTCGGCGCCTCCGCGTACGCCGCCATCGACGTACGCCGCCGCCGGGCCATCGCCCGCGCCCACAGCGCCACCCACCTCACCCACCAGGCGCTGCGCGACGCCCTCGGGCCGACGGCCGCCCAGGCCGGCTCGGAGAACTCCCCGGGCCGCTTCCGCTTCGACTTCGGCTCGCCGAACGCCGTCCCCGGCACGGTCCTCACCGACGTCGAGCAGAAGATCAACGAGATCCTCGCCCGCGAACTCGACGTGCACGCCGAGGTCATGGGCATCGACGAGGCCCGGAAGCAGGGCGCCATCGCCGAGTTCGGCGAGAAGTACGGCGAGCGGGTGCGCGTCGTGACCATCGGCGACTTCTCCAAGGAGCTGTGCGGCGGCACGCACGTCCACAACACCGCCCAGCTGGGCCTGGTGAAGCTGCTCGGCGAGTCGTCCATCGGCTCCGGCGTCCGCCGCGTCGAGGCCCTCGTCGGTGTCGACGCGTACAACTTCCTGGCCAAGGAGCACACGGTCGTCGCCCAGCTCCAGGAGCTGGTCAAGGGCCGCTCCGAGGAGCTGCCGGAGAAGATCGCCGCCATGCTCGGCAAGCTGAAGGACGCCGAGAAGGAGATCGAGAAGTTCCGGGCGGAGAAGGTGCTCGGCGCCGCCGCCGGTCTCGCCCAGGGTGCCAAGGACGTCCGCGGCGTCGCCCTGGTCACGGGCACGGTCCCGGACGGCACGTCCGCCGACGACCTGCGCAAGCTGGTGCTCGACGTGCGCGGTCGCATCCCGGGCGACCGCCCGGCCGTCGTCGCCGTGTTCACCACCGCCAACGGGCGTCCGCTGACCGTCATCGCCACCAACGAGGCCGCCCGCGAGCGCGGTCTCAAGGCCGGCGACCTGGTCCGCACCGCCGCCAAGACCCTCGGCGGCGGCGGCGGCGGCAAGCCGGACGTCGCCCAGGGCGGCGGCCAGAACCCGGACGCCATCGGCGACGCCGTGGCCGCCGTCGAGCGCCTCGTCGCCGAGACCGCGTGACCGAGGACAGGCCGCAGATGCGCCGCGGACGCCGACTCGCGATCGACGTCGGGGACGCCCGGATCGGGGTCGCCTCGTGTGACCCCGACGGGCTCCTCGCCACCCCGGTGGAGACCGTGCCGGGACGCGACGTCCCGGCCGCCCACCGGCGGCTGCGCCAACTGGTCGAGGAGTACGAGCCGATCGAGATCGTGGTCGGCCTGCCCCGCTCGCTCAGCGGGCGGGAAGGGCCGGCGGCGAAGAAGATCCGTGGCTTTGCCCGGACGCTCGCCCAGGGCGTCAAACCGGTGCCGGTGCGACTGGTCGACGAGAGGATGACCACAGTGACGGCCACTCAGGGCCTGCGCGCTTCGGGCGTGAAGTCCAAAAAGGGCCGGTCCTTCATCGACCAGGCTGCCGCTGTGGTGATCCTTCAGAACGCTCTGGAGTCCGAACGGGCGTCAGGCACTGCCCCGGGAGAAGGCGTCGAACCGATTGTCTGATCGCGATACGGTAACGTTCCGCGCGATGCGGCGGTGTTCGAACAGTCGCCGCACAGAGAAGAGGCGGATCGTTTCGCGCCGTCTCGCGGCCCTAGGGGATCGATGACTGAGTATGGCCGGGGCCCCGGCTCCGAACCGTGGCGTCCCGAGGACCCCTACTACGGGGACCAGGGATGGGGGGGACAGCAGCCCACGGCCGGTCACTCTCAGTACGGCGACCATGACCAGCAGCAGTACCCGCAACAGGGACAGCAGCAGGATGCCTATCCGCAGGAGCAGTACGCGCAGGGCCAGTACACCCGGGAGCAGTACGCGCAGGAGCAGTACACCCAGGGCCAGTACGCGCAGGAGCAGTACGGCGACCAGCAGCAGTACGGGAACCAGCAGGGCGGCCAGCAGTACGGCGGCCAGCAGCAGGCCGGCCGGGAGTACCAGGACCCGTACCAGCAGCCCGGCGGCCAGCAGCAGTACCAGGACTCGTACCAGCAGCAGCAGTACAACGGCGGCTGGGAGACCGGGCAGCAGCAGGCGGTGCCGTACGGCGACGACCCGTCGGCCACGTACGGCGGCCAGCCGGCCGGCTACGCCCCGCAGCAGCAGGGCGACTACTACGGCACGCCCGAGGCGTATCCGCCGCCGCAGCCCCCGGGCCGGCGCCGGGCCGAGCCGGAACCGGCCACCGACTGGGAGGCCGAGGCCCAGAAGGAGGAGACTCACCCCTTCTTCACCGGCAACGACGCCGACGCCGACGACGCCGGCCGTGACGACTACGACGACGACTCCCGCGACCCGCGAGGGGGCGGCGGCCGTGACCGGCGCGGCAACGGGAAGAGCAAGAAGAAGGGCGGCCGCAACGGCGTCGCCTGCCTGGTGGTCGCCACGGTCCTGCTGGGCGGCCTCGGGGCCGTCGGCTACTACGGATACACCTTCTTCCAGGACCAGTTCGGGGAGCCCGAGGACTTCCAGGGCACCGGCATCGCCACCACCGTCGAGGTGACGATCCCGAAGGGCGCCACCGGCAGCGAGATCGGCAACATCCTCAAGCAGCACGGTGTGGTCAAGAGCGTCGACGCCTTCGTGTCCGCCCAGACCAAGAATCCCAAGGGCGGCAGCATCCAGGACGGCGTCTACCTCCTGAAGAAGGAGCAGTCGGCGAAGAGCGCGGTCGAGTCGATGCTGGACCCGGCCAGCCACAACAACCTGATCACTGCCGAGGGCTGGCGGAACGCGAAGGTCTACGAGCTGATCGACAAGCGCCTCGGACTCAAGGCGGGCACCACCGAGAAGGTCGCGGAGGAGAAGGCGGACAGCCTCGGCCTGCCCGACTGGGCCAAGAACCACAAGGATGTCAAGGACCCCCTGGAAGGCTTCCTCTTCCCCGCCGCGTACCCCGTCTCCAAGGGCGACAAGCCCGAGTCGGTCCTCAAGAAGATGGTCGCGCGCGCCAACGCGGAGTACGAGAAGGCCGGTCTCGAGTCGAAGGCCGAGGGACTCGGCCTCGAGAGTCCCTGGGAGCTGCTCACCCTCGCCAGCCTGGTCCAGGTCGAGGGCAAGACGCACGACGACTTCCGCAAGATGTCCGAAGTCATCTACAACCGTCTCAAGCCCTCCAACACCGAGACGAACCAGAAGCTCCAGTTCGACTCGGCGTTCAACTACCTCATGGGCCAGAGCGAGATCGACATCTCAGAGGACGAGATCAACAGCAATCAGGACCCGTACAACACGTACACCCAGAAGGGCCTGACACCGGGGCCGATCAGCAACCCGGGCAACGAGGCGCTGACCGCCGCCCTCAACCCGACGGACGACGGCTGGCTGTACTTCGTGGCGACGGACGGCATGAACAAGACCGAGTTCGCGAAGACGCTCGCCGAGCACCAGAAGCTGGTGGACAAGTTCAACGACTCGCGGGGCAACTGATGTCGTCTTCCCGTCACCGCGCGGCGGTCCTCGGATCGCCCATCGCGCACTCCCTCTCCCCGGTGCTGCACCGCGCCGCCTACGCCGCGCTCGGCCTGACCGACTGGTCCTACGACCGGTTCGAGGTCGACGAGGCGGCGCTGCCGGGGTTCGTCGCCGGGCTGGACGCGTCCTGGGCCGGTCTGTCGCTGACCATGCCGCTGAAGCGGGCGATCATCCCGCTGCTCGACGGGATCAGTGACACGGCGGCCGCCGTCGAGGCCGTCAACACGGTGGTGTTCACCGAGGACGGCCGCCGGCTGGGCGACAACACCGACATCCCCGGGATGGTCGCGGCGCTGCGGGAACGCGGCGTCGAGAAGGTCGACTCCGCCGCCGTCCTCGGCGCCGGCGCGACCGCGTCCTCCGCGCTCGCCGCCCTCGCCCGCGTCTGCACCGGCCCCGTCACCGCGTACGTGCGCAGCGAGGCCCGGGCCGCCGAGATGCGCGGCTGGGGCGAGCGCCTCGGGGTCGACGTGCGCACCGCGGACTGGGCGGACGCGGCCCACGCCCTGCGCGCCCCTCTCGTCGTCGCCACGACGCCCGCCGGCACGACGGACGCCCTCGCGACCGACGTGCCCGCCACCCCGGGCACGCTCTTCGACGTGGTGTACGACCCGTGGCCGACGGCCCTGGCCGCGGCCTGGTCCCGCAACGGCGGCGGGGTCGTCGGCGGACTCGACCTCCTCGTACACCAGGCGGTGTTCCAGGTCGAGCAGATGACGGGCCGCTCACCGGCGCCGCTGCACGAGATGCGGACCGCGGGCGAACACGCGCTCGCCACTCGTTAGGATCTTCCTCTGGTTCCGACAGAACACTGGGGGAGAGCAGTCATGGAAACCGGTCAGCCGCAGGCGTCGATCCTGAAGAACGTCTTCGAAGGACTCATCCAGTTCCTGCCGGACTGGCTGGAGATCCCGCTGCTGTGCCTGCTCCTCGCGGCGGTCCTGTTCGGCTGGATCCAGTCGATCCGGCGCAAGATCGCCCGACGCCGGGCCGCCCGGCCCCCGCAGCCCGTCCCCCCGCCGCCGGCCGGTCAGGGGGGCGGTGCCGACCACCTCGGGCCGTACGCCCCCGCCGCCGCCCCGCCCGCCCCGCACCCGCCCAGCGGGGCCGACTTCCTCGGCGCGTACGCCCCTCAGCAGCGCCGGGACGGCGACTGACCGGATTGCACAGGCCGTCCGCCTGCTGGACCGGCGGCCGAACGGCGGCCCCGGACGTGGGAGGATCGGATCAGGCGGGCCAGGGCCGCGCACCCGGTCGCGCCGTCGCAGTTCGAGGCGCGAGCATGAGGAGCACCGTTGAGCAGGTTGCGTTGGCTGACCGCGGGCGAGTCGCACGGACCCGCACTGGTGGCGACGCTGGAGGGTCTTCCCGCCGGTGTGCCGATCACCACCGACATGGTGGCGGACCATCTCGCCCGGCGGCGCCTCGGCTACGGGCGCGGCGCCCGGATGAAGTTCGAGCGTGACGAGGTCACCTTCATCGGCGGGGTGCGCCACGGTCTGACCATGGGCTCGCCGGTGGCCGTCATGGTCGGCAACACCGAGTGGCCGAAGTGGGAGAAGGTCATGGCGGCCGACCCCGTCGACCCCGAAGAGCTGGCCCAGCTGGCCCGTAACGCGCCGCTGACCCGGCCCCGGCCCGGCCACGCCGACCTCGCCGGCATGCAGAAGTACGCGCTGGACGAGGCCCGCCCGATCCTGGAGCGCGCGAGCGCCCGGGAGACCGCCGCGCGGGTCGCACTCGGCGCGGTGGCCCGGTCGTACCTGAAGGAGACGACGGGCATCGAGATCGTCTCCCACGTGGTGGAGCTGGCCAAGGCCAGGGCCCCGTACGGGGTGCTCCCCGTCCCCGCCGACGAGGAACGCCTCGACGCCGACCCGGTGCGCTGCCTCGACGCCGACGCGAGCAAGGCGATGGTCGCCGAGATCGACCAGGCCCACAAGGACGGCGACACCCTCGGCGGCGTGGTCGAGGTCCTGGCGTACAACGTGCCCGTCGGCCTCGGCTCGCACGTCCACTGGGACCGCAGGCTCGACGCGCGCCTCGCGGCCGCGCTCATGGGCATCCAGGCCATCAAGGGCGTCGAGGTCGGCGACGGCTTCGAGCTGGCCCGCGTGCCCGGCTCCCAGGCGCACGACGAGATCGTCTCCACCGACGAGGGGATCCGCCGCACCACCGGCCGCTCCGGCGGCACGGAGGGCGGCATGTCCACCGGTGAACTGCTGCGCGTGCGCGCCGCGATGAAGCCGATCGCGACCGTGCCGCGCGCGCTGAAGACCATCGACGTCGAGACGGGCGAGGCCGCGGCGGCCCACCACCAGCGTTCCGACGTCTGCGCCGTGCCCGCCGCGGGCATCGTGGCGGAGGCGATGGTGGCCCTCGTCCTCGCGGACGCGGTCGCCGAGAAGTTCGGCGGCGACAGCGTCACCGAGACCCGCCGCAACGTCCGCGCGTACCTCGACAACCTCCACATCCGGTGAGCGCCCCCCAGATCGTCCTGATCGGGCCGATGGGCTCGGGCAAGTCCACGGTCGGCGAGCTGCTCGCCGACCGGCTGGGCACGGCCTTCCGGGACACCGACGCGGACATCGTCGCCGCCGAGGGACGCGAGATCTCGGACATCTTCGTCGAGGACGGCGAGGACCACTTCCGCGCCCTCGAACGCGCGGCCGTGCGCAAGGCCGTCGCCGAGCACACGGGCGTGCTCGCCCTCGGCGGCGGCGCGATCCTCGACGACGGGACGCGCGAACTGCTCGCCGGCCTGCCCGTCGTCTACCTGTCGATGGACGTGGAGGAGGCGGTGAGGCGCGTCGGCCTCAACGCCGCCAGGCCGCTGCTCGCCGTCAACCCGCGCCGCCAGTGGCGCGAGCTGATGGACGCCCGCCGCCACCTCTACACCGAAGTGGCCCGCGTGGTCGTGGCAACCGACGACCGCACCCCCGAAGAGGTCGCGCAGGCGGTCCTCGACGCACTGGAGCTGAAGGACGCATGACTGAGCAGGCAATGACCCGTATCCAGGTCGGCGGCACGGCCGGCTCCGACCCGTACGAGGTGCTGGTCGGCCGGCAGCTGCTCGGCGAACTGCCGGGCCTGATCGGGACGCGCGCCCGGCGGGTGGCCGTCATCCACCCGGAGGCGCTCGCGGAGACCGGTGAGGCGCTGCGTGCCGACATCGCGGACCAGGGCTACGAGGCCGTCGCGATCCAGGTGCCGAACGCGGAGGAGGCCAAGACCGCCGAGGTCGCCGCCTACTGCTGGAAGGCTCTCGGCCAGACCGGTTTCACCCGCACCGACGTCATCGTCGGCGTCGGCGGCGGCGCGACGACCGACCTCGCGGGCTTCGTCGCGGCGACCTGGCTGCGCGGCGTGCGCTGGATCGCCGTGCCCACCACCGTGCTCGCCATGGTCGACGCGGCCGTCGGCGGCAAGACCGGCATCAACACCGCCGAGGGCAAGAACCTCGTCGGTGCGTTCCACCCGCCGGCCGGTGTGCTGTGCGACCTGGCCGCGCTGGACTCGCTGCCGGTCAACGACTACGTCAGCGGCATGGCGGAGATCATCAAGGCCGGCTTCATCGCCGACCCGGTCATCCTCGACCTCGTCGAGGCCGACCCGCAGGGCGCCCGTACGCCCGCGGGGCCGCACACCGCCGAGCTGATCGTGCGCTCCATCCAGGTCAAGGCCGACGTCGTCTCCAGCGACCTGAAGGAGGCCGGCCTCCGCGAGATCCTCAACTACGGGCACACCCTCGCCCACGCCATCGAGAAGAACGAGCGCTACAAGTGGCGGCACGGCGCCGCCGTCTCCGTCGGCATGGTCTTCGCCGCCGAACTCGGCCGCCTGGCCGGGCGGTTGGACGACGCCACCGCCGACCGGCACCGCAGCGTCCTCGAATCCGTGGGCCTGCCGCTCACCTACCGCGGTGACCAGTGGCCCAAGCTGCTGGAGACCATGAAGGTCGACAAGAAGTCCCGCGGCAACGTGCTGCGCTTCGTCGTGCTCGACGGCCTCGGCAAGCCGACCGTGCTGGAGGGCCCCGACCCGGCGGTCCTGCTCGCGGCCTACGGGGAGGTCTCGGCGTGAGCCGCAGGGTCCTGGTGCTCAACGGGCCGAACCTCGGCCGCCTCGGCTCCCGCGAGCCCGACGTCTACGGCGCGACCTCCTACGCCGGCCTGGTCGACACCTGCCAGGCCCTGGGCAAGGAGCTCGGCTTCGACGTGGACGTGCGGGAGACGAACGACGAGGGCGAGATGATCCGCTGGCTCCACGAAGCGGCGGACGCCTCGCTTCCGGTCGTTCTCAACCCCGGCGCCTTCACGCACTATTCGTACGGGATGCGCGACGCCGCCGCCCAGCGCACGGCCCCGCTCATCGAGGTCCACATCTCCAACCCGTACACCCGCGAGGCCTTCCGCCACACCTCGGTCGTCGCGGCGGTGGCCAGCGGCACGGTCGCCGGCTTCGGTATCGGCTCCTACCGCCTCGCGCTGCGCGCGCTCGCGGAGGAACTCGGCGGCTGACGTGCCGCCCGGTGCCGTGCCGCCTCCGCACAGGGCACTTCACGCCGTTCCCGGCCGTTGACGCTACGGCGGCCGGGCCGACGGCACGTCCGAACGGCGCCAGGAAGGTACCGTTCGGTAGCACGACGGCCTCCGGCCGTTCGATTCGATCCAACGTCAGTCGCACGAGACGGAGTGGCACCGGATGCAGCACGCAGTGGGGGCTCCGCTGCCGCCGCCCCACGGACCGGGGCAGGGACCGGCCGGATGGATACACAGCGCACAGCACCCGGGCCCCGGCCCGGGACTGCCCCCGCCGCCCCCCGCGGGACCGCCCGCGCCGGGCTGGGCCGGGCCGGCGCAGCCCGCCCATGAGTCGACCGGCCACATCCAGCTCCCGCCCGGCGGGCCCGTCCCCATACCCGCGCCGCCCCCGGCGGACAGCGGCACCGGCGCGGCCATGCTGGCGGTCCTCCTCATCGGACCGGCCGGCGCGGGCAAGACCACGGTGGCCCGCCACTGGGCCAACACCCGGCGGGTGCCCACGGCGCACATCAGCCTCGACGACGTACGGGAATGGGTCTGCTCCGGCTTCGCCGACCCCCAGTCGGGCTGGAACGACAACTCCGAGGCCCAGTACCGCCTCGCCCGCCGCACCTGCGGCTTCGCCGCCCGGAACTTCCTGGCGAACGGCATCTCCTGCATCCTCGACGACGCCGTCTTCCCCGACCGCCCCGCCGTCGGCCTCGGCGGCTGGAAGCGCCACGTCGGCCCCGGCCTGCTGCCCGTGGTCCTCCTGCCGGGCCTCGAGATCGTCCTCGAACGCAACGCGGAGCGGAGCGGCAACCGGCGCCTGTCCGACGAGGAGGTCGCCGGGATCCACGGGCGGATGGCGGGCTGGTACGGGTCGGGCCTGCCGATCATCGACAACTCCAAGTACGACGTCGAGACGACGGCGCGCGTCCTGGACGACGTCCTGGCCCGCGCGATCGCCAGCCCTCCGACCTGGTAGCGAGCCGGAGTTTTCCCCACCCCGCCCCTTCCCGCTGTACCGGATGTGCTGCTCCGCCGCGTGGGGGCAGGCCCCGGGCCCCGTGCCGCCCTCCGGGCGGCGGGCTCGGGCTTCGCCCGGACCCGGTACCACGCTTCGCGCGGCGGGCTCAAACTCCCCCTACGGCCTGGCGGCCGCGGGTGGGGGCACCTCCCACACCGCCAGGCGTAGGGGGAGTACCCCCAGGCCGGGCTGGATTTCGCTCCGCGAAATCAGCCTCGCCGGCGTTTGAGGCGCGGGGTTCGAGGCGGAGCCCCGACAGGACCGGCAAGTTTCAGCCCCGCCGGGTGCTCAAGCCGCGGGATCCGGCACGGAACAGGGCACATCCAGCCCCGCTGGGGGCACCTCCCACGGCCGCCAGGCCGTAGGGGGAGTTTGAGGCGCCGGGTTCGGGGCGGAGCCCCGACAGGGCCGCCATACCCAGCCTCGCCGGCGATTGAGGTGCGGGTGTGCGGGGGCGGAGCCCCCGGGCAGCCCCCCGGTGGGGGAACAGCCCGACGCGCGGACCCGCTCGGCCGTGTCACCGGGCCCCCGGCCCCCCGCACTCGTACGCTCGGAGAATGTCTGAGGTGTATGGGGTCCGTCGCGGCCGGCTGCGGGACCGGTGTGCCGCGACCGGCAGCGCGGCAGCCCTGATCTCCCGGCCCGCCAACGTCCGCTATCTCGCGGGCGGCGCCCCGCCCGGCGCCGTACTGCTTCTCGCGCCCGGCGACGACGTGCTGCTCTGTCCACGCACGCCCGCCGCCACCGCCGGCGCCGATGGCCGCCCGGACGACGGGCTGCGCCTTGTCGCCCTGCCGACGTCCGCCGGCGACGCCGCCGTCGCGGCCGCGGAGCTGGCCCGCACGGACGGCGTGGAGTCCCTCGCGGTCGAGGAGCACCATCTGACGGTCACCAGACACCGCGCGCTCCGCTCCGTCGCGCCCCGGCTGCGCCTCGCCGATCTCGGGCTCGCGGTCGAGCAGCAGCGGATCGTCAAGGACGAGGACGAGATCGCCTGCCTGCGCATCGCGGCGGAGATCACCGACCAGGCGCTGGGCGAACTGCTCGAGTCCATCCTCGTGGGCCGCACCGAGCGGCATCTCGCGCTCGAGCTGGAGCGCCGGCTCGTTGACCACGGCGCCGACGGCCCCGCGTTCCCGACCTCCGTCGCCACCGGCCCGAACTCGGGCCTCGTGGGCCACCGCCCGGGCGACCGCCGGGTCGAGGAGGGAGATTTCCTCTCCGTGAGCCTCGGCGCGAACTACCGCGGCTACCGCTGCGAGATCGGCCGTACCTTTGTGATCGGCACGTCCCCGGCGGACTGGCAGATCGAGCTCTACGATCTCGTCTTCGCCGCTCAGCGGGCCGGCCGGGAGGCTCTGCTGCCCGGTACCGCGTACCGCGAGGTCGACCACGCGGCCCGGCAGATCCTGGACGCCGCGGGCCACGGGGAGGACCTCGCGCCGCGTACCGGCCACGGTGTCGGACTCGAAATCGACGAGGACCCGCAGCTGGCCCCTGCGGCCATGGGTAAACTGGACGCTTGTGTGCCGGTCACCGTCGAACCGGGGGTCCACCTCCCGGGCCGGGGCGGGGTCCGGATCGATGACACGCTCGTCGTGCGCCAGGAGGCGGACGGCGGACCCGAGCTACTCACCATCACGACCAAGGAGCTGCTCGCGCTGTAGCGGAGCTGCGGTGCGAACGCCTTGGTCGTCCACCCAGCGTCAGTCCAGGAGATTCCGCAACCGTGGCTTCCACGAACGACCTCAAGAACGGCATGGTGCTCAAGCTCGACGGAGGCCAGCTCTGGTCCGTCGTCGAGTTCCAGCACGTCAAGCCCGGCAAGGGCCCGGCCTTCGTGCGCACCAAGCTCAAGAACGTGCTCTCCGGCAAGGTCGTCGACAAGACCTTCAACGCCGGCGTGAAGGTCGAGACGGCCACCGTCGACCGGCGCGACATGCAGTTCTCCTACATGGACGGCGAGTACTTCGTCTTCATGGACATGCAGACGTACGACCAGCTGATGGTCGACCGCAAGCAGGTCGGAGACACCGCGAACTTCCTCATCGAGGGCTTCACCGCCAGCGTCGCCCAGCACGAGGGCGAGGTGCTCTACGTCGAGCTGCCGGCCGCCGTCGAGCTCACCATCCAGCACACCGACCCCGGTGTGCAGGGCGACCGTTCCACCGGTGGCTCCAAGCCCGCCACCCTGGAGACCGGCTACGAGATCCAGGTCCCGCTCTTCATCACGACGGGCGAGAAGATCAAGGTCGACACCCGTTCCGGCGACTACCTCGGCAGGGTGAACAGCTAACCGTGGCTGCCCGTAACAAGGCCCGCAAGCGTGCCTTCCAGATCCTCTTCGAGGCCGACCAGCGCGGGGCGACCGTGCAGACGGTCCTCGCGGACTGGGTCCGGCACGCCCGTACCGACGAGCGGCAGCCGCCGGTCGCCGAGTACACGATGGACCTCGTCGAGGGGTACGCGCAGTACGCGGACCGTATCGACGATCTCATCGCCACCTACGCCGTCGGCTGGACGATCGACCGCATGCCGGTCGTCGACCGGAACATCCTCCGGCTCGGGGCCTACGAGCTCGTCTGGAAGGACGAGACTCCGGACGCGGTCGTCATCGACGAGGCGGTTCAGCTCGCCAAGGAGTTCTCCACGGACGAGTCCCCGGCGTTCGTGAACGGCATGCTCGGCCGTTTCAAGGACCTCAAGCCGAGCCTGCGCCGCGACTGACGCGGCGCCGCTCCGGTTTCGACGGGCCCGGTCCGGAAGACGCACCGTCTTCCGGACCGGGCCCGTCGCGTTCGCCCACCCACGTCCGGTGCCTCCAAGCGCTTGGCAGGTCCCAGTACCGGTGGTACGACAGAGGGCGGGACCGGTGCGAACGGGTCCCGCCCTCCGCGGCGTGACGTTTTTTCAGTTCAGGCGTACAGCCGGGCGTCAGCCCTCGTCGTGCGCCACCGCGCGACGCGCGTCCGCGTCCAGCACGCCCCAGCTGATGAGCTGCTCGGTCAGGACCGACGGCGACTGGTCGTAGATCACGGCGAGCGTGCGCAGGTCGTCCTGGCGGATCGACAGCACCTTGCCGTTGTAGTCGCCGCGCTGCGACTGGATCGTCGCCGCGTACCGCTGGAGGGGGCCCGCCTTCTCCTGGGGGACGTGCGCCAGGCGCTCCAGGTCCAGGACGAGCTTCGGCGGCGGCTCGGCGGCCCCGCCCGGCGTCGTGCCCGGGAGCAGCTCCTGGACCGGGACGCCGTAGAAGTCCGCCAGCTCGGCGAGGCGCTGCACGGTCACGGCGCGGTCGCCGCGCTCGTACGAGCCGACCACCACGGCCTTCCAGCGGCCCTGGGACTTCTCTTCCACGCCATGGAGGGACAGTCCCTGCTGGGTGCGGATGGCGCGGAGCTTGGCCCCGAGCTGCTTTGCGTATTCGCTGGACATATAGCTCCCCGGACGCTGTGACAACGTGCGGCTCCGCCGCGCGACTGGTAACTCACTGTGAGGTTACGCAGCGTGACTTGGATGAGTCAAGCCGAATGGTCCGGACCGGTTTCGGCCGGCGGCCGGTGGACCCGGATCAGTACACCCATCAAGCCCTGGTAACGTGGAGGGCGCAATTCCGACGTCCTTTAAGGTCCGTCCCGTGAGGCGGAGAAGGAGGTCCTTTTTCATGGACGCTTCCAGCAGTTCCGATGCCGCCCGGCCCGTTCTCGAGGGCCCCGACATCGCGCGGGTACTGACCCGTATCGCCCACGAGATCGTCGAGCGCGCCAAGGGCGCCGACGACGTGGTCCTCCTCGGCATCCCCACCCGCGGTGTCTGCCTGGCCCGCCGGCTGGCCGAAAAGCTCGAGACCATCACCGGCCGGAAGATCCCGGTCGGCTCGCTCGACATCACCATGTACCGGGACGACCTGCGGCTCAAGCCCGCCCGCGCGCTGGCCCGCACCGAGATCCCCGGCGACGGCATCGACGGCCGTCTCGTCGTTCTCGTCGACGACGTCCTCTTCTCCGGCCGCACCATCCGGGCCGCCCTGGACGCCCTCGGCGACCTCGGCCGCCCCCGGGCCGTGCAGCTCGCCGTCCTGGTCGACCGCGGCCACCGCGAGCTGCCCATCCGCGCCGACTACGTCGGCAAGAACCTCCCCACGTCCCTGCGCGAGACGGTCAAGGTCCTGCTCGACGAGGAGGACGGTCGCGACACCGTGCTGCTCGGCGTGCGCGAGACCGCTCCGGCCGGCGAGCGGTAGCACCCGTACGTCCCACCCCTTCGTACGGCGTGCACCTCCGTGCGCCCGCATGTCTCGAAAACCTCCACAGACCTGGAGAAACCCCCTGATGATGCGCCACCTCATCTCGGCCGCCGATCTCACGCGCGACGAAGCCGTCCTCATCCTCGACACCGCGGAGGAAATGGCCCGGGTCGCCGACCGGCCGATCAAGAAGCTGCCCGCCCTGCGCGGCCGTACCGTCTGCAACCTCTTCTTCGAGGACTCCACCCGGACCCGGATCTCCTTCGAGGCGGCGGAGAAGCGGCTCTCCGCCGACGTCATCAACTTCGCGGCCAAGGGTTCGAGCGTCTCCAAGGGGGAGTCCCTGAAGGACACCGCGCAGACGCTGGAGGCGATGGGCGTCGACGCCGTCGTCATCCGGCACGGCGCGTCCGGCGCCCCCTACCGCCTCGCCAACTCCGGCTGGATCGACGCCCCCGTCATCAACGCAGGCGACGGTACCCACCAGCACCCCACCCAGGCCCTGCTCGACGCCTTCACCATGCGCCGCCGCCTCGTCGGCAGGGACCTCGGCCTCGGCCAGGACCTGGCGGGCCGGCGCATCACGATCGTCGGCGACATCCTGCACAGCCGGGTCGCCCGCTCCAACGTCGACCTGCTGCACACCCTCGGCGCCGAGGTCACCCTCGTCGCCCCGCCGACCCTCGTGCCGGTCGGCGTGGAGACCTGGCCCTGCCACGTCTCGTACGACCTGGACTCCACCCTGACCAAGTCCGACGCCGTGATGATGCTGCGCGTCCAGCGCGAGCGGATGAACGCCGCCTTCTTCCCGACCGAGCGCGAGTACTCGCGGCGCTACGGCCTGGACGGCGAGCGGATGGCGAGGATGCCGGAGCACGCGATCGTGATGCACCCCGGCCCGATGGTCCGCGGCATGGAGATCACCGCGGACGTCGCCGACTCCGACCGCTGCACGGTCATCGAGCAGGTCGCCAACGGCGTCTCCATCCGCATGGCCGTGCTGTACCTGCTGCTCGGCGGCAACGAGTCCGACGTCCCCACCACCACCCGTACCGAGGAGAAGTAAGTCCATGAGCAAGATCCTGATCCGCGGTGCGAAGGTGCTCGGTGGCGAGGTCCAGGACGTCCTGATCGACGGCGGGACCATCGCGCAGACCGGTACCGGGCTGTCCGCGGAGGGCGACCGTCGTGCCGGAGGCGCGTCCGAGATCCGCGTCATCGAGGCCGAGGGGCAGATTCTGCTGCCGGGCCTCGTGGACCTGCACACCCATCTGCGCGAGCCCGGCCGCGAGGACTCGGAGACCGTCCTCACCGGCACCCGCGCCGCCGCGAGCGGCGGCTTCACGGCCGTGTTCGCCATGGCCAACACCTTCCCCGTCGCCGACACTGCCGGCGTGGTCGAGCAGGTCTACCGGCTCGGCAAGGAGTCCGGCTACTGCGACGTGCAGCCCATCGGCGCCGTCACCGTGGGCCTCGAGGGCAAGAAGCTCGCCGAACTCGGCGCCATGCACGAGTCCGCGGCCGGCGTCACCGTCTTCTCCGACGACGGCAAGTGCGTCGACGACGCGGTGATGATGCGCCGGGCCCTGGAGTACGTGAAGGCGTTCGGCGGCGTCGTCGCCCAGCACGCGCAGGAGCCGCGGCTCACCGAGGGCGCCCAGATGAACGAGGGCATCGTCTCCGCCGAGCTGGGACTCGGCGGCTGGCCCGCCGTCGCCGAGGAGTCGATCATCGCCCGCGACGTGCTGCTCGCCGAGCACGTCGGCTCGCGCGTCCACATCTGCCACCTCTCCACCGCCGGGTCCGTCGAGATCGTCCGCTGGGCCAAGTCCCGCGGAATCGACGTCACCGCCGAGGTCACCCCGCACCACCTGCTGCTGACCGACGAGCTGGTCCGCTCCTACAACCCGGTCTACAAGGTCAACCCGCCGCTGCGCACCGAGCGGGACGTCATGGCGCTGCGTGAGGCCCTGGCCGACGGCACGATCGACATCGTCGCCACCGACCACGCCCCGCACCCGCACGAGGACAAGGACTGCGAGTGGGCCGCGGCCGCCATGGGCATGGTCGGCCTGGAGACCGCGCTCTCCGTCGTCCAGCAGACGATGGTCGAGACGGGACTGCTCGACTGGGCGGGCGTCGCCGACCGGATGTCGTTCAAGCCCGCGCGGATCGGACAGGCCAAGGGGCACGGCCGGCCCGTCTCGGCTGGTGAGCCCGCGAACCTCACTCTGGTCGATCCGGCATACCGTGGCCCGGTGGACCCCGCGGGCTTCGCCTCCCGCAGCCGCAACACCCCCTACGAGGGCCGTGAGCTGCCGGGACGCGTCACTCACACCTTCCTGCGGGGCCGGGCGACGCTCGTGGACGGGAAGCTGGCGTGACACCTGTACTGATCACCATGGCCGCGGAACAGAAGTCGGCGGAGGTGACCGACTGGGCCGCCCGCATCGGCTGGGTCGTCGGCCTGCTGCTCTTCGTCGTCTTCGTCTACTGGCTGATGCGCCAGGGCTGGAAGTGGCGCGGCAGCCTCCAGTCGGACCTGCCGGAGCTGCCCACCGCGCCCGCGGAGCCCGGCGAGGCGAAACTGACGATGACGGGCCGGTACCACGGCTCCACCACCGCCGGGCAGTGGCTGGACCGGATCGTCGCCCACGGGCTGGGCACCCGCAGCCGCGCGGAGCTCACCCTGACGGACCAGGGCCTGGTCGTGGAGCGCCCCGGTGCGCAGGACTTCTTCGTACCGGCGGCGGCGCTGCGTGAGGCCCGGCTCGACAAGGGCATCGCGGGCAAGGTCCTCGCGGAGGGCGGTCTGCTGATCGTCACCTGGGCGCACGGCGACAAACTGATCGACTCCGGCTTCCGCTCCGACCACGCGGCCGGGCAGAGCGAGTGGGTCGACACCCTCACGAACATGATCAAGACGACGGAAGGCACCGCACGATGACGATCTCCACCCGGGGAGCCGCCAAAGCTCCCGCCGTACTCGTCCTGGAGGACGGCCGCACCTTCCGCGGCCGTGCCTACGGGGCCGTGGGGGAGACCTTCGGCGAGGCGGTGTTCAACACCGGCATGACCGGCTACCAGGAGACCCTCACGGACCCCTCGTACCACCGCCAGGTGGTCGTGATGACCGCGCCGCACGTCGGCAACACGGGCGTCAACGACGAGGACGACGAGTCGAGGCAGATCTGGGTCGCCGGCTATGTCGTGCGCGACCCCGCCCGTATCCCCTCGAACTGGCGCTCGCGCCGCACCCTCGACGACGAGCTGGAGACCCAGGGCGTCGTCGGCATCAGCGGCATCGACACCCGCGCCCTCACCCGCCACCTGCGCGAGCGGGGCGCGATGCGCGTCGGCATCTTCTCCGGCGAGGCGCTGGCCGACGACGCGACGCTGCTCGCCCGCGTCCAGCAGGCCCCCGAGATGAAGGGCGCCGACCTCTCCGCAGAGGTCGCCACCACCGAGGCGTACGTCGTCCCGGCGATCGGGCCCAAGAAGTTCACCGTCGCCGCGCTCGACCTCGGCATCAAGGGCATGACCCCGCACCGCATGGCGGAGCGCGGCATAGAGGTCCACGTGCTGCCCGCCACCGCGACCGCCGACGACGTCTACGCGGTGAACCCGGACGGCGTCTTCCTCTCCAACGGCCCCGGCGACCCCGCCACCGCCGACCTGACCGTCATCAAGGCGGTCCTCGGGCGGAAGACACCGCTGTTCGGCATCTGCTTCGGCAACCAGCTCCTCGGCCGCGCCCTCGGCTTCGGCACGTACAAGCTGAAGTACGGCCACCGCGGCATCAACCAGCCCGTGCAGGACCGCACCACCGGCAAGGTCGAGGTCACCGCGCACAACCACGGGTTCGCCGTCGAGGCCCCCCTCGACAAGGTGTCCGAGACCCCCTACGGCCGCGCCGAGGTCTCCCACGTCTGCCTCAACGACAACGTGGTGGAGGGCCTCCAGCTGCTCGACCAGCCGGCCTTCAGCGTCCAGTACCACCCGGAGGCGGCCGCGGGCCCGCACGACGCCGCGTACCTCTTCGACCGCTTCACGACTCTGATGAGCACCGCCCAGATGGAGGCCGAGCGTGCCTAAGCGCACCGATATCCAGTCCGTCCTGGTCATCGGCTCCGGCCCGATCGTCATCGGCCAGGCCGCCGAGTTCGACTACTCCGGCACCCAGGCCTGCCGCGTCCTCAAGGCAGAGGGCCTGCGGGTCATCCTGGTCAACTCCAACCCGGCGACGATCATGACCGACCCGGAGATCGCCGACGCCACGTACGTCGAGCCGATCACCCCCGAGTTCGTCGAGAAGATCATCGCCAAGGAGCGCCCCGACGCGCTGCTGCCGACCCTCGGCGGCCAGACCGCCCTCAACACCGCCATCTCCATGCACGAGCAGGGGGTGCTGGAGAAGTACGGCGTCGAGCTGATCGGCGCCAACGTCGAGGCCATCAACAAGGGCGAGGACCGCGACCTGTTCAAGGGCGTCGTCGAGGCCGTCAAGGCCAAGATCGGTTACGGCGAGTCCGCCCGGTCCGTGATCTGCCACTCCATGGACGACGTCCTCAAGGGCGTCGAGACGCTCGGCGGCTACCCCGTCGTCGTCCGCCCCTCCTTCACCATGGGCGGCGCCGGCTCCGGCTTCGCCCACGACGAGGACGAGCTGCGCCGGATCGCCGGCCAGGGCCTGACCCTCTCGCCGACCACCGAGGTGCTCCTCGAGGAGTCCATCCTCGGCTGGAAGGAGTACGAGCTGGAGCTGATGCGCGACAAGAACGACAACGTCGTGGTCGTCTGCTCCATCGAGAACTTCGACCCGATGGGCGTCCACACCGGCGACTCGATCACCGTCGCCCCGGCGATGACGCTCACCGACCGCGAGTACCAGCGGCTGCGCGACATCGGCATCGCGATCATCCGCGAGGTCGGCGTCGACACCGGCGGCTGCAACATCCAGTTCGCGGTCGACCCCGTGGACGGCCGGATCATCGTCATCGAGATGAACCCGCGCGTCTCCCGGTCCTCCGCCCTCGCGTCCAAGGCCACCGGCTTCCCGATCGCCAAGATCGCCGCGAAGCTCGCCGTCGGCTACACCCTGGACGAGATCCCGAACGACATCACCGAGAAGACCCCGGCGTCCTTCGAGCCCACGCTCGACTACGTCGTGGTCAAGGCCCCCCGGTTCGCCTTCGAGAAGTTCCCGTCCGCCGACTCCACGCTGACCACGACCATGAAGTCGGTCGGCGAGGCCATGGCGATCGGACGGAACTTCACCGAGGCCCTGCAGAAGGCCCTGCGCTCCCTGGAGAAGAAGGGCAGCCAGTTCTCCTTCACGGGCGAGCCCGGGGACAAGGACGAGCTACTGCGGGAGGCCGTACGGCCCACCGACGGCCGGATCAACACGGTCATGCAGGCCATCCGCGCGGGCGCGAGCCCCGAGGAGGTCTTCGACGCCACCAGGATCGACCCCTGGTTCGTCGACCAACTCTTCCTGATCAAGGAGCATGCGGACGAGCTCGCCGCCGTCGAGAAGCTCGACCCCCAGGTGCTCGCCGAGGCCAAGCGCCACGGCTTCTCCGACGCCCAGATCGCCGAGATCCGCGGGCTGCGCGAGGACGTCGTCCGCGAGGTCCGGCACGCGCTCGGCATCCGCCCCGTCTACAAGACGGTCGACACCTGCGCCGCCGAGTTCGCCGCCCGCACCCCGTACTTCTACTCGTCCTACGACGAGGAGTCCGAGGTCGCGCCGCGTGCCAAGCCCGCCGTGATCATCCTCGGCTCCGGTCCGAACCGCATCGGCCAGGGCATCGAGTTCGACTACTCCTGCGTCCACGCCTCCTTCGCGCTGCACGACGCCGGGTACGAGACCGTGATGGTCAACTGCAACCCGGAGACCGTCTCCACGGACTACGACACCTCCGACCGCCTGTACTTCGAGCCGCTGACGCTCGAGGACGTGCTGGAGATCGTGCACGCCGAGTCGCTGGCCGGCCCGATCGCCGGCGTCGTCGTCCAGCTCGGCGGCCAGACCCCGCTGGGCCTCGCCCAGGCGCTCAAGGACAACGGCGTCCCGGTCGTCGGCACCCCGCCGGAGGCCATCCACGCCGCGGAGGACCGCGGCGCCTTCGGCCAGGTCCTCGCCGACGCCGGGCTGCCCGCGCCCAAGCACGGCACCGCCACCACCTTCGCCGGCGCCAAGGCCATCGCCGACGAGATCGGCTACCCGGTCCTGGTCCGCCCGTCGTACGTGCTCGGCGGCCGCGGCATGGAGATCGTCTACGACGAGACGCGCCTCGAGGCGTACATCGCCGAGTCGACCGAGATCTCCCCGACCCGCCCGGTCCTCGTGGACCGCTTCCTCGACGACGCCATCGAGATCGACGTCGACGCGCTCTACGACGGCCACGAGCTCTACCTCGGCGGCGTCATGGAGCACATCGAGGAGGCCGGCATCCACTCCGGCGACTCGGCCTGCGCCCTGCCCCCGATCACGCTCGGCGGCTTCGACATCAAGCGCCTGCGCATCTCGACCGAGGCCATCGCCAAGGGCGTCGGCGTCCGCGGCCTGATCAACATCCAGTTCGCGATGGCCGGCGACATCCTCTACGTGCTAGAGGCCAACCCGCGCGCCTCCCGCACCGTTCCCTTCACCTCGAAGGCGACCGCGGTGCCGCTGGCGAAGGCCGCCGCCCGCATCTCGCTCGGCGCCACCATCGCCGAACTGCGCGAGGAGGGACTGCTGCCGAAGAACGGCGACGGCGGCACCCTGCCGCTCGACGCGCCGATCTCCGTCAAGGAGGCCGTCATGCCGTGGTCGCGCTTCCGCGACGTCCACGGCCGCGGTGTGGACACCGTGCTGGGCCCGGAGATGCGCTCCACCGGCGAGGTCATGGGCATCGACTCGGTCTTCGGCACGGCGTACGCCAAGTCGCAGGCCGGCGCGTACGGCCCGCTGCCGACCAGCGGCCGCGCGTTCGTCTCCGTCGCCAACCGCGACAAGCGCTCGATGATCTTCCCGGCCCGCGAGCTGGTCGCCCACGGCTTCGAGCTGATGGCCACCTCCGGCACCGCGGAGGTCCTCAAGCGCAACGGCATCAACGCCACCGTCGTGCGCAAGCAGTCGGAGGGAGAGGGCCCGAACGGCGAGAAGACCATCGTCCAGCTGATCCACGACGGCGAGGTCGACCTCATCGTCAACACCCCCTACGGCACCGGCGGCCGCCTCGACGGCTACGACATCCGCACCGCGGCCGTCGCCCGCGGCGTCCCGTGCCTGACGACGGTTCAGGCGCTCGCCGCCGCCGTCCAGGGCATCGACGCGCTCAACCGCGGCGACGTCGGCGTCCGTTCGCTGCAGGAACACGCGGAACACCTGACCGCGGCCCGCGACTAGCAACGACGAGGGGGACACCGGAAACGGTGTCCCCCTCCTCATGAGGACACCACTTCATGTACAAGCTCTTCTTCAATCTGGTCTTCAAGCGGATGGACCCGGAGCAGGCGCACCACCTCGCCTTCCGCTGGATCCGGCTCGCGGTCCGCGTCCCCGTGCTGCGCACCTTCGTCGCCGCCGCGCTCGCCCCCCGGTACAAGGAGCTGCGCACCGAGGCGTTCGGCCTGCGGATGCACGGCCCGTTCGGGCTCGCGGCCGGCTTCGACAAGAACGCCGTCGCCGTCGACGGCATGTCCATGCTCGGCTTCGACCACGTCGAGATCGGCACGGTCACCGCGCGGCCCCAGCCGGGCAACCCCAAGAAGCGCCTCTTCCGGCTCGTCCCCGACCGCGCGCTGATCAACCGGATGGGCTTCAACAACGAGGGCTCGGCCGCCGTCGCCGAACGACTCGCGGCCCGCCGGGAGATCTTCCGCACCGTCGTCGGCGTCAACATCGGCAAGACCAAGGTCGTCCCGGAGGAGGAAGCGGTCGTCGACTACGTCACCTCGACCGAGCGACTGGCCGCCCACGCCGACTACCTCGTCGTCAACGTCTCCTCGCCCAACACCCCCGGACTGCGCAACCTCCAGGCCACCGAGTCGCTGCGCCCCCTGCTGACCGCCGTACGCGAGGCCGCCGACCGCACGGTCACGGACCGGCGCGTCCCGCTGCTGGTCAAGATCGCACCCGACCTCGCGGACGAGGACGTCGACGCCGTCGCCGACCTCGCCCTGGAGCTGGGCCTCGACGGCATCATCGCCACCAACACCACGATCGCGCGGGAGGGCCTCGGCCTGAAGTCCCCGGCCGCGCTGGTGAAGGAGACCGGCGGCCTGTCCGGCGCACCCGTCAAGCAGCGCTCCCTGGAGGTCCTGCGCCGCCTGTACGCCCGCGTCGGCGACCGGATCACCCTCGTCGGCGTCGGCGGCGTCGAGACCGCGGAGGACGCCTGGCAGCGCATTCTCGCCGGCGCCACCCTCGTCCAGGGCTACAGCGCCTTCGTCTACGAGGGCCCCTGCTACGCCCGCGCCATCCACAAGGGCCTCGCCGCGCGCCTCGCGGCCAGCCCGTACGCCACCCTCGCCGAGGCCGTCGGCGCCGAGACGCGAAAGGCCAGCGCATGACCCTCCCGGAGACCTTCGGCGCACGGCTGCGCCACGCCATGGACACCCGTGGCCCGCTGTGCGTCGGCATCGACCCGCACGCCTCGCTGCTCACCGCGTGGGGCCTGAACGACGACGTGGCCGGTCTCGAGCGGTTCACCCGCACGACCGTCGAGGCGCTGGCCGACCGGGTCGCCGTGCTCAAGCCGCAGTCCGCGTTCTTCGAGCGCTTCGGCTCGCGCGGCATCGCCGTGCTGGAGAAGGCCGTGGAAGAGGCGCGCGCGGCCGGCGCCCTGGTGCTGATGGACGCCAAGCGGGGTGACATCGGCTCGACCATGGGCGCGTACGCGGAGACGTATCTGCGCAAGGACTCCCCGCTCTTCTCCGACGCGGTCACCGTCTCCCCGTACCTGGGCTTCGGCTCCCTGCGGCCCGCGCTCGACCAGGCCGTGCTGAGCGGCTGCGGCGTCTTCGTCCTCGCCCTGACCTCCAACCCGGAGGGCGCGGAGGTCCAGCGCTCCACCGCGGCCGGCGGCAAATCGCTGGCGCAGGTGATGCTCGACCACATGGCCGCGGAGAACGCCGGCGCGCAGCCGCTCGGCTCGGTCGGCGCGGTCGTGGGCGCGACGCTCGGCGACACCGGGGCCGACCTCGCCATCAACGGCCCGCTGCTCGCCCCCGGCATCGGGGCGCAGGGCGCGACACCGGCCGACCTCCCGCGGGTCTTCGGCGCGGCGGTGCGCAACGTGGTGCCGAGCGTGAGCCGCGGCGTCCTGAAGCACGGACCGGACGCGGCGGGGCTGCGGTCGGCGGCGGAGCGGTTCGCCGACGAGGTCCGCGCGGCGGTCGCGGACGCGTAGCGGCTGCCGGGAAGGGGTGCGGGGCGGCCCGGGGAGGGGTGGCGGGACCTCATCGGAGGGGGTCTTGACATTTTCTTCACGCAAAACTCGGTCGGTTTGCCCGGAATGTCCTGGTCGGTCGATGCTGACCAGGACTTTTCGTCTGTTCTCGCTGACTGGAGCGGTGATGGCCGCTAGTCTCCGTCGAAGAGAGAACGTGCAGGGCAGACGCACTGCGTTGCTCGTTGCTCGCCTGGTGTGGGGCGACTAGGTTCCTCACCGGTCCGTATCCGACAGTTCGACATCCGAGGTGACGTAGGCGTGGCTCTTCCGCCCCTTACCCCTGAACAGCGCGCAGCCGCGCTCGAAAAGGCCGCCGCGGCTCGCCGGGAGCGGGCCGAGGTCAAGAATCGACTCAAGCACTCCGGCGCCTCGCTCCACGAGGTCATCAAGCAGGGCCAGGAGAACGACGTCATCGGCAAGATGAAGGTCTCCGCCCTCCTCGAGTCCCTCCCGGGCGTGGGCAAGGTCCGCGCCAAGCAGATCATGGAGAGGCTCGGCATCTCAGAGAGCCGCCGGGTGCGAGGTCTCGGCTCCAACCAGATCGCCTCCCTGGAGCGCGAGTTCGGCGGTGGCGCCGCCTGACGTTCCCGGGCACTCCCGAGAACCTGGATAATCGCTGCATGGCAGCAGAAGTACGTCCGCGGCTGACCGTGCTCTCCGGCCCCTCAGGGGTCGGCAAGAGCACGGTCGTCGCTCATATGCGCAAGGTCCACCCCGACGTCTGGCTCTCGGTGTCGGCGACCACCCGGAAGCCGCGGCCCGGCGAGAAGCACGGTGTCCAGTATTTCTTCGTCAGCGACGAGGAGTTCGACAAGCTGGTCGCGGGCGACGAGCTGCTGGAGTGGGCCGAGTTCGCGGGCAATCGCTACGGCACGCCCCGCCGCGCGGTCGTCGACCGCATCGAGGCGGGCGAGCCCGTACTGCTGGAGATCGACCTCCAGGGCGCCCGGCAGGTCAAGGAGTCCATGCCGGAGTCCCAGCTGGTCTTCCTGGCCCCGCCGAGCTGGGAGGAACTGGTCCGCCGCCTCACCGGCCGCGGCACCGAGTCCCCCGAGGTCATCGAGCGCCGGCTGACGGTCGCCCGGGTCGAGCTGGCGGCCGAGTCCGAGTTCGACACCACCCTGGTCAACACCTCCGTCGAGGACGTGGCGCGTGAGCTGCTAGCCTTGATGGCAGTTGTTTGATCTTTTGTCCGATCTTTCTGCAATTCTTCGGAAGGCATAGCGTGTCCTCTTCCATCACCGCGCCCGAGGGCATCATCAACCCTCCGATCGACGAGCTGCTCGAGGCGACCGACTCGAAGTACAGCCTCGTGATCTACGCCGCCAAGCGCGCGCGTCAGATCAACGCGTACTACTCGCAGCTCGGTGAGGGCCTGCTCGAGTACGTCGGGCCCCTCGTGGACACCCACGTCCACGAGAAGCCGCTCTCGATCGCCCTGCGTGAGATCAACGCCGGTCTGCTGACCTCCGAGGCCATCGAGGGCCCGGCCCAGTAGTCGCGAGAAGTCCTTCACCCCAGGCCCGGCGCAGCAGCTGCCGGGCCTGTGGTGTGTCATGAAGTGGTGTGTCGTGAAGGGGTGGCCGAGTGCGGGGAGACGCAGTGGATCAGACAGTGGGCCGGGCGGCGGACCGGCCGAAGGTCGTTCTCGGGGTCAGTGGCGGCATCGCCGCCTACAAGGCGTGCGAACTGCTGCGCAGACTGACCGAGTCCGGCCATGACGTCCGGGTCGTGCCGACCGCGTCGGCCCTGAACTTCGTCGGCGCGGCGACCTGGTCGGCCCTCTCCGGCCACCCCGTCTCCACCGAGGTGTGGTCCGACGTCCACGAGGTCCCGCACGTACGCATCGGCCAGCACGCCGACCTCGTCGTCGTCGCCCCCGCCACCGCCGACCTGCTCGCCAAGGCCGCCCACGGCCTCGCCGACGACCTGCTGACCAACACCCTGCTCACCGCCCGCTGCCCGGTCGTCTTCGCCCCGGCGATGCACACCGAGATGTGGGAGCACCCCGCCACCCAGGAGAACGTCGCCACGCTGCGCCGCCGCGGGGCCGTCGTCGTCGAACCCGCCGTCGGCCGGCTCACCGGCGCCGACACCGGCAAGGGCCGGCTGCCGGACCCGGACGAGATCTTCGAGATCTGCCGGCGGGTCCTCGCCCGCGGCGTCCTCGCCCCCGACCTGGCCGGCCGCCATGTCGTCGTCAGCGCTGGCGGCACCCGCGAACCTCTCGACCCGGTCCGCTACCTGGGCAACCGCTCCTCCGGCAAGCAGGGCTACGCACTGGCGCGCACGGCGGCCGCCCGCGGCGCCCGCGTCACCCTGGTCGAGGCGAACACCGGGATGCCGGACCCGGCAGGCGTCGACGTCGTCCACGTCGGCACCGCCGTACAGCTCCGTGAGGCCGTGCTCAAGGCCGCCGCGGACGCCGACGCCGTCGTCATGGCGGCCGCCGTCGCGGACTTCCGCCCCGCCGAGTACGCCACCGGCAAGATCAAGAAGAAGGACGGCGTCGAGGCGCCGGCCGTCACCCTGGTCCGCAATCCCGACATCCTCGCCGAGATCTCGGCGGAACGGGCGCGCGCCGGCCAGGTGATCGTCGGCTTCGCCGCGGAGACCGACGACGTGCTCGCAGGCGGCCGCGACAAACTGCGCCGCAAGGGCTGCGACCTGCTCGTCGTCAACGAGGTGGGGGAGCGCAAGACCTTCGGCTCCGCGGAGAACGAGGCCGTCGTGCTGGCCGCCGACGGCGGCGAGACCCAGGTGCCGCACGGCCCCAAGGAAGCGCTCGCCGACATCGTCTGGGACCTGGTCGCACCGCGGCTGCCCTGAGCAGCCCGCCCGGAGCGGGTTTCCCGCGGTCGACGGCCCGGCCGCGGGAAACCGGCGAAATATGACGGGTACCCGGCCTCACCCGCTATCGTCGTACCGACCACGGCCTTGATCCCAGGTCAGCGGACTCCCAGCCTGCGAGACGGGTTGTCCGCTGCCGGAGTCCGACCGATAAACTGGTCGCGGAACGTCGCGGGGCGCAGCCCCCTGCCGGTCCGCCAATGATCAGCCAGCAGCCGCTGCAACCCCAGGGAGCGATGTGTCCCGCCGTCTCTTCACCTCGGAGTCCGTGACCGAGGGTCACCCCGACAAGATCGCCGATCAGATCAGCGACACCATTCTCGACGCCCTTCTGCGGGAGGACCCGACGTCCCGGGTAGCCGTGGAGACCTTGATCACCACCGGCCTGGTGCACGTCGCCGGTGAAGTGACCACCAAGGCGTACGCCGACATTCCCACGCTCGTGCGGAACAAGATCCTCGAGATCGGCTACGACTCCTCGAAGAAGGGCTTCGACGGCGCCTCCTGTGGCGTCTCCGTCTCCATCGGCGCCCAGTCGCCGGACATCGCGCAGGGCGTCGACACCGCCTACGAGAAGCGGGTCGAGGGCGACGAGGACGAGCTCGACAAGCAGGGCGCCGGCGACCAGGGCCTGATGTTCGGGTACGCGTGCGACGAGACGCCCGAGCTGATGCCGCTGCCGATCAACCTCGCGCACCGGCTCTCCCGCCGGCTGTCCGAGGTCCGCAAGAACGGGACCATCCCCTACCTGCGCCCGGACGGCAAGACGCAGGTCACCATCGAGTACGACGGCGACAAGGCCGTCCGCCTCGACACCGTGGTCGTCTCCTCGCAGCACGCCTCGGACATCGACCTCGACTCGCTGCTCGCGCCCGACATCCGCGAGTTCGTCGTCGAGCACGTGCTCAAGCAGCTCGTCGAGGACGGCATCAAGCTGGACACCGACGGCTACCGCCTCCTGGTGAACCCGACCGGCCGCTTCGAGATCGGCGGCCCCATGGGCGACGCCGGGCTGACCGGCCGCAAGATCATCATCGACACCTACGGCGGCATGGCCCGCCACGGCGGCGGCGCGTTCTCCGGCAAGGACCCGTCCAAGGTCGACCGCTCCGCCGCGTACGCGATGCGCTGGGTCGCCAAGAACGTGGTGGCCGCCGGTCTCGCCGCGCGCTGCGAGGTCCAGGTCGCGTACGCGATCGGCAAGGCCGAGCCGGTGGGCCTGTTCGTCGAGACCTTCGGCACCGCGACCGTCGAGGTCGAGAAGATCGAGCAGGCCATCGCCCAGGTCTTCGACCTGCGCCCGGCCGCGATCATCCGCGACCTCGACCTGCTGCGCCCGATCTACGCCCAGACCGCGGCGTACGGCCACTTCGGCCGCGAGCTCCCCGACTTCACCTGGGAGCGCACCGACCGCGTCGACGCGCTGCGCGCGGCGGCGGGCAACTAGTCCGCACGGCAAACACACATCGCTCAGGGCCCCGGACCGGTATCGGTCCGGGGCCCTGGTGTCGGCGGGCAGGGACGTACCACCGGCGGGCGGCGTTGTCAGTGGTCTCTGGCAGGATCTTTCTGTGAGCAGCGAAGACAGGCAGCCCTCGGAGCCCGCAGGTGACGGGCCGGAGCAGCTTGCGCTCATCCGCGAGAGCGTCCGCAGGGCGAAGGTGCCCAAGGCCAAGCCGCGTACCTGGCGCGGGGCCGCGCTCGCCAAGGAGCTCCCCGTCGCACGGGTCATGGTCAACAAGGGCGTCCTCCACCTCGACCAGTTCTTCGACTACGCCGTCCCGGAGGAGCTCGACGCCGACGCCCGCCCCGGGGTGCGGGTGCGGGTGCGCTTCGGCGCCGGGGGGCACCGGGTCCGCGACGGGCGCCGCGAGGGCGGCGGACTCGTCGACGGCTTCCTCATCGAGCGCCGCGCCGAGTCCGACTACTCGGGCGCGCTCGCCGCGCTCGCCTACGTCGTGTCCCCGGAGCCGGTGCTCAGCCCGGAGATCCTCGGCCTCGCCCGCGCCGTCGCCGACCGCTACGCGGGCAGCCTCGCCGACGTGCTCCAGCTCGCCGTCCCGCCCAGGAACGGCCGCGCAGAGGCCAAACCCTCGCCCGAGCCCCTGCCACCGCCCCCGGCGCCCGACCCCGGCACCTGGGCGCGGTACGGGCGGGGCCCCGCCTTCATCGAATCACTTGCGGCCGGCGGCGCGCCGCGTGCCGTGTGGACCGCGCTGCCCGGGCCGCACTGGCCCGACGAACTGGCCCGCGCCGTCGCCGCCACCCTCGCCTCCGGGCGCGGCGCGGTCGTCGTCGTCCCCGACGGGCGGCGCGCCGCCCGGGTCGACGCCGCGCTCACCGCGCTGCTCGGCGATGGACACCACGCCCTGCTGACCGCCGAGTCCGGGCCCGAGAAGCGGTACCGCCAGTGGCTCGCCGTGCGCCGGGGATCAGTCCGCGCGGTCGTCGGCACGAGAGCCGCGATGTTCGCGCCCGTGCGGGACCCGGGGCTCGTCGTCGTCTGGGACGACGGCGACTCCAGCCACAGCGACGACAACGCGCCCTTCCCGCACGTCCGCGAGGTCCTCGAACTGCGGGCCACCCACGACAGATGCGCGTTCCTGCTCGGCAGCACCAGCTGCACCGTCGAGGCCGCCCAGCTCGTCGAGAGCGGCTGGGCGGCGCCTCTCGTCGCCGACCGCGCCCAGGTCCGGGACGCCGCACCCCTGGTCCGCACCGTCGGCGACCACGACCTGGCCCGCGACGAGGCCGCCCGCGCCGCGCGCCTGCCCAGCATCGCCTGGCAGGCCGTCCGTGACGGGCTCGCGCACGGCCCCGTGCTCGTACAGGTCCCGCGGCGTGGCTACGCCCCCCGGCTCGCCTGCGAGCGCTGCCGCACGCCCGCCCGCTGCCGCCAGTGCGCCGGCCCGCTCGAAGCACCCGACGAACACGCCCTCCGGTGCGGCTGGTGCGGCCGCGACGAACCCGCCTGGCACTGCGCCGCCTGCGGGTCCACCCGGCTGCGCGCCCAGATCGTGGGCGCCCGGCGCACCGCCGAGGAACTCGGCCGCGCGTTCCCCGCCGTGCCCGTACGCACCTCCGGGCGCGACCACATCCTCGACTCCGTGCCCGCGCGGCCCGCGCTCGTCGTCTCCACGCCCGGCGCCGAGCCCGTCGCCGACGGCGGATACGCGGCCGCCCTCCTCCTCGACGGCTGGGCCATGCTCGGCCGGCCCGACCTGCGGGCCGGCGAGGAGGCGCTGCGCCGCTGGATCGCGGCGGGTGCGCTGGTGCGGCCGCAGACCGAGGGCGGCGTCGTGGTCGTCGTCGCCGAGCCGACGCTCCGTCCCGTCCAGGCGCTCGTGCGCTGGGACCCGGTCGGGCACGCCCTGCGCGAACTCGCCGAGCGCGCCGAGCTCGGCTTCCCGCCGGTATCCCGGATGGCGGAGGTGACGGGGCGGGCCTCCACCGTGACCGCCTTCCTGGCGGGCGCGGAGCTTCCGGAGGAGGCGGAGGTACTGGGGCCGGTGGCCCTGCCGGTGCGGGCGGGCCGGCCGCCGGCGGGCGAGCCGGTGGAGCGGGCATTGGTCCGCGTGCCCCCGGGCAAGGGCGCGGCCCTGGCCACCGCGCTCAAGTCGGCCCAGGCCACCCGCCTGGCGCGGGGCGGCCCGGACCAGATCCGCCTCCGCATCGACCCCCCGGACATCGGCTGACCCTCCCGTCTTCCGGCCGTGCCCCGGGGGCGTGGCGTCCCGTGGGCTTGACCGGTCGGGCTTGCTTCCCCGTGGGGCGCCGGCGGTGGCCGGGTCTATGGGTGCGGCGCCCCTGTGGGGGCGCTGTCCGGTGGTGGGTGCGGAGGCCCCGCCCCCCTCCCGCCGTCCCGGCCGGTGGCCGCCCCACCGGCCAGTGGCACAGTGCCGCCGGGGTTGGTGCGAGCCGGCGACTGCCCGCCCGGGCAGCAGCGTTGTCCCCACCACCGAGGGAGTGGAGCGCCGGTGTGGGGCCGTCGGGTCGGGGCGGCTGTCCCCGCGTCCCTTCGGGTTCGGGGCCCGCACGGCTGCTGCCCACCCCGGGCGCGACCCCTCGGGTCTCGGGCGGAGGCCCGGTACACGGCCCGTACGGGGGTTGCCCCCTGTCGGGGTCTGGGGCGGAGCCCCGGTTTCGGGAGCGGAGGGGCGGGCGGGGGACGTCTCGCCCGCACGTGCCCACCGGCCGGAGCGAAACGGCCGGCCCCGGGCAGGGGTCGCGCAGGGGGTCGTGTCCGGGACGTAAAGCGTCGCAGCTCGCGCGGAGCGCGGTGAGGACAGCAGTCCCGGACACGACCGCCGGAGCGGCACCCGGACACCGAACGACCGGGCCCGGGCCCCACCCGAGGAACGCAACCAGGGCCGGGCCCCGCCCGGGAAACGTGTCCGGGCGGGGCCCGGCCCACGGGCCCGGACCCGGGTGCGCTCAGGAGCGTGGGACCCGGTCGGCCGCCCGCTCGAGGGCCCGTCAGCCGTTGCGGGGGCCCGGGAACGCGCCCGGGCGGGACTCCGTCGGCTGGGGTGGCATCGAACGCGCCGCCGGCACCGCGGCCAGACCGGGCGGCGGGAGCGTGCGGGTCGCGGCGGGCGCCTCCGCCTCCGTGGCGGACGCGGCTGAAGCGGCGGCCTGCCGACGCGACCCGTACCGGCGGTGCACCGCCTGCTTGGTGACCCCGAGCGCCGAGCCGACCGCGTCCCAGGAGAAGCCGAGGGAGCGGTCGAAGTCCACGGCCGCGGTCACGAGCGTTTCGACGCTGTCCCGCAGCTCCTGCGCGAGGCGGACGGTCGGGGCGGGGGCCCTGCCGTAGACGACGAACCCCGTGGAGGGGCCGGAGCGGCGTGGGCGGTAGACGTTCCCCAGCTGGGCGGTGAGCGTGCGCAACGCGTCCACCTGCCGGCGGACCCGCTCGATGTCCCGCACCAACAGGTGCAGACTGGCCCGGGCTTGGGCGTCGTGGGTTGCGTGGTCGGCCATTGACAAGCCTCTCGAACCGGCGATTAAAAGGGTCAATCTCTCTTGACCAACGCGTCGGCGGCCGGTCTGGTCACGCTTCGGGGCGTATTGCCTGTGCGCGGGGCGCACGGTCTCCCGTACGCCCCCTGCCGCCGGGGCTCATAGACTGGTGTGCTGCTCGTCACCGCACGCACCAGCCTGAGAGGCAGTCAGCCACCGATGAAGCTCGTCTTCGCAGGTACACCCGAGGTCGCCGTCCCCGCCCTGGACGCTCTGATCGCCTCCGACCGGCACGAGGTCGCCGCGGTCGTCACCCGGCCCGACGCGCCCGCGGGCCGCGGCCGGCGGCTGGTCGCCAGCCCGGTCGCCCAGCGCGCGGAGGACGCCGGGATCGAGGTGCTGAAGCCGGCGAAGCCGCGGGACGAGGAGTTCCTGGCCCGGCTGCGCGAGATCGCTCCCGACTGCTGCCCGGTCGTCGCCTACGGCGCGCTGCTGCCGAAGGTGGCGCTGGACGTGCCGGCGCGGGGCTGGGTGAATCTGCACTTCTCGCTGCTGCCGGCCTGGCGCGGCGCCGCCCCCGTGCAGCACGCGATCCTGGCCGGGGACGAGATGACCGGCGCCTCCACGTTCCTGATCGAGGAGGGACTGGACTCCGGCCCGGTCTACGGCGTGGTCACGGAACCCGTCCGCCCGACGGACACCAGCGGCGACCTGCTGACCCGGCTGGCGTTCGCCGGCGCCGGGCTGCTCGCGGCGACCATGGACGGCATCGAGGACGGCACGCTGCACGCCGTACCGCAGCCGGCCGACGGCGTCACGCTCGCGCCGAAGATCAACGTTGAGGACGCCCACGTCGACTGGTCCGCCCCCGCGCTCCGCGTCGACCGGGTCGTCCGGGGCTGCACACCGGCGCCGGGCGCCTGGACCGTCTTCCGCGGGGAGCGGCTCAAGCTCGTCCAGGTCGGTCTGCTGCCGGACCGCAAGGACCTCGCGCCCGGCGAGCTCGACGCGGGCAAGAACCATGTCCATGTCGGCACCGGGTCGCACGCCGTGGAGCTCGTCTGGGTGCAGCCGCAGGGCAAGAAGCCGATGCGCGCGGCCGACTGGGCGCGCGGTGTGCGGATCGCCCCTGGCGAGAGCGTCGGCGCACCGGTCGTAGGCTGAGAGGGATCAGTCCTTCGAACGCGGAGCACCTTGTGAGTGAGCAGTCCCGTCAGCGTCCCCCCAAGCAGCACCGGCGCCCCAAGAAGGATCCCGTGCGGATCCTCGCCTTCGAGGTGCTGAGGGCCGTCGACGAGAGGGACGCGTACGCCAACCTCGTCCTGCCGCCGCTGCTGCGGAAGGCGCGGGAGAAGGAGGGCTTCGACGCGCGGGACGCGGCGCTGGCCACGGAGCTGGTGTACGGGACGCTGCGCCGCCAGGGCACCTATGACGCGATCATCGCGACCTGCATCGACCGGCCGCTGCGCGAGGTCGACCCGCCCGTGCTGGACGTCCTCGCGCTCGGCGCCCACCAGCTGCTGGGCACCCGCATCCCGACCCACGCCGCGGTCTCCGCGAGCGTGGAGCTGGCGCGGGTGGTGCTCGGCGACGGGCGCGCGAAGTTCGTGAACGCCGTGCTCCGCAAGATCTCGCAGGACGATCTGGACGCCTGGCTGGAGCGGGTCGCCCCGCCGTACGACGAGGACGCCGAGGACCATCTCGCGGTCGTCCACTCGCACCCCCGGTGGGTCGTCTCGGCGCTGTGGGACTCGCTCGGCGGAGGCCGCGCGGGCATCGAGGACCTGCTGGAGGCCGACAACGAGAGGCCGGAGGTCACGCTGGTCGCCCGGCCCGGGCGGTCGACCCCCGACGAGCTGCTCGACGTGCTCGGCGAGGACTCCGGCCTGCCCGGCCGCTGGTCCCCGTACGCCGTGCGGCTGGCCGAGGGCGGCGAGCCGGGCGCCATCGCGGCCGTACGGGACGGTCGGGCGGGCGTCCAGGACGAGGGCAGCCAGCTCGTGGCGATCGCCCTGGCGAACGCGCCGCTGGAGGGCCGTGACGAGCGTTGGCTCGACGGGTGCGCCGGTCCGGGCGGCAAGGCGGCGCTTCTCGGCGCGCTCGCCGCGGGCCGCGGCGCCTCGCTGCTGGCCTCGGAGAAGCAGCCGCACCGGGCGAGGCTGGTCGAGCGGGCGCTCGCCGGCAATCCGGGCCCGTACCAGGTGATCGCGGCCGACGGCACGCGCCCGCCGTGGCGCGAGGGCTCCTTCGACCGGGTGCTCGTCGACGTCCCGTGCACGGGTCTGGGCGCGCTCCGCCGGCGTCCGGAGGCCCGCTGGCGCCGGCGTCCGGAGGACCTGGACGGCTTCGCCCCGCTCCAGCGGGAGCTGCTGCGGGAGGCGCTGAAGGCCGTCCGGGTGGGCGGCGTGGTCGGCTACGCGACCTGCTCCCCGCACCTGGCGGAGACCCGCGTCGTCGTGGACGACGTGCTCCGTGGCCGCGGCGGCCCCGCGGCCGAGGCTGAGCTGCTGGACGCCCGCCCGCTGATGCCCGGCGTCCCGGCGCTCGGCGACGGCCCAGACGTACAGCTGTGGCCGCATCTGCACGGCACGGACGCCATGTATCTGGCACTTCTGCGCCGCACCGGCTGAGGCCAGGGGGCGCGGCGGGCCCGCGGAGGCCGCGCCGCCGGTCAACCGCCGCCGTCAACCGCCGGCGGCGGTTTCGGTTCGGTCGCCAGATCGCGGAGGCCGGGAGCGAAATCGCCGGGATTGGGGTGGCCTGGTGTGGTCCGGTCCTCGCTTGGTCCGGACCGATTGCGGTCCCGGCTCCGGGAAGCGGCCGAGGGCATGGCAGTCTTGGCGCATGGCCGTTCAGATCAATCCCAGCATTCTCTCCGCGGACTTCTCCCGCCTGGCGGAAGAGGCCAAGGCCGTCGAGGGCGCCGACTGGCTGCACGTCGACGTGATGGACAACCACTTCGTGCCCAATCTGACGCTGGGCGTGCCGGTGGTCGAGTCGCTCGCCAAAGCGACGGACACCCCGCTGGACTGCCATCTGATGATCGAGGACCCGGACCGCTGGGCCCCTCAGTACGTCGAGGCCGGGGCGGGATCGGTCACGTTCCACGTCGAGGCCGCCGCCGCTCCCGTACGGCTGGCGCGGGAGATCCGGGCCAAGGGCGCGCGGGCCTCGATGGCGCTCAAGCCCGCGACGCCGATCGAGCCGTACGAGGACCTGCTGCCGGAGCTCGACATGCTCCTGATCATGACGGTGGAGCCCGGCTTCGGCGGTCAGGCGTTCCTCGACATCATGCTGCCGAAGATCCGCCGCACCCGTGAGCTCGTCTCCAAGCACGGCCTTCAGCTCTGGCTGCAGGTCGACGGCGGGGTGTCGGCGTCGACCATCGAGCGGTGCGCGGAGGCCGGCGCCGATGTGTTCGTGGCCGGCTCCGCGGTCTACGGGGCCGAGGATCCCGCCGCGGCGGTGCGGCAGCTGCGTGACCGGGCGGCCGCGGTGACCGCCGCCGCGCCCTGGGCGTGCGCCCACTGAGGGCGGCGGTGCTTGTTCAACGGATGTTGGCCCGGCAGGGCTGATCAGGAAGGGACGGATCTGACAGGATGGCAGATCCGGAGTGTGTGCAGCGATAGGCAAGTGTGTACGGCATGAACAGCAGTGGAGGAGATCGCGGTGTCTGCTAGGTCGGCGGGACGATCTGCCCTGCGGATGGGACCCGCCGAGCTTGTGCAGGCGGCGGCCATGGCCCGTCGCTTCTACCTCGAGGGCAAGTCCAAGATCCAGATCGCTGAGGAGTTCGGCGTCAGCCGTTTCAAGGTCGCGAGGGTCCTGGAGACGGCGCTCGAACGCGATCTCGTCCGGATCGAGATCCGCGTCCCCGCGGAGCTGGACGCGGAACGCTCCGACGCACTGCGCGCCCACTACGGTCTGCGGCACGCGGTCGTCGTCGAGTCCCCGGCAGAGGGATCGGACGAGTCGCCCGACCCGGAGAACCTGGGCGAGGTCGCCGCCGACCTGCTCGGGGAGCTCGTGGACGAGGGTGACGTACTGGGCCTGGCCTGGGGCCGCTCCACCATCCACATGGCGGCCGCCCTCGACCGGCTGCCGCCGTGCACCGTCGTCCAGCTCACCGGCGTGTACGACGCGGGCACCGCCGAGCGCGGCTCGGTGGAGGCGGTACGAAGAGCCGCCCAGGTCTCGGGCGGCGAGGCCCACCCCATCTACGCCCCGATGCTGCTGCCCGACCCCGCGACCGCGGCGGCCCTGCGCCACCAGACCGGCATCGCCCGGGCCTTCGAGTACTTCGACAAGGTCACCGTCGCCTGTGTCTCGATCGGCTCCTGGGAGCCCGGCATCTCCACCGTCCACGACATGCTCTCGGACGAGGAGCGCGCCCACTACGCCTCGCTCGGCGTGGCCGCGGAGATGTCCGCCCACCTCTTCGACGCCCACGGCCGCCGCGTCGGCCGCGACCTCGGCGAGCGCTGCATCACCGTCGAGGCCGACCGGCTCCGCCGCATCCCCGAGGTCGTCGCCATCGCGGGCGGCCCCCGCAAGGCCGACGCCATCGCCGCCGTGCTACGTTCCGGCCTGGTCACCAGCCTGGTGACGGACACGGCCGCCGCCGACCAGCTCCTCGCCGCGTCCCCGAACCCGCGCCCGGCCCTCGAGCGGGCCGACCCGGACGACCAGGGCATCGCGTCCGGCCGCTAGCCAGCGGCGCGCCGCCGGCGCGGGGCGTTTGTGTGATCGGACCAAGCCATCCCTGCTGACCTGGACGATTGTCCCGGCACGGTCAGAGGCGTCGGCATGGGAGAATGAAGTACGTGCGATTTCCTCCGGCCGCATCGTCGGGGGGCCGACTCCGATCGACTGGGATGTTAAGCACGTGCGTTTCCTCAATGACATCAAGCCGCCGTACGACCTCACGTACGACGATGTGTTCATGGTGCCGAGCCGCTCGGCCGTCGGCTCGCGGCAGGGCGTGGACCTCTCCTCCCCGGACGGGACCGGCACGACCGTGCCGCTGGTCGTGGCCAACATGACGGCCATCGCGGGCCGCCGGATGGCAGAGACCGTCGCCCGCCGCGGCGGCCTCGTCGTCATCCCCCAGGACATCCCGATCGAGGTCGTCACCGACGTCATCACCTGGGTGAAGAGCCGCCACCACGTGCTGGACACCCCGATCGTCCTCGAACCCCACCAGACCGTCGCCGACGCGCTGTCCCTGCTGTCGAAGCGGGCGCACGGCGCCGGCGTCGTCGTGGACGAGGAGCGCCGTCCCGTGGGCATCGTCACCGACCACGACCTGGCCGGGGTCGACCGCTTCACGCAGCTCTCCGAGGTCATGTCGAAGGACCTGCTGCTGCTCGACGCGGACATCGACCCCCGCGAGGCGTTCAACACCCTCGACGGCGCCAACCGGCGCTACGCCCCCGCCGTCGACGGCGAGGGCCGGCTGGCCGGCGTGCTCACCCGCAAGGGCGCGCTCCGCGCCACCCTCTACACGCCCGCCGTCGACGCCCGTGGCAGGCTGCGCATCGCCGCCGCCGTCGGCATCAACGGCGACGTCGCGGGCAAGGCCAAGCAGCTGCTCGACGCGGGCGTGGACACGCTCGTCGTCGACACGGCGCACGGCCACCAGGAGTCGATGATCAGCGCGGTCAGGGCCGTGCGCGCGCTCGACCCGCAGGTGCCGATCGTCGCGGGGAACATCGTCGCCGCCGAGGGCGTGCGCGACCTGATCGAGGCCGGCGCGGACATCGTCAAGGTCGGCGTGGGCCCCGGCGCCATGTGCACCACCCGCATGATGACCGGCGTCGGCCGGCCGCAGTTCTCCGCCGTCCTGGAGTGCGCCGCGGAGGCGAAGAAGTTCGGCAAGCACGTCTGGGCCGACGGCGGCGTCCGCCACCCGCGCGACGTGGCCATGGCGCTGGCCGCCGGCGCGTCCAACGTCATGATCGGCTCCTGGTTCGCCGGGACGTACGAGTCCCCCGGCGACCTCCAGCAGGCCCCCGACGGGCGGCTCTACAAGGAGTCCTTCGGCATGGCGTCCAAGCGCGCCGTGCGCAACCGGACCAGCGAGGAGTCCGCGTACGACCGGGCCCGCAAGGGTCTCTTCGAGGAGGGCATCTCGCACTCCCGGATGTTCCTCGACCCGACCCGGCCCGGCGTCGAGGACCTGATCGACTCGATCATCGCGGGCGTCCGCTCCTCGTGCACCTACGCCGGAGCGGGCTCCCTCGAGGAGTTCGCGGAGAAGGCGATCGTCGGCATCCAGAGCGCCGCCGGCTACGCGGAGGGCAAGCCCCTGCACGCCAGCTGGAACTGACCCCGCGTCACGTCGTCCGGCCCCTCGCACCCGTGGGGGCCGGACGTCGTTGTTTTCGGTCAACTGCGCTTTCCGCGCATGTGGCTGGGGAACCGGGGTAAGCGCTCCTTCGCACTGACATCGGAGCAGGGGAGGACGAAGTGTCCACGGCGAGCACGGTCCCGACCGAACTCACGCAGCCCGGAGTGCAGCGCCCCGACATGGCGGCGCTGGACCTCCCGGCGGTGGAGAACCCGGGGGAGGTTGCACCCAAGGACGCACGTGAGATTTCGAAAGCCTTCTTCGTGCGGCTGGCTTCCCTCGAGGAGGGCACCCACGAGTACCAGTACGTGCGCAACACCCTCATCGAGTTGAATCTGGCCCTGGTCAAGTACGCGGCGGGCCGCTTCCGCAACCGCGCGGAACAGATGGAGGACATCGTCCAGGTCGGCACGATCGGCCTGATCAAGGCGATCGACCGGTTCGAGCTGACCCGCGAGGTGGAGTTCGCGACGTTCGCCGTCCCGTACATCGTCGGAGAGATCAAGCGGTTCTTCCGCGACACGAGCTGGGCCGTGCACGTGCCGCGCCGGCTCCAGGAGCTGCGGATCGACCTGGCCAAGGCGGTGGACGAGCTCTCCCAGAAGCTGGACCACACACCCACCACCGCGGAACTCGCGGAGCACCTCGGGATGGACGAGGAAGAGGTCATCGAGGGCGTCGTCGCGAGCAACGGCTACACGGCCGGTTCCATCGACATGCCCATGGACGACGCGTCGGACCACGCGGCGGTGCCGCTGTCCGACCGGCTCGGTGAGCCCGACGCCGAGCTGGAGACCGCGGAGAACGTGCAGGCGCTCAAGCCCCTGATCGAGGAGCTCGACGACCGCGACCGGCGGATCCTGCAGATGAGGTTCGGCGAGGAGATGACGCAGTCGGAGATCGGCGACGAGCTCGGCGTGTCACAGATGCATGTGTCCCGGCTGCTGTCGCGGATCACCGGGCGGCTGCGTGAGGGGCTGCTCGTCGTGGAGTGACCGTGGGGCCCCGCTGTCCGCAGCGGACTTCTTCCTGAGCCGGCCCCCGGCGGCGGACGCCGGAGGCCGGCTCGGGAGGCCTGAACCGATGCCCCCCACGGGCAGAAGCGGCGTCCTGCCGGGCAGGACGCCGCTTCTGCCGGCTGTCGGGTACCTCGTACGTGCGTGCGCCGCGACGACGTTCCTGCCGTGACGTTCCTTCAGTAGCCGGCGCCCGACGGCGCCGGGCGTACCCATGTCGCCCGGATGCTCTTGCCGCAGGGATACTGGCGGACCTCGACACGGCCCGCGAGCCGCTGCACCATGTGCCAGCCGAATCCGCCGCCGCCCGCGAAGTCCGGCTCCCGGGCGACCGGCGCCTGCGGGCTGGAGTCGTCCATCTGCACGAGCAGCATGTCGTGCCCCGCCGTCAGCCGCAGCCGCCACCATCCGGCCGTGTGGCGCACCGCGTTGGTGACGAGTTCGGAGACGACCAGCAGCACCGCGTCCGGGTCCACCCACGGGCAGTGCTGCAGCAGAAACTCCGCGGTCGCCGTACGGGCGCCCGCGCTGTGCCTGCTCTCCTCGTGCGGTGATTCCTCGATCACCACCTGGGGCTGTGCGTTCATCACGGCTCGCATACCCAGAAGTCGCAGAAGTATCAACCTCACGAACAGGTCGTGTCCCGTGGAGCCGCCGGCGGGGTCCCTGCGCCGCCCCGCCGCGTCCCGCATCGAACCGGCACGGGCCCGCCCGCACCTCAGCCGGCCGACTTCGTCGCCCGTGAGGCTTTCGTTCACCTCGGCGCAACGTTTCCCCATACCTCCGCCCCGTGCGCAATGATCGTCCGTAGTTGCGCAACAATGGTGCATTACGGGCTGAGTCTTCGAAACATAGGCTCAGGCCCCGTACCAGGAGTGGCGGTGACCGTCAGCTCGGCGGTCTCGCCTTCGCACGGGCTTCTCTCGTGTGCCGACGGACACAGCCGGCTTTCGCCGCCGCCGACCCCGCAGCAGATGAAGGAGCCCGACGTGCTGGACCCCGGCGCAGCGCCACCCGCGACAGAACCATCGTCCGCCCCCGGCTCGGGCGCGCGCGCAGCGGGCGTCCTTGCCCGGCTGGCCCGGCGCAAGCCCGTCGAGCAGCTCGTCGCCGAGAGCGGCCAGGGCGAGGGCGGCGCGCTGCGCCGCTCGCTCTCGATGTGGCAGCTGACCATGATCAGCATCGGTGCCACGCTGGGCACCGGCATCTTCGTCGTCCTCGGCGAGGCCGTGCCCGAGGCCGGTCCCGCCGTGACGCTGGCCTTCGTCTTCGCGGGTCTCACGGCGCTGTTCTCGGCGCTGTCGTACGCGGAGCTGGCCGGCACGATCCCCGTCTCCGGCTCGTCCTACTCGTACGCCTACGCCACCCTCGGCGAACTCGTCGCCTGGATCTGCGGCTGGTGCCTGCTGCTGGAGTACGGCGTCTCCGTCGCCGCCGTCGCGGTCGGCTGGGGTGACTACCTGAACGAACTCCTCGACGGCACGATCGGTGTCACGCTTCCCGCCGCGCTCTCCGCGCCCCCCGGTGACGGCGGCCTGTTCAACCTGCCGGCCCTGATCGTCGTGATGCTGGCGATGGTGTTCCTGCTGGGCGGCGCGAAGGAGTCCGCCCGCGCCAACACGATCATGGTCATGGTGAAGATCGCCGCACTGGTGCTCTTCTGCGTGATCGGTTTCCTCGGCTTCAAGTCCGGCAACTACGCCGACTTCATGCCGCTCGGCGTGCAGAGCATCGGCGCCGCGGGCGCGATCCTGTTCTTCTCGTACATCGGCTTCGACGCCGCCTCCACCGCGGGCGAGGAGGCCAGGAACCCGAAGCGCGACCTGCCCCGGGCGATCATGCTCTCCCTCGTCATCGTCACCGCCCTGTACGTGCTGGTCGCCACCGTCGCCGTGGGCGCCTGGGACTGGCGGAAGTTCGCGGGGTCGGAGGCGTCCCTCACCGCGATCATGGACGACGTCACCGGACAGTCGTTCTGGGGCACGCTGCTGGCCGCCGGCGCGGTGGTCTCCATCGCCAGCGTCGTCCTCACCGTCCTGTACGGGCAGACCCGCATCCTGTTCGCCATGTCCCGCGACGGCATGGTGCCCAAGGTCTTCGGCCGGGTGAGCGCCCGGACCGGCACACCGCGTGTCAACACCGTGATCGTCTCGCTGTTCTGCGGCGTTCTCGCCGCGGCGGTGCCGCTCGGTGAGCTCGTCAACGCGACCAGCATCGGCACCCTCTTCGCCTTCGCCCTGGTCAACGTCGCCGTCGTGGTGCTCCGCGTGACGAGGCCCACGATGGACCGCTCCTTCAAGGTGCCGTTCGGCCCGGTCTTCCCGGCCCTCGGCTTCCTCTGCTGCGGCTACAGCATGTACAGCCTCGACCTCGTCACCTGGAAGGTCTTCGGACTCTGGATGGCCGCCGGGCTCGTGTTCTACTTCCTGTACGGCTACCGCCGCTCCCGTCTGAACGCCGCAGAGAAGTGAACAGTCCGCAGTGACCCTGAACGATCTCGATGAGCGCATCGTCCACGCCCTGGCGGAGGACGCCCGCCGTTCCTACGCCGACATCGGCTCGATGGTGGGCCTCTCCGCCCCGGCCGTGAAACGCCGGGTGGACCGGCTGCGCGCGGAAGGCGCCATCACCGGCTTCACCGTGCGCGTCGACCCCAAGGCGCTCGGCTGGGCGACCGAGGGGTTCATCGAGATCTACTGCAGCCGCAACACATCGCCCGAGGCGATCGAGCGCGGCCTGAAGCGCTACCCGGAGATCGCGTCCGCGTCCACCGTGACCGGTGAGGCGGACGCGATCGTCCAGGTCTTCGCCTCCGACATGCGGCACTTCGAGCGGGTGCTGGAGCGGATCGCGGGGGAGCCGTTCGTGGAGCGCACCAAGTCGGTGCTGGTGCTCTCCCCGCTGCTGCGCCGCTTCTCGTCCGGCGCCCCCACGTAGCTCCGCGCAAACGGGCTCTACAGGACCGGCTTCCAGGGCAGCACGCGGAAGTCACCGGTGCCCCCTTTGACCGTCTCGAAGGGCGCGGAGCTCACGCACTTGGGCAGGTCCGGGGTCTCGGTGGGGTTTCCGGTGGACGCCCAGCTGTAGCCGAGCCGGTCCTTGTGCCCCGCGTCGTGGACCGTGACGCCGACCCGCTTGCCCTCCGCGCCCTCCAGGTCCGACTTCGTGATCACACCCGAGACGACGGCGACCTTGCCGCCGGTGACCAGGCAGTCGACCTCCGCCTCCGCGAACGCGCCCTCCCCGTCGAGGTAGTGGCTGAACCGGAACGTGCCGGTCGCCTTCGACGGATCGTCGTTGTGCTCGGCTGCCAGGTGCGCGTCGAAGGTGAAGGTGATGTCGTCGCCCAGCGAGCGGTACAGCTTGGCGGACCCGGTCAGCGACGCGGCCACGCGCTGCTTGCCGGCCGGGCGGTCCTCGCCGGCGGCGACGGCCGATCCGGCGGCGACGGCCGATCCGGCGGCGCCGGCCGTCATGAGCAGTGCCGCGCAGATCGCTGCGATCTTCGTACGGTGATGGACGGAACGGTTCACGGTTCCCCCTCGTCGAGTGTGCGGTTCGGACGCCCACCACTCTTGCGGCCGCCCGCCCCGCGCACATCGCACCGAAGGCTTCTCCGGCCTCCGCCCCGGGGATGGGGAGACCGGCTTCCGGGTAATCCCGGAGGCGTAATCGCCGTGCGACGCAGGGTGTATGGAACGGGTGGGCCCGTGCCCTGCGCAACGAATCGCCGGGGACCGGCCGGGGACGCAACGGATCGCCCGATCGCGTGCAACGGTGACGCCTTGTCCCGCCCGAGCGCCGGACCGTACCGTCATAGGCGTCTCCCTTTCATCCCCGCCCCATGCCCGAGGTCACCCATGCCCCTGCGCACCGCCCTGCTCCAGAGTTCCGGCCGACCGGGCTCGGTCGCCGAGAACCTGAAGGTGCTGGACGAGGCCGCGGGCCGGGCCGCCGGGGCCGGCGCGGGGCTGCTCGTCTGCCCCGAGCTGTTCCTGACCGGGTACGCGATCGGGGACGACGTCCCCGTGCTGGCCGAGCCCGCGGACGGGCCCGGCGCCGCCGCCGTCGCCGAGATCGCGGTGCACCACGGCATCGCGGTGCACTACGGCTACCCCGAGCGCGCGGGCGAGGCAGTCCACAACTCCGCCCAGCTGATCGACGCGTCCGGCGACCGCCTCGCGAACTACCGCAAGACGCATCTCTTCGGCTCCTTCGAGCAGCAGTGGTTCACCCCCGGGGACGAGCCCGTCGTCCAGGCAGACCTCGACGGCGTCCGCGTCGGCATGCTGATCTGCTACGACGTGGAGTTCCCCGAGAACGTCCGGGCCCACGCCCTGGCCGGCACCGACCTCCTCCTCGTCCCCACCGCGCTGATGCACCCGTTCCCCTTCGTGGCCGAATCCCTGGTTCCGGTCCGGGCGTTCGAGAGCCAGCTCTACATCGCGTACGCGAACCGGACCGGGCACGAGGGCGAGTTCGAGTTCACCGGCCTGAGCTGCCTCGCCGGCCCCGACGGCACCGCGCGCCCCCGCGCCGGCCGCGGCGAGGAGCTCGTGATCGGCGACGTCGACCCCGTACTGCTCGGCGCCTCGCGGGAGAACAACCCGTATCTCCGCGACCGCCGCCCCGGGCTGTACGGCTCCCTGAGCTGACGCCCCCCGAACCTCTCTCCCGCTTCATCAAGTTCGTGCAAGGAGTCCGTACCCCATGACGTCCACGGTGCCCACCACTGCCGTCCAGCACAGCGACGCCCAGCCGCCGATCACCATGTTCGGTCCGGACTTCCCGTACGCCTACGACGATTTCCTGGCCCACCCCGCGGGCCTCGGCCAGATACCGGCGAACGAGCACGGCGCCGAGGTCGCGGTCATCGGCGGTGGCCTCTCCGGCATCGTCGCCGCGTACGAGCTGATGAAGATGGGCCTGAAGCCCGTCGTCTACGAGGCCGACCAGATCGGCGGCCGGCTGCGCACCGTCGGCTTCGAGGGCACCGGCACGGACGGGCTGACCGCCGAGATGGGCGCGATGCGCTTCCCGCCGTCCTCCACGGCGCTCCAGCACTACATCGACCTCGTCGGCCTGACCACCGCGCCGTTCCCCAACCCGCTCTCGCCCTCCACGCCGTCGACCGTCGTCGACCTCAAGGGCGAGTCGCACTACGCGGAGAGCATCGACGACCTGCCGCAGGTCTACCGCGACGTGATGAACGCGTGGAACGCCTGCCTGGAGGAGGGCGCCGACTTCTCCGACATGAACCAGGCCATGCGCGAGCGCGACATCCCGCGCATCCGTGAGATCTGGGCCAGGCTCGTCGAGAAGCTGGACAACCAGACCTTCTACGGCTTCCTCTGCGACTCCGAGGCCTTCAAGTCCTTCCGGCACCGGGAGATCTTCGGCCAGGTCGGTTTCGGCACCGGCGGCTGGGACACCGACTTCCCCAACTCCATCCTGGAGATCCTGCGGGTCGTCTACTCCGAGGCCGACGACCACCACCGCGGCATCGTCGAGGGCAGCCAGCAGCTGCCGCTGCGCCTGTGGGAGCGCGAGCCGCAGAAGCTCGTCCACTGGCCGCTCGGCACCTCGCTGTCGTCACTGCACGACGGCACGCCCCGCCCGGCGGTGACCCGGCTGAACCGCACGGCCGGCAACCGGATCACCGTCACGGACGCGTCCGGCGACATCCGCACCTACCGGGCGGCGATCTTCACGGCCCAGTCGTGGCTGCTGCTCTCGAAGATCGCCTGTGACGACGCGCTCTTCCCCATCGACCACTGGACGGCGATGGAGCGCACCCACTACATGGAGTCGTCCAAGCTGTTCGTGCCGGTGGACCGGCCGTTCTGGCTGGACAAGGCCGTCGACGGCCAGGGCAACCCGACGGGGCGCGACACCATGTCGATGACCCTGACCGACCGGATGACCCGCGGCACGTACCTGCTGGACAACGGGCCCGACCAGCCGGCCGTCATCTGCCTCTCCTACACCTGGTGTGACGACAGCCTGAAGTGGCTGCCGCTGTCCGCGAACGAGCGGATGGAGGTCATGCTCAAGTCGCTCGGCGAGATCTACCCGAACGTCGACATCCGCAGCCACATCATCGGCAACCCGGTGACCGTGTCGTGGGAGAACGAGCCGTACTTCATGGGCGCGTTCAAGGCCAACCTGCCTGGCCACTACCGCTACCAGCGGCGGCTGTTCACCCACTTCATGCAGGACCGGCTGCCCGAGGACAAGCGCGGCATCTTCCTCGCCGGCGACGACATCTCGTGGACGGCGGGTTGGGCGGAGGGCGCCGTGCAGACCGCGCTCAACGCCGTGTGGGGCGTGATGGCCCACTTCGGCGGTACGACCGACCCGACGAACCCGGGCCCGGGCGACCTGTACGACGAGATCGCGCCGGTCGAACTGCCGGAGGACTGATCCGCGGACGGGTCCCTCCGCCCGTCGCGTAGTCCGCCCACGCCCTGCCGGGAGTTCACCGGCAGGGCGTAAGCAGACAGCGCCCCACCAGGCCGACGCCCGCGTCCAGGCGCTCGGCGAACTCCTCGGCCAGCTCCGGCGCCTCCCGCAGCCGCCACAGCAGCCGCGCCGCCGACCAGGCGCCGTCGCGTGCCCGATCGAGGCTCCACGAGCCCACGAGATGGGTCAGCGGATCGGCGATCTCCAGCAGGTCGGGGCCGGGCATCAGCTCCTCGCGGATGCGTTCCTCCAGCAGTACGAGGATGTCGCCGACCCGTTCGAACCCGGCTTCCAGACCGGCCGGTTCGCAGCCGAGCGCCCGGCAGGAGTCCACGACCGCGAGGGCCAGGTCGTGCCCGATGTGGGCGTTGATCCCGGCGAGCGCGAACTGCAGCGGCCGTACGCCGGGATGACGCCGGTACTGGAACAGCGGCCGCCAGCAGGCTGGCGGACGCCCGCCCGCCGCCGCGGTGTCCACGGCCGCCAGATAGCGGCGGGCGAAGAGCACACCGAGCGCCGCCACGGCCGACCGGTCCCGGAAGTGCCCGCCGTCGAGGTGCCGGGCGAACTCCTCGGTGACCGCGAGATAGACCCGGTTGAAGACCGCCAGCCCGTCCGCCGACGGCAGCTCCGAGCGCAGGGCGCGCATCCGCTCCACCACGGCGTCGACCGGCGAACCGCCCGCCGAATGGAACTCGGACGGGCCGTGGACCGTACGCACCGCGAACTCTTCCGTCTGCGCCATGGGGGAAGGGTGCCAGCCCCGGGGCCGCCGGTGCGGTGACGGGCCGGGGCTTCCCCGGAAAGAAGGACGTTTTTGCTGAGCGGCTACCGGCCGTTGGCCTCCGGTGCCTCTCGGCCGGCCGTCCCGTCGTACGAGGAGGTGCCGGCGTCCAGCAGGGCCTCCTCCTCCCGCATCCGCTCCTTCATGTGCGGGGGCGCGAAGGCGCGCAGCACGTGGTAGCCGGTGATGACGACGAGGGTGCCGAGTGCGATGCCGCCGAGCTCGAAGGTGTCGGTGATCTTCAGGCTGACGCCGCCCACGCCGATGACGATGCCCGCGGCGGCCGGCACCAGGTTCAGCGGGTTGCGCAGGTCCACCTTGGCGTTGATCCAGATCTGTGCGCCGAGCAGCCCGATCATGCCGTAAAGGATCACGGTGATGCCGCCGAGCACACCGCCGGGGACGGCGGCGACGACCGCTCCGAACTTGGGGCAGAGGCCGAACAGCAGGGCGAAGCCGGCCGCCGCCCAGTAGGCGGCCGTCGAGTAGACGCGGGTGGCGGCCATGACGCCGATGTTCTCGGAGTACGTGGTGTTCGGGGGCCCGCCGACGGCCGTGGAGAGCATCGAGGCGGCGCCGTCGGCGGCGATCGCGGTTCCCAGCTTGTCGTCGAGCGGGTCGCCGGTCATCTCGCCGACCGCCTTGACGTGTCCGGCGTTCTCCGCGATGAGCGCGATGACCACGGGCAGGGCGACCAGGATCGCCGACCACTCGAAGCTCGGGGCGTGGAACGACGGCAGTCCGATCCAGTCGGCCTGGCCGACCCCGGACAGGTCCAGCCGCCAGTGGTCCACGGCCTCCGCGCCTCCCGCGGGGGAGTGGATCTTCCCGAAAACCAGGTCCAGCACCCACGAGAGGACGTAGCCGAAGATCAGCCCGAGGAAGATCGCGACACGGGAGAAGAAGCCGCGCAGGCAGACCACCGCGAGCCCGGTGAACAGCATGACCAGCAGGGCGGTCCACTGGTCCTGCGGCCAGTAGGTGGACGCGGTCACCGGGGCGAGGTTGAAGCCGATCAGCATGACGACCGCGCCGGTGACGATCGGCGGCATCGTGGCGTGGATGACCCGCGCGCCGAAGCGCCGTACGGCCAGCCCCGCGAGGAAGAGCGCGGCGCCGACGACCAGCACCGCGCCCGTCACGGTGGCGCTGTCGCCGCCGGTGGCCCGGATGGTGGCGGCCACGCCGACGAACGACAGCGAGCAGCCGAGATAGCTGGGCACCCTGCCGCGGGTGGCGAGCAGGAAGATCACGGTCGCGACGCCGGACATCATGATCGCGAGGTTCGGGTCGAGACCCATGAGCACCGGCGCGACGAAGCTCGCCCCGAACATCGCGACCACGTGCTGCGCGCCGAGCCCCGCGGTGCGGGGCCAGGACAGCCGCTCGTCGGGTCGCACGACGGCGCCGGGAGCGGGGGTCCGCCCGTCGCCGTGCAGGGCCCAGCGCACGCCGAGGTTCACGGGCCGCTCCAATTCGTTCAGTCGTCAACGATCGGCGTCAATGGTAAGGGCCCGGACTCCCGCCGCTCCCCGCCCCCCTCGGAGAGGGCCGCGGGGCCCGACGGCCCGCTGGGACGCGTGGCGAGAGGCACCGCCCGGCCCGGCTCGTCCAGCCAGAAGCGTTGTCCGCCCGGCGAGACCGTCACGCCGAACCGCTCGCGCGCGGGGGAGCCGTGCTCCGTGAACCAGACGTGAGCCATCTCCACCGCGTCCCAGAGGGCGCCCGGACCCGGGCACGCCCCGGCCCGCGCCGGGGCGCGGGTCGTTTCAGAGGCGGGGGTCGTGGACCGCCGGGGTCGGCTCGGTGAGCTTCAGGCTCTGCCGGCCCGCCGAGCGCAGCACCCCCGCGCCCAGGACCAGGCCCACCGCCAGCAGGGTCACCAGGCCGAAGGACACCACCAGGCTCGTCACGTCGGCGACCGCGCCGATGGCCGACGGGGCGATCAGGCCGGAGGTGTAGGTGATCGTGGCGACGCCGGCGATCGCCTGGCTCGGGTTCGGGCCGCTGCGCCCGGCCGCCGCGAAGGCCAGCGGGACGACCACGGCGACGCCGAGGCCGATGAGCGCGAAGCCGGACATGGCGAGCGCCGGATGCGGGGACAGGACCACCAGCAGTCCGCCGATCGTCGCCAGCACGCCTCCGGTCCGTACGGTCCGCACCGGCCCGAAGCGGTCCACGATCCGGTCGCCGGCGAGCCGGGCCACGGCCATCGTCAGCGCGAACGCCGTGGTGGAGGCGGCCGCGAGCCCCGGCGAGGTGTCCAGTACGTCGCGCAGGTAGACCGCCGACCAGTCCAGGCTGGCGCCCTCCGCGAAGACCGCGCAGAAGCCGACCGCGCCGATCACCACCGCCGACTTCGGCGGCAGCGCGAACCGGGGCGGCGGCTCGTCCCCGGCGGCGCTGCGCACGTCCAGTACGCCCTGGCAGGCGATCAGGCCGAGGACGGTCAGCGTCAGGGCGGCCAGTACGTGGTGCAGCCGGGCGTCGCTGCCCAGGTGCGCGGCGACGGTGCCGCCCGCCGAGCCGATGAGCGCGCCCGCGCTCCACATGCCGTGCAGCCCGGACATGATCGACCGGTCGAGGCGGTTCTCGGTCTCGACGCCCAGGGCGTTCATCGCCACGTCGGACATGCCCGAGGTCGCCCCGTAGACGAAGAGCGCCCCGCACAGGGTGAGCAGGTTCGGTGCGAACGCCGGCAGGACCAGGCTCAGCGTCCACAGGGCGAGCAGGCCGCGCAGCGCCGTGCGCGCGCCGAAGCGGTGGCTGACGGCGCCGGCCAGCGGCATCGCGACGGAGGCGCCGAGCGCCGGGAAGGCGAGGGCGAGGCCGAGTTGGCCGGCGCTCACCCCGGCATGGTCCTGGATCCAGGGAATGCGGGTCGCGAAGCTGCCGGTCACCGCCCCGTGCACACAGAAGACGGCGGCCACGGCGAAGCGGGCGCGCCTCAGTCGACGGAGCCCGGCCGTCGGTTCGCTGGACATGCGGAAACCCCTCCCCGAGAACGTGAGCGGTAAACTATCAGGAACCCTGCCTGATAGATGAGCGATTTACATCTGGAAGGATTCCGGCATGCCCGCATCCCCGAGCACCGCCCGGGCCATCAACGACCGGCTCGCCCTGGAACTCCTCCAGCGGGAAGGCCCGTTGACGGCAGGCCAGCTGAAGACCATGACCGGCCTCTCCCGGCCCACCGTCGCCGACCTGGTGGAGCGCCTCCAGGAGTCCGGCCTCATCCGGGTGGTCGGCAAGGCGGGTTCGGAGCGCCGCGGGCCGAACGCCCGGCTCTACGGGATCGTCGCCGACCGCACTCACCTCGCGGCGCTCGACGTACGAACCGACAGCGTGTCCGTCGTCGTCGCGGACCTGCTCGGCAGGCGCCTGGCCGAGGCGTCCCTGCCGATCGGCGACGCTTCCGACCCCGGCCCGGCCGTGGAGCGCGCCGCCGCCCTCGTGGAGCGCACCGCCAAGGACGCCGAAGCCGCGCAGCACACGACCCAGGGCGCCGGAGCCGCCCAGCGCACAGGCCGGGGCGCCGGGGCCGCCACCCTGCACAGCGTCTGCGTCGGCGCGCCCGGCCTCATCGACCCGTCGACCGGCGAACTCCGCGACACCACCGGCCTGCCGGCCTGGCACCGGATGCTCGTGGCCGCCCTCCAGGAACGGCTGCCCGCCCGGGTGATCGTCGAGAACGAGACCAACCTCGCGGCCGTCGCCGAACAGCGCCTGGGCGCCGCGAGCGACCGTGACTCCTTCGCCTTCCTCTGGCTGGGCCACGGAGTCGGTGCGGGAATCTTCCTCGACGGCCGGCTGCGCAGGGGCGTGTCCGGCGGCGCGGGCGAGATCGGTTTCCTCCCGGTGCCGGGCACCTCGGGCATCCCCTCGGCCGTCGACTGCGCGGGCGGCTTCCACTCGCTGGCCGGGTCGGCGGCGATCTGCGAACTCGGGGAGCGGTACGGTCTCGCCGCCGGGGCGGCGGCACAGGAACCGCCCGCGGCGGGCGTCGTCAGGGCAGCCGTGGCCGAGGGCCGCCACGACTTCCTCGACGCCCTCGCCGACCGCCTGGCCCTCGCCGCCGCCGCCGTCGCCGCGGTCCTGGACCCCGGGTGCGTCGTCCTCGGCGGCGAGACCGGCCACGCGGGCGGCGAGCCCCTGGCGTCGCGTGTCGAGGCGAGGGCCGCCCGTCTCTCACCGCTGCGGACGCGGGTGCGCGCGGGCGCCCTCGGCGGCGCCGCCGTCCTGAGCGGCGCCCTGCTGACGGCGGGGGAGGCGGCGCGGGGCGAACTGTTCGGGGGAAGTACGGGAAGTACGGGAGGTACGGGAGGTACGGAAAGGACCGGAAGCACGGGCAGCGCGGGAGGCGCGAGGCGGTGAGACGCCGGGGCCGTCCGTACCCGGGCGCGTGCTGCGCCGTGGGCGTAACGTCCCTGTATGAGGGGTTCGGGTCATGCGGGCTGATCGCGTCGCCCGTCCGGCGCCCGGACGGCGTTTGTGGACCTCTGACGCCGGAGGTGTGCTGTGACCAGGCCGGATGAACCAGCAGCCGGCGGGGGCGCCGTGTGCGCGGCGCTGGTGGAGACGGTACGCCGGACCGGCGCGGGAGTCGGCGCTCTGTTTCTGCTGACGCCGGACGAGCAGGTGCTGTGCCTGGACGTGCTGTGCGGCGTGCCGGCCGGCTTCGCCGATCCCTGGAGCAGGGTCCCGCTCTCCGCGCCCGCCCCGGTGGCAGATGCGGTCCGCGAGGAGCGGCTGGTCTGGATGGGCAGCCACGAGGAGCTGGCCCGCTCCTATCCGCGCAGCGCGGTGGCGCTGCGCTTTCCGCTCGCGCTCGTCGCCGCGCCCGTCACCGGGGTCCGGCGCTGGGGAGCGCTGCTGCTGATGTGGCCGGCCGGCCACCCGAACCGCATGACCCGGCGTGAGCAGGGTCATGTCGCCACGAGCTGCCGCCGCCTGGCACGGCTGCTGGACGAAGCGGCCGAGTCCGGCCGGCCGCGCGTCTGCGGGGACCGCCCGCGAGTGCTGCCGATCGAGACCGGACACCGGGACACCCGGCCGCCGCTGGCCGCGGCCGACTTCGCGGAGCGCCTGCCCGGCGGTTCCTGCGCGCTCGACCTGCAAGGACGCTTCGCCTTCATCACTTCCGGCGCCGCCGAGCTGCTGGGCCGCAGCGCGGAGCAGCTGATGGGCACGCTGCCGTGGCAGTCGTTGCCCTGGCTGGACGATCCCGTCTACGAGGACCGTTACCGCACGGCCGTGCTCAGCCGCCGGCCCGTGTCCTTCACGGCCCGCCGGCCGCCGGACCGCTGGCTGGACTTCCACCTCTACCCCGATGTCAGCGGCATCAGCGTCCGCGTCGTGCCCACCGGGGCCGCGCCGCCCGCGGCGCCGGCACCGCCTGTGCCCACGGCGGTCGCCACCCCGGCCCGGCCGGGGCAGCTCTACCAGCTGCTGCATCTCGCCGCCGCGCTGACCGAGGTCGTCGGGGTGCGGGACGTCGTCGACCTGGTGGCCGACCAGATCATGCCCGCCTTCGGCGCGCAGGGCCTCGTCCTGTCCGCCGCCGAGGGCGGCCGGCTGAAGATCACGGGGCACCGCGGTTACCCCGCGTCGGTCATCGAGCGACTCGACGGCCTGCCGCTCGACACCAGGTTCACCCCGGCCGGGCGGGCCCTGGCCAGCGGCATTCCCTCGTTCTTCGCGGAGCCGGGGGAGCTGGCCCGGAGCTATCCGGAGGCGCCGCAGGTCAGCGGGAAGCAGGCCTGGGCGTTCCTGCCGCTGATCGTCTCCGGCCGCCCGGTCGGCGTCTGCGTCCTGACGTACGACCGTCCCCATGTGTTCTCCGCGGAGGAGCGCGCCGTCATGACGTCGCTCGCGGGGCTCGTCGCCCAGGCGCTGGACCGCGCCCGCCTGTACGACACCAAGCACGAGCTCGCCCACGGCCTGCAGCAGGCCCTGCTGCCGCACAGCCTGCCCGACATCGACGGCCTCGACGTCGCGGCGCGCTATCTGCCCGCGACGCACGGCATGGACATCGGCGGGGACTTCTACGACCTGATCCCGCTGGGCGACACGGCCGCCGCGGCCGTCATCGGCGACGTGCAGGGCCACAACGTGGAGGCCGCCGCCCTCATGGGGCAGGTCCGTACCGCCGTCCACGCCTTCGCGAGCCTGGGCCCGCGCCCCGGGGAAGTGCTGTTTCGGACCAACCGGCTCGTCACCGAACTCGATCCCGGCCTGTTCAGCACCTGTCTCTACACCCACATCGACCTCGTGCGCGGCCGCGTGAGTCTGGCCAACGCGGGGCACCCGCCACCGCTGCTGCGGCTTCCCGACGGCCGTACGCGCCCGCTTCCGGTCCCCGCGGGACCGCCGCTGGGCGTTCTCGCGGGCGCTGCCTACCCCGTCACCGAGATCCCGCTGGTGCCGGGGACGACGCTCGTCTTCTACACCGACGGCCTCGTCGAGACGGCCGGCACCGATCTCGACGTGTCCATCGAGCGGCTCGCGGAGCGCTTCGCCCGGGCGGAGGACGACGACCTCGGCCGTGTCGTCGAGACGCTGGTGAGTCAGGTGCCGGCCGGGCGGCAGCGCGTCGACGACATCGCTCTCCTCGTCCTGCGCAGCCGCGCCGCGTCGGGCTGAGCGGCTCCCGCGCCGCGCCCGGTTGAGCGTGAAGCCGCGCCGCGCCCGGCTGAGCACGGGACCTCGCCGGGCCGAGCGTGGAGGGCGGACCGGTGCCGGAGCAGCGGCCCGCCGGGCCCGGCGGCGGCAAGGGCCGTCAACCGCCGCCGGGCTGTCACAGTGCGCGGTGTCAGCAGGGACCGAGGTCCTGCCAGACACCCCACTCACCGGTCGTACCGGGCTCCTCGCCCTTCGTCCACCATTTGGACTTCCACTGGTGCGACCCGTGGGACACGGTCGTCCCGCCGCCGTAGGCGGAGCCGGCGTCCCAGGCGGGCGCGGCGCAGTCACCGGGCGTGGGCGTCGGGGTCGGGGACGGGTCCGTGCCGCCTCCGGAGCCCGGTTCGACCAGGGTGGTGCCGCGTGCCAGGTCGCCCGCCAGGGCGTAGGTGGTGGCGCCGATGGTCACGGTCCAGTTGGAGGGCGTGGACACCGGCAGGTAGTAGTTGAACGCCAGGTCGACGGTCGCGCCCGGGGCCAGCGACTGCCAGGCCGGGAGCTTCAGCGACACCCGGTGGAAGTCGCCCTTCAGACCGCCGATGTTGTCGCCGGTGTGATCGCTCTTGATCACCTTGGTGCCGAAGCCCGACTGGTCCGAGGCGTTGGCCGGGGCCGCGGTCGCGTAGTCGAACTGGAACTCCGTGCCGCCCGGCAGCGTCGCGGAGGTGTTGTTGGTGATCTTCAGCTTGGGCGTGATCGGGTAGTTGGAGTCGCCCAGCTTGAACTCGGTGAAGTCCACGGCGATGTCCACCGCGTCGGTGGGCAGCGCGGTGTTGCTCTTCTTCGCCCCGTACGGCGCGGCCGACCTGAACTTCTCGTACATCGCCGTCGTCAGCGTGTCGCCGATCTCGTAGTGGCCCTTCGCCGCGTTCCAGTCGTAGTCGCCCGCGAGCTCCCAGACCATCGTGCCGCCGATGCCGCGGTCGACCACGTAGTCCGCCTTGGCGGCCACCGACTGCTCGTCCTCGGTGGAGAGGAAGACCTTCTTCTCGGCGTTCCACAGCCACGGCGCGACGAGCGTGGAGTCGTACTTGCGCACGTAGGTGCCGGTCAGCCGGGTGTCCGCGGGGAAGCCGTAGCGCGTGACGTAGTCGCCGACGATCCCCTTCTCCAGGTTCTTGGCGTGCCACATCGGGTTGGAGCCCGCCGGGGACTCGTTGCCGTTGTCGTCCTTGTCGTGCCAGAGGTTGTCGATGCCGACGGCGCCGTCACCGCACTTGGTCAGGCCGGAGCCGGCCGGGCAGGAGGTCGCGGCCGCCCTGCCCCACAGGCCGTCCGTGCCGCCCTGCACGTTCTTGTGGCCGCGGGTGTAGTAGGGCAGACCGATGTTGATCCGGCCGGCCGGCATGGAGCCGCGGAAGTAGTGGTACGCCCAGTCGGTGTTGAGGTAGCCGACGCCGCCGTACTGCGCGCTGCCGTAGACGTTCGCCGAGGCCAGTTCGGCGTCCCTGCCGTCGTCGAAGAGCGAGGCGTTCGGGCCGACGTACTCGTTCCAGGCGCCGTGCAGGTCGTACGACATGATGTTGACGTAGTCCAGGTACTTCTGGACCTGGAAGGTCTCCATGCCGCGCAGCAGATAGCCGGAGGACGGTGCGGCGACGGTCAGCAGGTAGTGCCTGCCGTCGGCGGCCCCGGCCCGGTCGAGCTTCTGGCGCAGGGTCTTCATCAGCGCCGCGTAGCCCTTGTTGAGGCCGGCCCGGCGGGCGTTGGAGACGGGGAAGTCGGCCGGGTGGCCGGCGTCCTTCATCGACGTCGGGTACTCGTAGTCGATGTCGACGCCGTTGAAGCCGTACTTCTTGATGAAGGCGACGGCCGAGTCGGCGAAGGTGTCGATGCCCGCCTGGTTGACCGAGCCGTCGGCGTTGGTGGCCATCGTGTAGAAGCCGCCGGAGTCCACCCGGTCGCCGTTGTCGTCGAAGTAGCCGCCAGTCTCCGCCCAACCGCCGACGGAGATCAGCGTCTTGACGTCAGGGTGCTGCTTCTTGAACTTGTTCAGCAGATTGAAGTGGCCCTTGTACGGCAGCGCCGGGTCCATCTCGGCCCCGGCGACGCCCGGCCAGGTCATGCCGGTCGCGGCGTTCTTGGCGCTGTCGGCACCCACCGAGAGCCGGTTGGCCGAGTCGATGTGCCCGAAGGCGTAGTTGATGTGGGTGACCTTGTCCCACGGGATGTCGGAGGCGAGGTAGGCGGGGGCGCCGTCCTTGCCGGTGCGCCAGCCGGTGAAGTAGCCGATGACCCGGCGCTGGTGGTCCGCGCCCATCTTCTCGCGGCCCTCGGCGTCGTAGACCGAGCAGTACGGGACGTCGACGCCGGGGGTCGCGTAGAGCCCGTCGGGCCGGCAGTTCTCCTGTGACGCGGCGTGGGAGACGCCGGGGGAGAGCACGCCGGCCAGCAGCGCGGCCGCGGCGGCGCCGGCCGCGAGCAGGGACGCCCCGGCTCTGGTGCGGGTGGGGGACTGCACGATCGGTTCCTCCTGGTGGGGATCCCCTGTATCGCCCGCCAGAAGCACAGGGGGTTTGGCCTGCCCAACTGGCGAATGGAGAAAAGGGGTTGGCCGTGGTGTGCGCAGACCGGCGGGCCTGGTCCGCGGAGGTGCCGCAGACATTAAAAGGACTAGACCAGTGCGTCAATAGGTCTGGACCAGTTCCAGGTGAATGTGACGCCGGGTGATGCGATGTGCGCGCATGTGACTGAGTCCACAGAAGTCACCCGCATGGCTGAGCGCGCGGCGTGGCACACTGTCCCTGTATCAGCAGCAGCGCACTCCGGGGTCGGTGCAATTCCGAACCGGCGGTTACAGTCCGCGACCCGTCCGCAGCCAGCGGCCGGTTGACCAGGTGAAATTCCTGGACCGACGGTTAAAGTCCGGATGGGAGGCAGTGCGCGGCGGGTGTCACCGTCAGGTGCGTCGGCCGTCTGTCGATCGCCGTGCACGATCCGGCGACCGGCTTTCCGGCCTCGGCGTTCCCCTGGTGCCGTTCCCGCTCTCTGTCGTACCGACAGGCCCCGGAGTCCGTGCCCCAAGAGGCAGGAGAACCGGTGGCCACCGCAGCCGACACGGACGCCATGCGCCGGGCGATCACGCTCGCCGCCCGCGGACTCGGCTCCACCAGCCCCAACCCGGTCGTCGGATGCGTCATCACGGACGCCTCGGGACATGTGGTCGGCGAGGGCTTCCACCAGCGCGCCGGCGGACCGCACGCCGAGATCCACGCCCTGCGCGCGGCCGGCGTCCTCGCCCGCGGCGGCACCGCGTACGTCACCCTCGAGCCCTGCAACCACACAGGCCGCACCGGCCCCTGCGCCCAGGCGCTGACCGAGGCCGGGATCGCCCGCGTGGTCTACGCGGTCGCCGACCCGAATCCGCAGGCCACCGGCGGCGCCGACACCCTGCGCGCCGCGGGCGTCGAGGTCGAGCACGGCCTGCTGGAGGCGGAGGCCGAGGCGGGCAACATCGCCTGGCTCACCTCCGTACGCCTCGGCCGCCCGTACGTGACCTGGAAGTACGCCGCCACCCTGGACGGCCGGATCGCCGCCGCCGACGGCACCAGCCGCTGGATCAGCTCGCCCGAGTCCCGCGTCGACGTCCACCGGCTGCGGGCCGAGTCCGACGCGGTCGTGGTCGGCTCCGGCACCCTGCGCGCCGACGATCCTCAGCTGGCGGTACGGGGCGCCGAGGGCGTCACCCAGCCGCTGCGGGTCGCCGTGGACACCAACGCCACCGCGGTACGCCCCGGCGCGCGGATCCTGGACGACGCGGCGCCCACGCTCGTCGCGGTCGCCGACGACGCCCCGCCGCTGCCGTCCGCCGCGGCCGGCGCCACCGTCGTGCGGCTGCCGCGGGCCGAGCGCGGACTGTCGGTGCCCGCGCTGCTCGCGGCACTCCACGAGCGCGGCGTCCGCTCCGTACTCCTCGAGGGCGGCCCCACCCTCGCCGGCTCGTTCGTGGCCGCCGGGGCCGTCGACCGCGTCATCGGCTATCTCGCCCCCGTACTCCTCGGCGCGGGCCCCGCCGCCCTCGCCGGCGGCGGAATCACCACCATCACCGAAGCGTTGCGGCTCGACGTCACCGGGGCCGAGCGCATCGGCGCCGACCTGCGTGTCACCGCGACCGTCCCCAAGGGAGCCTGAAGTGTTCACCGGAATCGTCGAAGAACTGGGCGAGGTCACCGCCGTCGAGCACCTCGGCGACGCCTCCCGCTTCCGTCTGCGCGGCCCGATCGTCACCGAGAACGCGAAGCACGGCGACTCCATCGCCGTCAACGGCGTCTGCCTGACCGTCGTCGAGACCGCCGGCGGCGAGTTCACCGCGGACGTGATGGCGGAGACACTCAAGCGCTCCGGCCTCGGCGCGCTCGGCGCGGGCTCCCGCGTCAACCTGGAGCGGCCCACCGCGGTCGGCGCACGGCTCGGCGGCCACATCGTGCAGGGCCACGTCGACGGCACCGGCATGATCCTCGAGCGCACGCCCTCGGAGCACTGGGAGCTCGTGAGGGTCTTGCTGCCCGCCGAACTCGCCCGCTACGTCGTCCAGAAGGGCTCGATCACCGTCGACGGCGTCAGCCTCACCGTGGTCGAGGCGGGCGCCGACCACTTCACGATCAGCCTCATCCCCACCACCCTCGCCCTGACCACGCTCGGCCTCAAGAAGCCGGGCGACCCGGTCAACCTCGAGGTGGACGTCATCGCCAAGTACGTCGAGCGGCTGCTCGGCGCGCAGGAGCGGGAGAGTGCCGAGTGAGCTCCCTGGACTGGCTGAACGGCGAGGCCTTCACGGCCTTCGGTCAGCACATCAAGTGGTCCGACATGATCGGCAACATCATCGGGCTGCTCGCCCTCGCCCTCGGCTGGCGGCGCTCGATCTGGACCTGGCCCGCCCAGTTCCTCTCCGGCGTCATCCTCTTCGCCGCCTTCGCCACCTCCCATCTGACCGGCAGCGCCGGCAAGCAGGTCGTGGTCATGGCCGTGGCGGCCTGGGGCTACTGGCAGTGGTCCCGTGGCCGGCAGCAGGCCCAGGACGGCTCCGTCGCGGTCAGGTTCGCCACCTGGCGCGAGCGCGGCTACCTGGCCGGCGGCGCCGTCGTCGGCACCCTCGCCGTCGGAGGCCTCTTCACCCTCTACCCGTCACTGTCCTGGGACCCGTGGCCCGACGCGTACATCTTCGTCGGCACCCTCGTCGCGATGGTCGCCCAGGCCCGCGGCATGGTCGAGTTCTGGTTCGCCTGGCTGCTCGTCGACCTCGTCGGCGTGCCGCTCAACTTCGCCAACGGCTTCGCCTTCTCCGGCTTCGTCTACGTCGTCTACGGCGCGCTCGTCCTGTGGGGCATGCGCGACTGGTGGCTGCGTTCCCGCCGGAGCGGCCGGCCCTCTCTGGAAGGAGCTACGGCATGACCGCGCAGCCCGCCTGGTACCTGACCGACAGCGCCGAGGACCTCGCGCTCGACCCCGTCGAGCAGGCGGTCCGCGACATCGCGGCCGGCCGGCCCGTCGTGGTCGTCGACGACGAGAACCGCGAGAACGAGGGCGACCTCGTCATCGCCGCCGAGAAGGCCACCCCCGAGGTCGTCGCCTTCATGATGACCGAGTGCCGCGGCCTGATCTGCGCCCCGATGGAGAGCGACGAGCTGGAACGGCTCGAACTGCCCCAGATGGTGCAGCGCAACACCGAGTCGATGCAGACCGCCTTCACCGTCTCCGTCGACGCCGGACCCGCCTACGGGGTCACCACCGGCATCTCCGCGTCCGACCGCGCCACCACACTCCAGCTGCTGGCCGGCGGCACGGCCGGGCCCGCCGACTTCGTGCGCCCCGGGCACGTCTTCCCGCTGCGCGCCAAGGCCGGCGGAGTCCTCACCCGCCCCGGCCACACCGAGGCCGCCGTCGACCTCGCCCGCCTCGCGGGCCTGCGCCCAGCCGGCGCGATCGTCGAGATCGCCGGCGAGGACGGCGTGATGCTCCGGCTGCCCGAACTGGTCCCGTTCGCCCGCAAGCACGGCCTGACGATCATCTCCATCGAGGACCTGATCGCCTACCGCCGCAGCGCCGAACCGACCGTCAGGCGCGAGGCCGAGGTGCGACTGCCCACTGCCGCCGGTGAGTTCACCGCCTACGGCTACCGCTCCACCGTCGACGGCGTCGAGCACGTCGCCCTCGTCCACGGTGAGATCGGCGACGGCGAGGACGTCCTGGTGCGCGTCCACTCCGAGTGCCTCACCGGCGACATCTTCCACTCGCTGCGCTGCGACTGCGGCCCCCAGCTCCAGACCTCCATGGAGCGCGTCACCGAGGCCGGCCGGGGCGTCGTCGTCTATCTGCGCGGGCACGAGGGCCGCGGCATCGGACTGCTGTCCAAGCTGCGCGCCTACGAACTCCAGGAGCGCGGCAGGGACACCCTCGACGCCAACCTGGAGCTCGGACTGCCGGCCGACGCCCGCGACTACGCCGCCGGGGCGCAGATCCTCGCAGACCTCGGCGTGCGCAGCGTGCGGCTGATGACCAACAACCCCGACAAGTCCACCGCCCTCGTCCGGTACGGCATCACCGTCCTGGGACGCGAGCCGATGCCGGTCCTGGCGGGCGAGCACAACCTGACCTATCTGCGCACCAAGCGCGACCGGATGGGCCACGACCTGCCCTGGCTCGACGCGGCCCCCGCGACGACCTGCGGCAACCAGTAGCACGAACCGCGCGAGCAACCCGCGCGGCGAACGAAGCAAGAACGGCTAGGGAGAATCATGAGCGGCAAGGGTGCGCCCGAACTGTCCGTCCGCAACTGCGGCGACCTCCGGGTGGCGGTGATCGCGGCCCAGTGGCACGAGAAGGTCATGGACGGCCTCGTCGACGGCGCCCTGCGCGCACTGCACGAGCTCGGCATCGACGAGCCGACGCTGCTGCGCGTCCCCGGCAGCTTCGAGCTGCCCGTCGTCGCCAAGGTCCTCGCCGGCCGCGGCTACGACGCGATCGTCGCCCTCGGCGTCGTGATCCGCGGCGGCACACCGCACTTCGAGTACGTGTGCCAGGGCGTCACCCAGGGCCTGACCCAGGTCTCCGTGGACACCGGCGTCCCGATCGGCTTCGGCGTGCTGACCTGCGACACCGAGGAACAGGCCCTCGACCGGGCGGGCATCGAGGGCTCGAACGAGGACAAGGGCCACGAGGCCGTCACGGCCGCCGTGGCCACCGCGACCGTCCTGCGTTCAGTATCTGAACCCTGGCGCTGAGCAGCGGCCGCTTCCGCGTAGTCTGGGACCACCATGCCGAATAAGACGTTCGAGGAGCTCTTCGCCGAGCTCCAGCAGAAGGCCGCCGAGGGCGACCCCGCCACCTCCCGCACCGCCGAGCTGGTGGACAAGGGCGTCCATGCCATCGGCAAGAAGGTCGTCGAAGAGGCCGCCGAGGTGTGGATGGCCGCCGAGTACGAGGGCAAGGAAGCCGCCGCGGAGGAGATCTCGCAGCTGCTGTACCACGTCCAGGTGATGATGGTCGCCCGCGGGATCTCCCTCGACGACGTCTACGCCCACCTCTGAGCCAGCCCGCTCCGCACGCACGTAAAAAACCCGCGAACATCACCCACGCGAACGAAGGAAGCCCGTCTCATGCTGCGCATCGCCGTCCCCAACAAGGGTTCACTGTCCGGACCTGCGTCGGCGATGCTCCATGAGGCCGGCTACCAGCAGCGCAAGGAGTCCAAGGAACTCGTCCTCGTCGACCCCGAGAACGAGGTCGAGTTCTTCTACCTGCGCCCGCGCGACATCGCGATCTACGTGAGCTCCGGCAAGCTCGACATCGGCATCACCGGCCGCGACCTGCTGCTGGACTCCGGTGCGAACGCCGAGGAGATCCTCCAGCTCGGCTTCGCCCGCTCCACCTTCCGCTACGCCACCAAGCCCGGCACCGCGAACGGCGTGGCCGACTTCGGCGGGATGACGGTCGCCACCTCCTACGAGGGCATCGTCGCCAAGCACCTCGCCGACAGCGGCATCGACGCCTCCGTCGTCCACCTCGACGGCGCCGTAGAGACCGCGATCGAGCTGGGCGTCGCGCAGGTCATCGCCGATGTCGTCGAGACCGGCACCAGCCTGCGCAACGCCGGCCTGGAGGTCATCGGCGAGCCCATCATGACCTCGGAGGCCGTCGTCATCCGGCGCACCGGCGCCGACCCGGACGACGCCCAGGTGCAGCAGTTCCTGCGCCGCCTCCAGGGCGTCCTCGTCGCCCGCAGCTACGTGATGATGGACTACGACTGCCGGGTGGAGAACCTGGAGCAGGCCGTCGCCCTCACCCCCGGGCTCGAGTCGCCCACCATCTCCCCCCTGCACCACGAGGGCTGGGTCGCCGTCCGCTCCATGGTCGCCGCCAAGGAGGCCCAGCGGATCATGGACGACCTGTACGCCCTCGGCGCACGGGCCATCCTGACCACGGCCATCCACGCCTGCCGCCTCTGAGAGACGTACGACACACACCATGTCCTCACCCGCACCGGCGGCCCGGCCGCCCGCGCTCCCGGTCACGTTCCGGCCGACCCGTACCCGGGTCGTCCTGCTCACCGTGGGCGCGGTCATGTTCGTCACCGTCACCGCCGTCAGCCTGATGCTGGACCGGCTCAGCCCGCCGGAGCAGGCCAGCTTCGTCTTCACGGCGCTGCTCTTCTTCGGCGTGCTGGCCCTGCTGAGCAGGCCCAAGGTCGTCGCCGACGACGAGGGCGTCACCGTCGTCAACCTCACCCGGACGCGCCGACTCGCGTGGGCGGAGATCCTGCGGGTGAATCTGCGGTCCGGTGACCCCTGGGTCTTCCTCGACCTCAGCGACGGCACCAGCCTGCCCGTCCTCGGCATCCAGCCCGGTATCGCCAAGGCCAGGGCCATCGAGGACGCCCGCGCCCTGCGGGCCCTCGCCGAGACCCTCGGCACCCGGCCGGAGGAACGCTGAGCCGCGGCGCCCCTGCCACCGCCGGGCGGGCTTGATTACTCTATGGGCGGCGGCGCCGAGTGCGCCCCGCCCCGCGATCGCACGGCCCGTCGGCCGGCGGGGCATCCTGCGACCCGAGGAGTGACTCCCTCCAGCGATGGACGGATCGTCCGGTAGTACCTGCGCCGCCCCCTCCCAGGAGGCGGCGGCATGATCATCCCGCTTCTGCTGCTTGCCGCAGCGTTCCTTCTCATCCTCGCCAACGGCTTCTTCGTGGCCGCCGAGTTCGGGCTCGTCACGGTGGAACGCGCCGACGCCGAGCGAGCCGCGGCCGAGGGCGACCGCCGCGCCCGCCGCGTCGTCGCCGCGCTGCGCGAACTGTCCTTCCAGCTCTCCGGCACCCAGCTCGGCATCACCCTCACCTCGCTCGTCGTCGGCATGCTCGCGCAGCCGGCCCTGGCCGGGCTGCTCGGCGGACCGCTGACCGCGACCGGGCTGCCCGCCGGCGCCGTGCCCGGCGTCGCGGTGGTCATCGGCATGCTGCTGGCGTCCGCCGTCCAGATGGTGATCGGCGAACTGGTCCCCAAGAACTGGGCGGTGTCCAGGCCGCTCCAGGTGGCCAGGTTCGTGGCCGGTCCCCAGACCGCCTTCTCGACCGTCTTCCGCCCGGTCATCACCCTGCTGAACGCCGCCGCCAACCGGCTCGTACGGCTGGCGGGGGTGGAGCCGGCCGAGGAGCTGGCGTCCGCCCGCACCCCCGGCGAGCTGATGTCGCTGGCCCGCCACTCGGCGCGGGCGGGCACGCTGGAGCAGGACACGGCCGACCTGTTCGTACGCACCCTGTCGCTCGGCCACCTCACCGCCCAGCATGTGATGACGCCCCGGGTGAAGGTGAGCGCCCTCCAGACCGGCGCCACCGCGGCGGACGTCCTCAACCTCACCCGCGCCACGGGACTCTCCCGCTTCCCCGTGTACCGGGAACGCATCGACGAGATCGTCGGCATGGTGCACCTCAAGGACGCCCTCGCGGTGCGCTCGGACGAACGCCGGCGGGTCGCGGTGGAACGGATCGCCGTCCCCCCGCTACTGGTGCCCGAGACCCTGCCGGTCCGCCAACTGCTGGAGCAGCTGCGCAGCGAGCAGCCGATAGCCGTCGTCGTCGACGAGTACGGCGGCACGGCCGGTGTGGTCACCCTGGAGGACATCGTCGAGGAGCTCGTCGGCGAGGTCCGCGACGAACACGACGACGAGGCGGACGGCCACCCCGAGCTGGCCCCGGCCGCCCCGGAGGACGGACGGCCCGCGTGGGAGGCGGCCGGCAGCTGCCGTGTCCTGACGCTGCGCCGGATAGGCGTCGACGTGCCCGACGGCCCCTACGAGACCGTCGCCGGCCTCGTCGCCGACCTGCTCGGACGCATCCCCGCTCCGGGCGACCGCGCCGAACTGCCCGGCTGGCGGCTGTCCGTGCGCCAGGTCGAGCGCTACCGCGCGGAACGGGTCCGCCTGGTGCGGACCGCCGACGTTGCCGCGCCGGACGACGCGATGACGGGGGCCGCACGGTGAGCGCCCTGCACCTGCTGTTCGCCCTGCTGCTGGTGGTGGCGAACGGCTTCTTCGTCGGAGCCGAGTTCGCCCTGGTCTCCGTACGCCGCAGCCAGATCGAGCCGCTCGCCGCAGCCGGCTCCGCACGGGCCCGCCGGGTCCTGCACGGTCTGGAGAACCTGCCGCAGATGATGGCCGCCGCCCAGTTCGGTATCACGGTCTGCTCCCTCACGCTCGGCGCCGTCGCCGAGCCGACCGTCGCCCATCTGCTGGAGCCGGTCTTCCACGCGGCCCATGTCCCCGAGGCGCTGATCCACCCGCTCGGCTATGTGATCGCCCTGGCCGTCGTGGTCTTCCTGCACCTCGTCGTCGGCGAGATGCTGCCGAAGAACCTCGCCATGGCGGCGCCCGAGCGGACCGCCCTGTGGCTCAGCCCGGGACTGGTCGGCTTCGCCCGGCTCTGCCGCCCCGTCACCAGCGGGCTGGGCGCCTGTTCCCGCCTGGTGCTGCGGGCCTTCGGTGTGGAACCGAAGGACGAGGTCGAGGCCGTCTACACCAGCGTGCAGCTCGTCCGGCTGGTCGAGGACGCGGGCCACGCGGGGCTGCTGCACCCGGAGGAGCAGGAGCGGCTGGAGGACGCCCTCGAACTGGGCAGCCTCCCGGTCACCGATGTCCTGATCCCCCGTGCCCAACTGGTCACCGTCGCGCCGTCGGTCACCCCGCGGCACCTGGAGGAGCTGACGGTCCGCACCGGCTTCTCGCGCTTCCCGGTCTGCGCGGAGGGCGGGGGCCCGTTCATGGGGTATCTGCACGTCAAGGACGTGCTCGACCTCGAGGACGGCGAGCGGGCCGTGCCCCAGCACGTCTGGCGGCCGATGGCGACGCTGCGCGCCGAGCTGCCGCTGGACGACACGCTCACCGTGATGCGGCGTGCGGCCACCCATCTCGCGCAGGTCGCCGACGCGTCGGGGCGGGTGCTGGGGCTGGTCGCGATGGAGGACGTCCTGGAGATGCTGGTCGGCGAGGTCCGCGACCCGGCCCACCGGCTGCCGGCGACCGGGACGGTCCGCAGGGCCCCGGCCGTGCCGGTGTCCCCGGTTCCCCCGGTGTCCCCGGTCGCTCCGAAGTCCGAGGGGGCCGATGCGCAGGACGGAGCCGGGGAGCTCGTGAACGGCTGAACAGCTGTACCGCGCCGGAACCGGCGGCGCGGATCAGCTCAGGGGAGGGTCCTGCGGGCCCCGGGCCGAGGGGCCGCGGCCCGACAGGACCTCCCCGTACGCCTGCATCAGATCCGGCAGCCGCAGCGTCGACAGATCCTCGCGGGTCGGCGCACCCGCACAGCCCGACAGCCGCAGATCGCGGTACGCGCAGCTCTTCTCGTACAGCGTGCGCAGGAAGCGCCCGTTGCCCAGCTCGTCGATCCAGCCCTGGTCGACCACATGGCCGCTGATCGACCGCAGCTCGTCGAGAGCCTCCTCGTCCCACACGTCGCCGTTGTCGGCGGCCAGCACCCCGCCGATCGCGGTCAGTTCCAGCGGCCGGTACGAGGGGAAGTCGACACGGGTGGTGAAACGGGACGACAGGCCCGGGTTCGCCGCGAGCAGCCGGTCCATGCCCTCCGGATAGCCGGCCAGGATGACCACCAGATGGTCGCGGTTGTCCTCGGCGCGCTTCAGCAGCACCTGCAGGGCCTCGTCGCCGTACGCGTCGCCCTTGCTGTAGCCGGAGTTGGACAGGCTGTACGCCTCGTCCACGAAGAGCACCCCGCCGAGCGCCGAGTCGATCAGCTCATTGGCCTTCACGGCGGTCTGGCCCAGGAACTCGCCCACCAGATCGGCGCGTTGGGCCTCCACCAGATGGTCGCCGCCCAGCAGCCCCAGCGCGTAGAACACCCGCCCGAGGATGCGGGCGACCGTGGTCTTGCCCGTGCCCGACGGTCCGGAGAAGACGAAGTGGCGCTTCGGCGGCTGTACGGGCAGCCCCTCGCCGGCCCGCAGCCGGGCCATCTCCAGCTGTGCGGACAGGGCCTTCACCTGCCGTTTCACCGGTTCGAGACCCACCATCCGCTCCAGCTCCGCCAGCGCCTGGGCGAGCAGCACCGGATCGGTGGGGCCGGCGGGGAACTGCGGGGGAGCGGACTGCGCCGGTACGGTCGCCCTGCGCCGCGGCATCTCGTCCGGCACCACGGGGACGGTCCCCGGCAGCGGCCCGCCGAGGTCGGTGCCGAACCGCGGCTCCGGCCCCTGCGGCGCCTCGCCCTCCGGCCGGCCGTCCACCACGTCGCTGCCGTAGCCGCCGAGGGACACGGCGGCAAGGCCGGCCGAGTCGTCGTACGCGTCGATCCCGTCGTACTCCGCGATGGCCGCGAGCCGCGCGGAGGTGTCCATGAACGCCGGGTCGATGCGGTGCACCGCCCGGTACAGGGGCAGCGCCGCCGCGCTGCGGCCGGTGCCCTCGTGCGCCCGGGCCAGCCAGTACCGCAGCTCCTTGCGCTGCGGCTGCTCGCTGCGGCAGCGCATCAGCGCGGCGGCGAGCATCGGCTGGGCCTGCCCGTACATCTCCAGGCGCACCCGGGCCATGCCGCCGAAGAGCCCCGCCTCGATGCCGAGCAGCGGATCGTCGACGAGCGGCTCGGTGTGCCGCACGAGCTGCTCCCAGTCCTTGACGAGATAGGACCGGCAGGCGTGCAGAAAGCGGACCTGCGGGTCGGTGTCGACGGGCGGCAGCGCGGCGAGCGCCCGGTCGAGCTCGGGCACATGGCGGCCGTCCAGCCAGTGCGAGGCGTGCGCGAGCAGCAGGTCGCGCGGGCTCTCCAGCACCGGCTGCACCCACCAGCCCAGCCAGTACCAGGAGTTGAGCGTGCGGCGGTGCCGGGTGCGCTGCTCGCCGAAGCGGTCGCGGCTGCGGTACATGTGCAGCAGGGCGGTCGGGGTGTCCACGCGCAGGGCGTGCAGGCCCAGCCAGGCGTCGGCCATGCCGGGGTCGAGCCGGACGGCCGTGCGGAACTCCTCCTCGGCCTGCGGGTACGCGCCCATGGTGCAGGCGTCCACACCGCGCACCCAGGCGACGTCCGCCGGCGACCCTCCGCCCTGCGTGCCGATGTCCATAGGGTCCCCACCACTCCCCCCACAAACCGTGCACCAGTGTTGTCGCGCCGGGTGGACGCCCGCGGGCCGCAGCCGAACAGCCCGGCCAGGAACGGGAATTGGCGACCCACCGGGTGCATCGTACCCGCGCGGGGGGTGGTGATTTAAGAGCGCCGTGAGCGCCTCGGCGCGGCCCCGCGACGGTGACCCAGGGTGAGCGCCGGCGCCCCGGAAAGGCGCGGCGGAAGGGAGGAAGGGGCAGAACGAAGCCCCCGATCACGGGGGAACAACCGGGGGCTTCGCGTCTGCGGCGGCTCCGAAAAGCCGCACATTGAGAACGTAAGACCTGTACGGCCCGTCGGTCAAGCAGAGTTGAGCCACTCTTGAGCCCGAATTCCGACTGCTCAGTATGCCGGGGGAGAGCCCTCACGGTGCGTGACTCTCCGGTGTGGACCCGCGGTCTCCGAAGGCATCGGGAGCCACTCGTATCCCTCGGGGCACTCCCGTATCAGGGCATCGGCGAACGGCCGTGAGGGGTCGGACTGGAAATGGCGCGTCTCCGCCGCCGTCCAGCCGTCCCAGAACCCGGCGAGCCCCGCCCCGTCCCGCGCCCGGCCGCGCGCCCAGGACTCCTCCGCCCCCCGGTCCATCCACAGCAGCGCCGCCAGATACGGCCGCAGCGCCCGCCGTCCCGACCCGACGCCCTCGATCAGGACGACGGGCGCCGCGGGGAGCGTGCGCGGGGCGAGGAAGCGCCGCAGATTCCAGTCGTACGGGTGATACGCCGCGTCCCGGCCCCGCGCCAGCGGCTCGATCACCTCGCTCAGCATCCGCCCGGTCCAGTCGAACAGCTCCGCATGGCTGGCCAGATCGTCGAGGTGCAGTACGGGCGGGTCCCCGCCGAGCGCGCGCGAGAGCCGGCCGGCGAAGGTGCTCTTGCCCGAACCGGCGTGACCGTCCACGGCGACCAGGCGCACCGGGCCGCAGGAGGGGGGCAGCGTCCGCAGCCGGGCCGCCTGCCGGTCGAGGTCGTCCATGGGGCCAGCCTAGGAGGCCGCCGGGCGGCGTCGCGGGCGGCCCGGTGCGGCGCCGCAGGTCATGCCAGTGGAACAGACCAATATTGGTCGTCGTGGCGCGCTGCGCGTCTCTGGCAGAAGCGCGTCGGGAGCGGCGATAGTGGCCCCACTGCCGCGCACCTGACTTGGGGGTCCCATGGCCAGACCGACTTCGCGCAGAAACGTGCTGGGCGCCGCGATCGCCGCTGCCGCCACCGCGGGCACGCTGTCCGCCTCCGCCTCCGCCGCACCCTCCGCCGCGACCTCTTTACCGCCGGCCAGGGGCCGGCAGCCGGCGACGCCCGTGGACAACCGCTTCTGGTCCACCTACACGGACTGGCGGTGCGGCGACCGCGCCGGCACGCGGGCCGTCGCCGGCCGCCGCCCGGGTGTGGTGATCGCCGAGCCCGTCGGCACCACCGACCACACGGACCCGCACACCGGCAGGACCGCGCGCTGGGAGTACGCCACCTGGACCTCGCCGGTGCACCGTTCGAGCGTGCCCGCCACCGAGGTCATCGCCTCGTGGAACGCCGACACCCCCGCCGGCACCTGGCTCCAGGTGGAGCTCAGCGGCCGGTACTCGGACGGCGCCGCGACCCCCTGGTTCGTGATGGGGCGCTGGGCCGCCGGTGACGCGGACATCCGCCGCACCTCGGTGGACGACCAGGGCGACGGCCGGGCGAGCATCTGGACCGACACCTTCTCCGTGGACGACGCCGCGAGCGGTCTGCGTCTCGACACGTACCGGCTGCGGCTCACCCTCTACCGGCGGCCCGGGAGCGGGCTCACCCCGACCGTGTGGCGGCTGGGGGCCATGGCCTCCGACGTCCCGGACCGCTTCGGGGTCCCCGCGTCCGAGCCGGGCGTCGCCCGCGAGCTGATCGTGCCGCGCTACTCGCAGAACACGCACGTCGGCCAGTACCCCGAGTACGACAACGGCGGCGAGGCGTGGTGCAGCCCCACCTCGTCCCAGATGATCATCGAGTACTGGGGCCGGAAGCCCTCCGCCGCCGACCTGGCGTGGGTGAACCCGGCCTTCGACGACCCGCAGGTCTGCCACGCCGCCCGGTACACGTACGACTACCAGTACCGCGGCTGCGGCAACTGGCCCTTCAACGCGGCCTACGCCGCCACCTACCCCGACATGAGCGCCGTCGTCACCCGGCTCTCCTCCCTGACCGACCTGGAGAGGCTGATCGCCGCGGGCATCCCGGCCGTCACGTCCCAGTCCTTCCTCGCCTCCGAGCTGACCGGAGCGGGCTACGGCACCGCGGGCCACCTGATGACGGTGATCGGCTTCACCGCCGACGGCGACGTGATCGCGAACGACCCGGCCTCGCCGAGCAACGAGGCCGTGCGCCGCGTCTACCGGCGCGCCGAGTGGGAGACGATCTGGCTCCGTACCAAGCGGTACAACGCGAGCGGGAAAGTGGTCTCCGGCACAGGCGGCGTCTGCTACCTGTACTGGCCGGCCCACCCCACGGCCGCCCAGCGCACGGCACTCGAGGCCGTCGGCGTCCACTGACGCACATCACCGCTCCCGGGGCAGTGACCAATCTCTCTACCCCGGGGGCCGGTGCCGCTGGCACTGTGGTGTGGCAAATGGGGGAGCCACCTGCCGGACGACCGAACGAGACCGCCATGACTTCGACCGCAGCCACCGCCGACCACACCCTGCCGACGACCCGCACCGGCGGCCCGGACGACGAGAGCAACGCCCTCGAGCACATCCTGGGCTGGACGCTCGTGGTCGTCCTCGCCATGCTCATCACCCAGGTCGGCCTGCTGTAGCACGGCCCGGACCGGCGGGCCCCCGCCCGCCCGCGTACCGATCGAACCCGGCCGAGATCGTCGATCAAGGACCCCGGGCCTCTGCGCACCCGTGACGGGCAGAGCCGAATCGGGCATACTCAACGCGCCACACGCCGCTGTCCAGCTGCTTTCGTGATCCGGAAGGGCACCATCGGCCTGGCAGTACAACCGGCGGCGCGCCCCCACCCATCGCGCGCGACCGCCGCAGCGCCCGACAGGGAGGAGAGCGCCGCAATGCCCGACCGCGCCCCGCAGCCGGTGGACCGTCAGCTGCCCACCGAGGAGGCCGGGGATCTGATCACCCTGGTCCGCGACATCGTCCAGCGGGAGATCGCCCCCCGCGCGGCCGAGGAGGAGGACGCCGGGCACTTCCCGCGCGAGGTCTTCTCGCTGCTGTCCGAATCCGGACTGCTCGGCCTGCCCTACGACTCCGAATTCGGCGGCGGCGACCAGCCCTACGAGGTCTACCTCCAGGTCCTGGAGGAACTCGCGGCCGCCCGCCTCACCGTCGGTCTCGGCGTGAGCGTCCACTCCCTCGCCTGTCACGCGCTCGCCGGCTACGGAACCAAGGAGCAGCAGGGCGAGCACCTGCCCGCGATGCTCGGCGGCGGCCTGCTCGGCGCGTACTGCCTCTCCGAGCCCGCCTCCGGCTCCGACGCCGCCTCGCTGCGCACGAAGGCGGTCCGGGACGGCGACGACTGGGTGATCACCGGGACGAAGGCCTGGATCACCCACGGCGGCGTCGCCGACTTCTACACGGTCCTCGCCCGCACGGGCGTCGAGGGGCCGCGCGGCATCACCGCGTTCCTGGTGCCGGGCGACGCTCCGGGTCTGAACGCGGCCGTGCCCGAGAAGAAGATGGGCATGAAGGGCTCGCCCACCGCCCAGCTCCACTTCGACGGCGTCCGCGTCCCCGACTCCCGGCGTCTCGGCGAGGAGGGGCAGGGGTTCGCCATCGCGCTCTCCGCGCTCGACTCCGGCCGCCTCGGCATCGCCGCCTGCGCCGTCGGCGTCGCGCAGGCCGCCCTCGACCAGGCGCTCGAATACGCCACGGGGCGCAAGCAGTTCGGGCGTCCCATCGCCGACTTCCAGGGCCTGCGCTTCATGCTCGCGGACATGGCCACCCGGATCGAGGCGGGACGGGCGCTGTACCTTTCCGCGGCCCGGCTGCGGGACGCGGGCCGGCCCTTCTCGCAGCAGGCCGCCATGGCCAAGCTGTTCTGCACCGACGCGGCGATGAGCGTCACCACCGACGCGGTCCAGGTCCTCGGCGGCTACGGCTACACGCAGGACTTCCCGGCCGAGCGCTTCATGCGCGAGGCGAAGGTGCTGCAGATCGTCGAGGGCACCAACCAGATCCAGCGGATGGTCATCGCCCGTCACCTGGCCGGGCCGGAGACACGCTGACCCGCGCGTCCGGCAGCACAGGCGCCGCGAGCCCGATCCACGCGGGGTCGCGGCGCCCCGGGAGCGTTCTCCCGCGGCTCGCCCACAGTTGGACCAGCTCTCGGTAGATGGGCGGATCGGCCGGGCGCAGAACCGATTCTTCATAGATGGCGCGGACGGGCACGACGAGACGCCGACGTCCGGGCACGGTCGCGGAGTGCAGGCTCATGCAGGGCCAACGCGCCACGCGCACAAGCGGTTACCGCCGGGGCTATTCGAGCGCCAGTACGGGGGCTACCCGTCCCGGCCCGTCCCGTGGCGAGCGGCCGCGGGGGTACGCGGAGGGCCGCGCCGGGCGTACACGTACGCATCCGGGGGCTCTCCCGCACGGACCCGGGGCGCTCCGCCCACAGGCCCGGGGACACGGTGACCCGTACGGGTCCGGGGCATGACGCTCAGGCCCCGGACAGTGACTTCACCGACGCGGGACAGCGACCCCCGCCGTCCCGCCGGTCGCTTCTGTCAGGCGGCCCGTCGCAGCGGGCGCGACCCGGGACCGCCCACGTGGGAGAACGGCTGGGTGCGCCAGTCCAGTCCCTGGGGCAGCGTCAGCAGCAGCGCGGTGTCCTGCTCCTGGGGCTCCAGCGACTCGTCGGCGGGGCGGGCCGAGGAGGCTTCCCGGCCGGTGCCCGAGCACACCGTCAGCCCGAACGGGTTCCACGGAGTGGGGCACAGCGCGTGCTCGGGCAGGATGTCCTCGTCCGCCAGCAGCGCGATCGGCTGCGCGCAGTCCGGGCAGACGACCCGGAACATCTCGAAGGTGTCGTACTCGCTCAGGATGTCCGAGTCCGACAGCTCGGCCGGATCAACGGGCTCCGGTTCGGTGCGCCCGCCGCCCCTGGACGTCGGAGTCTTGGTGTTCTGCATGGAGAATCTCCCCCTCGGATGGGCCGACCAGGCACTTACGGCCTCGACCACAGCAAGCAATGCCCATCGCACGGGGCGAGTAACCGTAGGGTCACGGTGCATTGGGCGGCAAACCTGTGGTGTTCGTCACATGACCCCTCTGGGTGTCGTTCCGGACCGTTCCGGACTGTGCCGGAGGGGACCTTGGGCAATAGGTTGATCCGCATGGAGGAGCTGGATCGTCAGATCGTGGATTTGCTCGTCAAGGACGGGCGGATGAGCTACACCGACCTGGGCAAGGCCACGGGCCTGTCCACCTCGGCGGTGCATCAGCGCGTCCGCCGCCTGGAACAGCGGGGCGTCGTCCGCGGTTACGCCGCCGTCGTCGACCCCGAGGCCGTCGGGCTGCCCATCACCGCCTTCATCTCGGTGAAGCCGTTCGACCCCAGTGCCCCGGACGACATCGCGGACCGGCTCTCCGGCGTCCCCGAGATCGAGGCGTGCCACAGCGTCGCCGGCGACGAGAACTACATCCTCAAGGTGCGTGTCGCCACGCCGTTGGAGCTGGAGAACCTGCTCGCCCGCATCCGCTCCCTGGCCGGTGTCTCCACGCGTACGACAGTCGTCCTCTCCACCCCGTACGAGGCCCGCCCGCCGCGTATCTAGTCTTGGTCCATGACCGAGAGCACCGCCCCCCAGAGCGAACACCGCACCGTGCTGCTGCGCGGTGGAGAAGTCCACAGCCCCGCCGACCCCTTCGCCACCGCGATGGTCGTCGAGAAGGGACACATCGCCTGGGTGGGTTCCGAAGGCGCCGCCGACGCCTTCGCCACCGGCGTCGACGAGGTCGTCGACCTCGGAGGAACCCTGGTCACACCGGCGTTCACCGACGCGCACGTCCACACCACCGCCACCGGTCTCGCCCTCACCGGCCTCGACCTCTCCGGCGCCCGGTCCCTCGCCGACGCCCTGCGCCTCGTACGGGAGCACAGCGCGGCGAACCCCGGCGGGCAGGTCCTCCTCGGGCACGGCTGGGACGCGACGCGCTGGCCCGAGCAGCGGCCCCCGAGCCGTGCGGAGCTCGACGAGGCGGCCGGCGGACGGCCCCTGTACCTGCCGCGCGTCGACGTCCACTCCGCCGTCGTCACCACCGCCCTGCTCGACCTGGTCCCCGGCGTCACCGCCCTCGCGGGCTACCACCCCGACGCCCCGCTGACCGCCGCGGCCCACCACGCCGTCCGCGCCGCCGCCCACGCGGCGATCACCCCCGCCCAGCGCGGCGCGGCGCAGCGGGCGGCGCTCGCCCGTGCCGCGTCCCTCGGCATCGGCAGCGTCCACGAGTGCGCCGGCCCCGAGATCTCCGACGAGGACGACTTCACCTCCCTCCTCGCGCTGGCCCGCACGGAACCCGGCCCCCGGGTGGTCGGCTACTGGGCCGAGCAGGTCACCGACGACAAGGGCGCCGAGCGCCTCCGCGAACTCGGCGCCGTCGGCGCGGCCGGCGACCTCTTCGTCGACGGCTCCCTCGGCTCGCACACCGCCTGCCTGCACGCCCCGTACGCCGACAACCCCACCACCACGGGCAGCGCCCACCTCGACGCGGCGGCCGTCGCGGCCCATCTGACCGCCTGTACGGAGGCCGGACTGCAGGCCGGGTTCCACGCCATCGGCGACGCCGCCCTGAGCGCCGTCGTCGACGGCCTGCGGGCCGCCGCCGACCGGCTCGGAGCCGCCCGGGTCCGTGCGGCGAGGCACCGGGTGGAGCACGCCGAGATGCTCACCCCGGAAACCGTCGCGGCCTTCGCCGAGTTCGGCCTCACCGCCTCCGTGCAGCCGGCCTTCGACGCCGCCTGGGGCGGCGAGGACGGCATGTACGCCCAGCGGCTCGGCGTCGAACGGGCCCGCACCCTCAACCCGTACGCCGCGCTGCTGCGCGCCGGGGTGCCGCTCGCCTTCGGCTCCGACAGCCCGGTGACCCCGCTCGACCCGTGGGGCACCGTGCGTGCGGCCGCCTTCCACCGGACCCCCGAGCACCGCGTCTCCGTCCGGGCCGCCTTCACCGCCCACACGCGCGGCGGCTGGCGCGCCGTCGGCCGCGACGACGCCGGCGTGCTCGTCCCCGGGGCGCCCGCCGACTACGCGGTCTGGCGCACCGGCGAACTGCTGGTCCAGGCTCCCGACGACCGGGTCGCCCGCTGGTCCACCGACCCGCGCTCCGGCACCCCCGGCCTGCCCGATCTCGGCCCCGGCGCGGAGCTGCCCGTCTGCCTGCGAACGGTGGTCTCGGGGCGAACGGTCTTCGAGGGACCGAACGGGTGACGTAGGGACATTTCGCACCCCGGCGGATACTCCCACCGTTCCGCCACGACCTGCGGATCTTCGTACCTGACCTGGCACTTCCGTAAATTGTCGCTGATCAGGCGACTGTTGACAGCGAGCGCCCACCGGCCGGTAGGTTCGGGCCAGTCCACCGAAGAACGTCCGACCGGCAACCTCCACGCAAGTCGTCGAACGCCGCTGGGTCATGGGGTGGTGTGCCGCACCGGCACACCGTCACTGGGAGCCAGGTTCAGCGCCCGCGCCTCGGGGGCAGAGGGAAGGTTTTCAGCCGGTCGGCAGGTGCGACCCGGGTGGGGCCCGGCGTTCAGTAGACAACGGCTCTCGGTCGACCCGCAGCCAGCGGGCCCCAGGTCGGCCCGAAGGACGCCGGGCCCGATCCGCTGCGTCCCGGCCCGGCCGCCCCGCCGGGCCCCGCCGCGTTTCGTGAAGATCCGTGTCGCTGCGAGCGCGCTCTGCGGGCTCGCTATGGTTGGGCTCTGCGTACGGACTTTAAGGGGCAGCAGTGAACGACGGTGGTGCGGTTCCCCATGGCGGAGCCCGGGGGAGGCGGTACGGTCCGCTCGGCAGCACGCTGGTGATCATCCCGACCTACAACGAGGCCGAGAACATCAGCGCGATCGTGTCCCGTGTACGCACCGCCGTGCCGGACGCCGACGTACTCGTCGCCGACGACAACAGCCCCGACGGCACCGGAAAGTTCGCCGACGAACTCGCCGCCCAGGACGAGCAGGTGCACGTCCTGCACCGCAAGGGCAAGGAAGGGCTCGGCGCGGCCTACCTCGCCGGTTTCCGCTGGGGGATCGAGCACGGCTACGGCGTCCTGGTCGAGATGGACGCCGACGGCTCCCACCAGCCCGAGGAGCTGCCCAGGCTGCTGACCGCGCTGAAGGGCGCCGACCTGGTGCTCGGCTCCCGCTGGGTGCCCGGAGGGCGCGTCGTCAACTGGCCGAAGCACCGCGAGTTCCTCTCCCGCGGCGGCAGCACGTACTCCCGGCTGCTCCTCGGCGTGCCCCTGCGGGACATCACCGGAGGCTTCCGCGCCTTCCGCGCCGAGACCCTGGAGGGCCTCGGCCTCAGCGACGTCGCCTCCCAGGGGTACTGCTTCCAGGTCGACCTCGCCCGGCGCGCGGTGGCCGCCGGGTACCACGTCGTCGAGGTCCCGATCACCTTCGTCGAGCGCGAGCACGGCGACTCGAAGATGAACAGGGACATCGTCGTCGAGGCGCTCTGGCGGGTCACCGCGTGGGGCGTGGGGGAGCGGGCGGGACGCCTCCTCGGCCGCCGGACCCCGGCGACCCGGCCCCCGCGATCTTCCTGAGGACCCCCTCTTACGCCGCTCCGGCGGGCGCCCAGGCACACTGGGAACATGACGACCGGCGCACCGCCCCCGACCGCCCGCAGGCGCTCCCGCGCCCGCACCTTCGCCCCGCTCGCCGTCGCCGCCTGGCTGGTCCTCGAGATCTGGCTGCTGACCGTCGTCGCGGACGCGGCGAGCGGCTTCGCCGTCCTCGGCCTGCTGGTCGGCGCGGCGGTGCTCGGAGCGGTGGTGATCAAGCGGGCGGGGCGGCGGGCCTTCGCGAACCTCACGCGGACGCTGCAGCAGCAGCCGGGGCAGCGGCCCGCGCCCGCGCCCTCCGGAGACGGGAACGGGCTGCTCATGCTCGGCGGGCTGCTGCTGATGCTGCCGGGCATCGTCTCCGACGTGGCCGGCCTGCTCCTCCTGCTCCCGCCGGTCCGGACCAGGCTCGGCGCGTTCGCCGAGCGGTCGCTGGAGCGGCGGATGAACACGGTGCTGCCGGACGGCGCGGGCAACCCGTTCCAGCAGGCACGGATGCACCGCCCGGACGGCAAGGTGGTCCCGGGCGAGGTCATCCGTGACCGGGGCGCCGACCGGGGCGACGACGACACTCCCCGTCCGCCGCTGACCCCCTGAGGGCGGGCGGCGCCTGCGGCGGGCAGGGGACAAGCCCCGCGCAGCGGCCCCCACCCGCAGCGCGCTCCCGCGCCCACCGCACGACAGAGCCGCGGGGGGGGGGGGGCCCCGGGGGGGGGGGGGCGGCGGGGGGGGGGGGGGGGGCCGGGGGGGGGCCCCGCGGCGGGGGCCCCCGCGGGGCGCCCGGGGCCCCGCGGGGGGCCGGGGCGGGGGGGACCCCCCCCCGCCACGGGCCCCTCGCGTGCACAGCTCCTCGCGTCGGCCGCGCCGGCCGCGTCAGCGCTGGTCGGCCGCCTGTCCCTGCGGCGCGATGCCAAGCGTCGTCGTGTACTGCGACAGCACCAGCTTGCCGATCGCCGGGTACGCGCCGAGCGCCTCCGCGGCGGCGCAGCCGGCGTCCTTCGCGGCGGCGTCGAGCAGGCCCTCAGGCAGCTCGGGGCCCACCAGGTACGGGGCGAGCGCGAGCTGCACCGAGCCCGAGCCCCGCAGCTGCTCGGCGATCGCGGCGACCGAGCCCTCCTCGTCGAGCGCGGCGGCCATCACCGGCACGGCCAGACGCGCGGCGAGCAGCATGCCGGTGATGCCGGCGGCCTGCACGGCCTCCTGACCACCGACGGTGGCCAGGATGATGCCGTCGGCGGCCGTGGCCACGGTGAACAGCCGGGCGCGGTCGGCGCGTGCCAGGCCCGCCTCGGAGAGGCGGACGTGCACGGCCTCCGCGAGCAGCGGGTGGGGGCCGAGGACGTCGGTCAGCTCGGCGGCGGCGCGGCTGTCCATCACGGCCTGCCGGATGCGGCGCATCAGGGCGTTGTCGGGGCCGGCCAGCAGCGGCACCACGACCGCCGCGGGGCCCTCGGGCTCGGCGACCTCGCGGCCGGCGGCCTTGGCGATCTCGTACCGCTCGGTGCGCCGGGCGGCGGTGTGCGCCAGCACGGTCTCCAGCGTGAGGTACTCCACGTCGTCGCCGTCGAGGTAGCCGATGGCCACGTCGAGGCCGGGCAGCTCGGACCGGGCGATGCTTATGACCTCTTCGGCCAGGCTGCGCGTGGTGGGCGCGGAGGAGCCGGGCACGGCGAGTACGAGGGCGGGTGCGCCCTCGGGAGCCGCCACGGGTTCCGGGCGGCGGTGCCGCCCGGACTGGCGGGGTCGCGGCATTCGTACAGGCAGGCCGGGTGCAGGCCCAGTGGAGGAGCTCATGGCGCCGCATGCTACTGGTTTTGCCCGCGCGGCCGTTCGGGGAGGGGGCGGTGGAGTGCCGTCTGTCCCCATTTATCCAGCTGGATCTTTATCGGTTTGGATCTTGACAGTCGCCGGGCCGTGTCCCGCCGGGCACGTGCAGCAGGGTCGGGTGGACGGGCAGACGCGGCTCACCGGCAGCCAGCTCGGCGGCGAGCCGCAGCGCCCCGAGGAGCGGGTCGCCGGCCGCGGGAACCTGACGTGCGTGCGGCAGCTGTACGGCCAGCTCCTTCCGCAGTGGTCCGAGGAGCGGCTCGCCGAGCTTCAGCAGTCCACCGGTCAGGGCGACCTCGCAGCCGTCCGGCGTCTCGCCCGGCGCGGGGCACACGGCCGCCGCCGCCTCCGCGATGTGGCCCGCCGCCCGCTCGAGGATCGCGGCGGCCACCGGGTCGCCGTCCGCGCACCGGGCGACCTCGGGCGCGAAGGAGGCGAGCACCGCGGGCCGGTCGGAGCGGGGGTACAGGATGCCCGGCAGCTCCGGAGCGGTGCCGAAGACCGATTCCATACGGGCCAGCAGCGCGGCGGACCCGCCTCGCCGGCCGTCGTGCGCCCGCAGCGCGGCCTCGAGTCCCGCTCTCCCGATCCAGGCGCCGCCACCGCAGTCGCCCAGCAGATGCCCCCATCCGTCGGCGCGCCGCCAGACGGTCAGGTCGGTGCCCAGGGCGATCATCCCGGTGCCGGCGGCGACGACCGCGCCCGGTCGGCTGCCCAGCGCGCCGGCGTACGCCGTGACGGCGTCGGCGGCCAGCCCCAGCCGCCGTACTCCGAGCGCGCTCTCCAGCGCGGCAGGCAACTCGGCACGCAGCCGGCCGCCCAGTGTCCCCATCCCGGCCGCGCCGATCACCACGGCGGCGAGCGGGCCCGCCCCGGCCCGCTCCAGCAGGTCCCGGGCCATGGGCACCAGCTGCTCCAGCAGGTGCCCCGCGTCGATCCCCGCGCTGCCGGTGCGCACCGGCTCGCGGGAGGAGGCGGTCCCGGCGTACGGCGGCGGCGCTCCCGAGCCGGCACGCACCGCCCCCAGGCCTGCGAGGTCGCCGGCGTCGGCGAGCGCCGCCCGTAGTCCGGAGCCGCCCGAGTCGACGCCGAGGACCCATCTCATGGCAGCCACCGGTCGACGGGCCGCGCGCCCCGCGGCGGCGTCGGCAGGTCCGCGCCCGTGATGTCCGCGCCCGCGCGATACGACGCGTAGGACCGCTGCTCTCCGGACGGATGTCTGCGCGACCTCATGGACCTTCTCCAAGGGGGAGACGGAGTGACGCGGGCAGCCTAGTGCCACGCCCGCGCCAAGAGGGCCCGCATGATCGACAAAGTCCTGCCACCGAGTTCAACCGGGTCCGGGTGGGCCGGTAGGGTGACGGGCTGTGGCAGCACGACCGTTGAGTGAACTTGTGGAGCCCGGGTGGGCCGAAGCGTTGCGTCCAGTGGCCGGACGGGTCGCGGCGATGGGGGACTTCCTGCGCGCGGAGGTCGCGGCAGGCCGTACGTACCTGCCGGCGGGGCCGCACGTTCTGCGCGCCTTTCAGCAGCCCTTCGACGACGTACGCGTCCTGATAGTGGGTCAGGATCCCTACCCCACACCGGGGATGGCCATCGGCCACAGTTTCGCGGTGGCGCCCGAGGTGCGGCGGCTGCCGGGCAGCCTGGAGAACATCTTCCGTGAACTGACGACGGACCTCGGTCTGCCACGCCCCTCCAACGGGGACCTGACGCCGTGGACCCGGCAGGGGGTCCTGCTGCTCAACAGGGCGCTGACCACGGCCCCCAGCAAGCCCGGCGCTCACCGCGGCAAGGGCTGGGAGGAAGTGACCGAGCAGGCCATCCGTGCTCTGGTGGCGCGGGGCAAGCCGATGGTGTCCGTGCTGTGGGGACGCGACGCGCGCAATCTCCGTCCGCTGCTCGGCGATCTGCCCGCGATCGAGTCCGCCCATCCGTCGCCGATGTCGGCGGACCGCGGCTTCTTCGGTTCCCGGCCCTTCAGCCGCACCAACGACTTCCTGGTCCGGCAGGGCATGCAGCCGGTGGACTGGTCCCTGCCGTAGCCCGGCTCGTCCTTCCGCTTTCAGTACGACCCTGAGCGCGGGCCGGCCGGGCAGGATTTGCGCGGGTCGGCGGTCTCCGGACTCGTACGCAACTCGCACTTGCCGGGGGCCGGCGTGGGGCATTCGGCCGCGCCTCCGTCCGAGAGGCGGGCCCCGCGCCAACTCGGCCCGGGCCGCGCCCACTTCACGACCGACCCGTTTCCGTCCCCGGGCCGACGCCGCCCCTTCCCGCTGTACCGGATGTGCGGCTCCGCCGCGTGGCGGTCTCTGCCCGGACCCGCGCCTCAAACGCCGGCGAGGCTGAAGTTGCCCGGCAACTCGAGCCCGGCCTGGGGGTGTTCCACGACCGCCAGGCCGTAGGGGGAGATTGAGGCCACCGCGCGAAGCGCGGTACCGGGCCCGCCCGAAGCCCGGCCCGCCCGTCCGCAGGGCGCACGGGCCCGGGGGCAGCGACCCCGCCCCACACCGCCCGCCCCGCGCGGCCCGATCGGCTCCGGTTGTCAATTTCACCGAAACGCCGTTGAAACAGTCGCCTCGCAGGCTGTGGGCACTTCAGCGACCAGCCCGGAGGCCACCCCGGAAGGGCTGGGGATCCGTGCGTCAACGCCGCCGCTTCTGAAGCGTGTCCACTCATTCCCCCCAGGCTCCCGAAGCTCTTCGGTCCCCTTCCTATCGCCCCGTGGGGCAAGGAGGTTGTGCATGTCCGGGCTCAGCATCACCAGACGCGGTCTGCTCACCGGCGTATCGGCTCTCGGCGCGTCCGCCGCCCTCAGCGCCTGCGGCGCAAAGACCGGCGGCGATCCGGCCCCCGGCGCCGGCGCTCAGGCCGACACGTCGGGCGACACGGTCAGGGTGGGTCTGTTGAACTCGCTCTCCGGCACCATGGCCATCAGCGAGGTCACCGTCCACAACGCACTGCTGCTGGCGGTCAAGGAGATCAACGCCGACGGCGGCGTGCTGGGCAAGCAGCTCAAGCCCGTCAGCCAGGACGGCGCCTCCGACTGGCCCACCTTCGCCGAGAAGGCCGAGGCCCTGATCACGGACGACAAGGTCGCCGCCACCTTCGGCTGCTGGACCTCGGCCAGCCGCAAGGCAGTCAAGCCGGTCTTCGAGCGGTACAAGTCGCTGCTCTTCTACCCCGTGCAGTACGAGGGCCTGGAGCAGTCCCCGTACATCTTCTACATCGGCGCGACCACCAACCAGCAGATCGTTCCCGCGCTGGACTACCTCAAGAAGCAGGGCCTGACCAAGCTCTACCTGGTCGGCAGCGACTACGTCTTCCCGCGTACCGCCAACAAGATCATCAAGGCGTACGCGAAGGCCAACGGGATGCAGGTGATGGGCGAGGACTATGCGCCCCTCGGCTCCACGGAGTTCAGCACCATCGTCAACAAGGTCAAGGGCTCCGGCGCCGACGCCGTGTTCAACACCCTCAACGGCGACAGCAACGTGGCCTTCTTCAAGGAGTACAAGTCGTCCGGCATGACCGCGAAGAGCATGCCGGTGCTCTCGGTGTCCATCGCCGAGGAGGAGGTCAAGAGCATCGGCACGCAGTACCTCGAGGGCCAGTTGACCGCGTGGAACTACTACCAGACGACGCCCGGAGCGGCGAACACCCGGTTCGTCGAGGCGTATCGGGCCGCGTACGGCAAGGACAAGCCGACCAGCGACCCGATGGAGGCCGCGTACCTCTCGGTGCATCTGTGGAAGGCGATGGTGGAGAAGGCGGGCTCCTTCGACGTCGCCGCGGTCAAGGCGGCCGCGGACGGCATCGGGTTCGACGCCCCCGAGGGCCGGGCCGTGGTCGACGGCGCCACCCAGCACGTCCACAAGACGGCCCGGATCGGCAAGGTCGGCGCGGACGGGCTGATCACCGAGGTGTGGAACTCGGGCAAGCCGATCAAGCCGGACCCGTACCTCAAGAGCTACGCCTGGGCCGCCGGCCTCTCCTGAGCCCCGGCCACGACGCGGCGGACCCGGCCGTGCCCCACGGCCGGGTCCGCCGCCGTGCCGAGCCCCCGCACCTCCGTCCCCGAACCGGAGCCGCTCCATGACGGTCGTCCTCACCCAGTCCTTCACCGGCATCAGCATCGGTGCCGTCCTGCTGCTCATCGCCCTCGGCCTGACCCTGACCTTCGGTCAGATGGGCGTGATCAACATGGCGCACGGCGAGTTCATCATGGCCGGCGCCTACACCACGTACCTTCTGCAGAGTTACGTCGGCGGTGCCGGGGTTTCGCTGCTCGTGGCCCTGTCGCTGGCCTTCCTGGTCGCCGGCGCCATGGGAGCGCTGCTCGAACGGCTGCTCGTCCGCCGCCTCTACACGCGTCCGCTGGACACGCTGCTGGTCACCTGGGGCGTCTCACTGATGCTCCAGCAGCTCGCACGTGACCTCTTCGGCGCCCCCAACGTGCAGACCCGCGCCCCGGACCTGCTCACGGGCAACGTCTCGGTGGCGGGCATCACGTTCGCCAGCAGCCGCCTGTTCATCCTCGGTCTCGCGCTGCTGTGCGTGCTGGCCCTCACGCTCACCCTGCGGCTCACCCCGCTCGGGCGGCGGGTCCGAGCCGTCGTGCAGAACCGCGATCTCGCCGAGGTGGCGGGCATCGCGACCGGCCGGGTCGACCGGACGACCTTCTTCGTCGGCTCGGGCCTCGCGGGCGTCGCCGGCGTCGCACTCACTCTCGTCGGCCCGATCGGCCCGACGATGGGCGCCAACTACATCGTCGACGCCTTCCTCGTGGTCGTCGTCGGCGGCATCGGCCGGCTCAGGGGAAGCGTGATCACCGCCTTCGTGCTCGGCGTGCTGCAGTCGGTGCTGGAGTACTCGACGACCGTCAGCGTCGCCAAGGTCATCGTGCTCGTGGCGATCGTCGCCTTCCTCCAATGGCGGCCCCAGGGCCTCTACACACTGCGCACCCGGAGCCTGGCATGACGACAACGACCCCCGACGCCCCGGCGACCGCACCCACCGAAGAGACCCCGCTCCGCGCCACCCTCCTGGAACGCTTCCGGATCCCGGCCGGCTTCGCCCTCGGCGCGGTCCTCCTCCTCGGCGTCGCCCCGCTCGCCCTCTCCGACTTCCGCCTCTCCCTCCTCGCCAAGTACCTGTGCTACGCGATCGTGGCCGTCGGCGTCAGCCTGGCCTGGGGCCGCGGCGGGCTCCTCGTGCTCGGCCAGGGCGTCTTCTTCGGCCTCGGCGGCTACGCCATGGCGATGCACCTCAAACTCGCGGACGCCGCCGTGACCGGCCAGACGCTGCCCGACTTCATGCAGCTCTACGGCACCTCCGACGCACTGCCCTGGTGGTGGAGCCCGTTCGCCGACCCGTTCTTCGCACTCGCGGCCACCGTGCTGCTGCCCATGGCGGTCGCCGCACTGCTCGGCGTCCTCGTCTTCCGCCGCCGGGTCAAGGGCGCCTACTTCGCGATCCTCAGCCAGGCGCTGGCCGCCGCCCTCGCCATCTGGCTGATCGGTCAGCAGGCCACCACGGGCGGCACCAACGGGCTCACGGACATCCAGGGCTTCTTCGGCTACGACCTCGACGACCCCCTCAACCAGCGGATGGTGTACTTCGTCATCGCCGCCGTGCTGCTTCTGCTGATGGCAGCCGGCCGGCAGTTGTTCGTCAGCCGCTACGGCGAACTCCTCGTCGCCGTACGGGACTCCGAGGAACGCGTGCGGTTCCTCGGCTACAACCCCGCCAACGTCAAGCTCGTGGCGTACGTCGTCGCCGCCGGCATGGCCGGGCTCGCGGGGGCCCTGTTCGTGCCGGCCGTCGGCATCATCTCCCCGGCCCTGATCGGTGTCGTTCCGTCGATCGGCTTCGTCATCGGCGCGGCGGTCGGCGGCAGGGCCTCGCTGCTGGGCGCCGTGGTCGGCGCGGTCGCCGTGGCCTGGGCGCAGAGCACGCTCTCCGACGCCTTCCCCGCGGCGTGGACCTACCTCCAGGGGATGCTGTTCGTCGTGGCAGTCGGCTTCGTGCCCGGCGGTCTGGCCTCGCTGGCGGTCCTCGTGCGCAACCGGCGCGGGGGCGGCCGTACGGGAGCGGGGACGGCGGCGGGGGAGACGGCGCCGGTGCGACAACCGGCGCAGACGCGCACGGCACAGACGCGCACGGCAGAGACGGGCACACCAGACACGGCGGGAGAGTCGGCATGAGCGGTGAGGGACTGACCATCCGTGACCTGCGGGTCACCTTCGACGGCTTCAAGGCCGTCGACGGCGTCGACCTGGACATCCGCCCCGGCGATCTGCGCTTCCTGATCGGACCGAACGGCGCCGGGAAGACGACCCTGATCGACGCGGTCACGGGCCTGGTCCCCGCCGCCGGCTCGGTCCGGTTCGGTGACCAGGAGCTCCTCGGCAGGCCCGTCCACCGGATCGCGCGGCTCGGGATCGGCCGTACGTTCCAGACGGCCACGGTCTTCGAGGAGTTGACCGTGCTGCAGAACCTCGACATCGCGGCGGGCGCCGGACGCGGCGCGCTGACCATGCTGCGCCGTCGCCGGGGCGTGCCCGAGCGCGTCGTGGGGGCGCTGGAGACCACCGGTCTGGCCGATCTGCGCGACCGTCCGGCCGGAGCCCTCGCCCACGGTCAGAAGCAGTGGCTGGAGATCGGCATGCTGCTGGTCCAGGACGTACGGCTGCTGCTGCTCGACGAGCCCGTCGCCGGCATGAGCCAGCCGGAACGCGAAGCGACGGGCGAACTGCTGCGCAGGGTGAGCGAGGACCACACCGTCGTGGTCGTCGAGCACGACATGGACTTCATGCGCTCCTTCGCGCGCAGCGTCAGCGTCCTGCACGCCGGCAAGGTGCTGAGCGAGGGCAGCGTCGCCGAGGTCCGGGCCGATCCCCGGGTCCAGGACGTCTACCTGGGCCGCGCCTCGGAGCCTGAACCGGAGCCCGAGTCCGAGTCCGCGGTCGATCCAGCCTCAGAGCCAGAGCCAGAGCCAGAGCCCGAGTCCGAGTCCCAGCCCGGGAAGCCGGTCTCCGCCGCTGCCGTTTCCGCACCCGGGGAGGCGTGATGCCCATGCTGGAGATCGACACCGTCCATGTCGGCTACGACCGCACCACCGTCCTGCACGGAGTGAGCGTCACCGTCCCGAAGGACGGCGTCACCGCCGTGCTCGGCCACAACGGGGCGGGCAAGAGCACCCTCCTGCGTGCGGCGACGGGCCTGCTCAGGCCGAAAAGCGGCACCGTCCTCCTGGACGGCGAGGACATCACCCGCCTCGCCCCCCACCAGCGGGTGGCCCGGGGCATGGCCTATGTGCCGCAGGGGCAGCAGTCCTTCCCCCACCTCACGACCGTCGAGAACCTCCGGCTCGTCGCCGACGGACGCCCCGGCGGACGGGAGGCCGTCGCCGAGGCCCTGGACCTCTTCCCCGCGCTGCGCGAACTCTCGGGCCGCCGGGCCGGACTGCTGTCCGGCGGGCAGCGCCAGCAGCTCGCCATCGCCCGCGCCCTGGTCACCCGCCCGACGCTGCTGCTGCTCGACGAGCCGACGGAGGGCATCCAGCCCTCCGTCGTCGCCGAGATCGAGGAGACCGTCCTCGCCCTCGCACGGCGCGGAGGACTGTCCGTCCTCCTCGTCGAACAGCACGTGGGCTTCGCCATGCGTGCCGCCCAGCACTACTACGTCCTGGAGGCCGGACGCGTGACCTCCTCCGGCCCGGGAGGGACGGCCGCCGAACAGGCCGTACGGGCCGCGCTCAGCGTGTGACACCGGCCGCGCGTGAGAGACCGGCCGGGTGCACCACCGGGCCGCGGCCGGGCGGTTCGGTGGTCCGGGGGTCAAGCGGTCCGGTGGTCCGGCAGCCTGGTGGTTCGCCGTCACCCCAGGACGGCGGCCCGCACGCACAGCACGTCCGGCAGATGCTTGGCGAGGAGCTGCCAGCTGTCGCCGTCGTCCGCGCTCGCGTACACCTCGCCGTTGCGGTTGCCGAAGTAGATGCCGGCCGGGTCTGCGTCGTCCGTGCACAGGGCGTCCCTGAGGACCGTGCCGAAGTGCTCCCCCTCGGGGAGCCCGGCGGACAGCGCCTGCCAGCTCTCGCCCGCGTCCTCGGTGCGGTAGACCCGGCAGCGGCGGTCGGCGGGGACACGGTCGGAGTCGGCGGTGATCGGGAAGACGTAGGCGGTGTTCGCGCGGTGCGGATGGGCGGCCACGGCGAAGCCGAAGTCGGACGGCAGCCCGGCCCCGATGTCGGTCCACTTCGCCCCGGCGTCGTCGCTGCGGAACACGCCCCAGTGGTTCTGCAGATAGAGGCGGTCCGGGTCGGCCGCGTCCTGCGCGATCTTGTGGACGCACTGGCCGAACTCCGGGTTCGGATCGGGCAGGAAGACCGCGGACACCCCCTGGTTGGACGGCGCCCAGCTCGCGCCGCCGTCGCGGGAGCGGAACACCCCGGCGGTGGAGACGGCGACCGTCACGGACTGCGGGTCGCGGGGATCGGTGACCACCGTGTGGACGGCCTCACCGCCGCCGCCGGGCACCCACTGCGAGCGCGTCGGGTGCTCCCACAGCGGCCTGACCAGCTCGAAGCTCTCGCCGCCGTCCTCCGAGCGGAACAGGGCCGCCGGTTCCGTGCCCGCGTAGACCACGTCGGGCTCCGCCTCGGTGGCCGGATGGAGCTGCCAGACCCGCTCCAGGGACGCGCCCGTGTCCTTGGGGAACTTGACCGCCGGCTTCTCCGGCTCGACCCAGGTCTCGCCCAGATCGTCGGAGTGGAAGACGGACGGGCCCCAGTGGAGGCTGTCACCGCCGACGAGGAGCCGCGGCACGGCGCGGCGCCGGTCGATGCCGATCGAATAGACGGCCTGCGCGTTGAAGTGCGGGCCGGTGAACTCCCATGTACCGCCGCTCCTGCGGCCGATGAAGAGTCCCTTGCGTGTGCCCACGGTGAGAAGAACATCGGTCATGTCCTGGTACCTCCCAGACGCCATTGTCCCGGTCATGAGCCAGTCTGCACCTGGCCACTGACAGTGCCCGGCAGGACGCTCTGCGCGCGACCCGGCCCGGCGACGGGAGTGCAGACCTGCCGCCGGGCCGGAACTCATCGGTGGCGCCGGGAGGAGGCGCTCAGACCGAGCGGTCGTACTGCGGCGGCACTCGTACGTCGCCGCCGAGCGCACGTGCGGCGCGGCGGGCCCAGAACGGGTCGCGCAGCAGCTCACGGCCGAGCAGCACGGCGTCGGCCTCACCGTTCTCGAGGATCTTCGTCGCCTGCCGCGGCTCGGTGATCATCCCGACCGCGGCCACCGGCAGATCCGTCTCCGCCTTGACGCGGGCGGCGAACGGTACCTGGTAGCCGGGCCCGGTCGGGATCCGCACGCCGGCCGCGTTGCCGCCGGTGGAGACGTCGAGCAGGTCCACCCCGTGCGCCTTCAGCAGCGGCGCCAGACGGACGGTGTCGTCCGGCGTCCAGCCGCCCTCGTCCAGCCAGTCGGTGGCGGAGATCCGGAAGAACAGCGGCAGCTCGTCGGGCCATACCGCGCGCACCGCGTCCACGACCTCCAGGGCGAAACGCACCCGGTTGTCGAAGGAGCCGCCGTACTCGTCGGTGCGGTGGTTGCTGTGGGGCGACAGGAACTCGCCGATCAGATAACCGTGGGCGCCGTGCACCTCCGCGACCTTGAAGCCGGCGTCCAGCGCGCGGCGGGCCGCGTCCGCGAACTGCCGCGCGATCTCCCCGATCTGGTCCCGCGTCAGCTCGTCGGGCACGGGGTGCCGCGAGTCGAAGGGGATCGCGCTGGGCCCGAGCGGCTGCCAGCCGTGCTCCTCGGGGCCCACCGGTGCGCCGCCCTGCCAGGGCAGGCCGGTGGACGCCTTGCGGCCGGCGTGGGCGAGCTGGATTCCCGGCACGGTGCCCTGGCTCTCCAGGAACGCGGTGATGCGGCGGAGGGCGGCGGTCTGGGTGTCGTTCCACAGTCCGAGGTCGGCGGGGGAGATGCGCCCCTCGGGGCTCACCGCGCTCGCCTCGAGGAGGATCAGCCCGGTGCCGCCGGTGGCGCGCGCGGCGTAGTGGGCGAAGTGCCAGTCGCCCGCCACCCCCGCACCGGGGCCGAAGACCTCTGCGCTGTACTGGCACATCGGCGCCATCCAGACGCGGTTGGGAACGGTCAGCGACCGCAGCTCAAGGGGCTGGAACAAGGCACTCACGACGGGCTCCATTCGGTACCGGACCGGCTTGCGCGTTCATACGATAACCATCGTAGTACGGAGCCTGTCAAACTACGATGAGTGTGAAACTACAAGAGGTACCATGGGTCTCCCCGGACGAAGCGGAGCCGTCGTGACCACCGTGACCAGCCCCCGAGTGCTCGCCCACCCGGCCCGTGACGAGATCCGGCTGGAGCACGTCCTCCACGCCCTGGCCGACCCGATGCGGCTGCGCGTCGTCCGCGAACTCGCCGCCGCCGACGCGGACCTGAGCTGTTCCGAGGTCGAGCTGCCCGTCACCAAGTCGACGACCACCCACCACTTCCGGGTGCTGCGCGAGAACGGCGTGATCCGCCAGACCTACCAGGGCACCGCCAAGATGAACGGCCTGCGCCGGGAGGACCTGGACGCGCTCTTCCCCGGCCTGCTCGACCGGGTGCTCGAGGCCGCGGACAGCCAGGAGCACCGGCGCACCGACGGCTGACCCCCCGAGTCCGGCCTGCTGCGAGCGGTCAGCGCCCGCCCTCGTCCGGGCCGTCACTCGGCCCGCCCGCGCCCTGCGCCGCGCCCAGCAGCCCCGCCCAGTCCGGGATCTTCACGCGCGGCCGGCCCAGTGTGTGCCCCAGCGCCGCTTCCGCCTCCTCGATCGCGAGCCAGCCCCGCCACCGCACCGGCCGGTGCCCCGCGGCGCGCAGTTCGGCCTCGGGGTCCGCGGCCACCTGCCGCCGCCCCAGCGCGGCGGCGTCCGCCAGCAGCGAGTTCACGGTCTCCTTGGCGCACGGCCGGTTGGTGCCGATCACCCCGTTCGGCCCCCGCTTGATCCATCCCGCCACGTACTCACCGGGCGAGGAGGCCCCGTCCCGCAGCACCCGGCCCGCCGTGTTCGGCACGATCCCGCGCTCGGCGTCGAAGGGCAGCCCCTTCATCGGCACGCCCCGGTAGCCCACCGCCCGCAGCACCAACTGCGCCTCGATGTCCTCGTACGCGCCGGTGCCGCGGACCCCGCCGGTGCCGTCCGGCGCCGTCCGCTCGAAGCGGACCCCGCCGACCCGGCCGTCGCGCTCCAGCAGCTCCACCGGCCGCAGGAAGAAGCGCACATGCAGCCGGCGCGGCCGGCCCTGCGGCGGCCGGGCGGCCCATTCGCGTACGACGGTGAGGTTGCGCCGTACGAGAGCGGGCACCGCCGCCGGATCGGCGTACGCGCTCTCCAGCGCGAGGTCGGCCGGTTCCACCAGGACGTCCGCCGAGGGCAGGGCGCCGAGCTCGCGCAGCTCCTTGGTGGTGAACTTGGCGCCCGACGGGCCCCGCCGGCCCACCATGTGCACATCGCGCACCCGGCTGGCCGCGAGCGCCCCGAGCGCGCCCTCCGGCACGTCCGTGCCGCGCAGCTCGTCCGCGCCGCGCGCGAGGATGCGGGCCACGTCCACCGCCACATTGCCCACGCCGATGACGACGGCCGTCCGCGCGCCGAGCGCGAAGGCGTCCGGCGCGGCGTCGGGGTGGGCGCTGTACCAGGAGACGAAGTCGGTGGCCGAGTGGCTGCCGGGCAGGTCCTCGCCCGGGATGCCGAGCCTGCGGTCCCTGGCGGCGCCCACGCAGTAGATCACCGCGTGGTACAGCTCCAGCAGCCGCCCCGGACCGAGGCCCCGCGCGCCCACCTCGACGTTCCCCAGGAACTCGATCCGGTCATCCTCGAGCACCGTGCGCAGGTTGTTCTGCAGCGACTTGATCTTCTCGTGGTCGGGGGCCACCCCGTAGCGCACGAGCCCGTACGGGCAGGGGAGCCGGTCAAGGATGTGCACCCGGACGTCGGGCACGGCTGACTGTCCCACCAGGGCCTGGGCGGCGTAGACCCCGCTGGGTCCCGATCCGACGACGGCGATGCGAAGCACGGGCGCGCTCCTTCCCGCAGGGGGACCTCCAGCATCGCACCGCGGCGCCCCGCTGGGGAGCCTCCCGCCCCGGCCGGCCTGTTCCGGCGTGTCCCGGTGGGCCGGCCTGTTCCGGCGTGCCCGCCGGGCCCTACATGTCGCGCATCCGGCCGATCTCGGCGGTCTGCTGCGCGATCACGTCGTTGGCCATCTCCTCGACCTGGACGTTGTTCCCGTCGGAGAGGACCTCGGCGGCCATGGTGACCGCCCCCTGGTGGTGCGTGATCATGAGCTTGAGGAAGAGCTCGTCGAACGCCCTGCCGTCGGCCGCGCGCAGCTGCTTCAGCTGCGCGTCGGTGGCCATCCCCGGCATCGCGCCGTGGTCGTGGCCGTGCCCGCCCGTCCCCTTGTCGCCGCCGTTGTTCGTCAGCCAGCCGCGCATCGCGTCGATCTCGGGCCGCTGCGCCGCGGCTATGCGCTCCGCGAGCCGTTTCACCTGCGCGGATTCGGCGCGCTCCGGGACGAGGGCGGTCATCACGAGCGCCTGCTCATGGTGTTCGATCATCATCCGCGCATAGCCGAAGTCCGCCGAGTTGGGGCTGTCGTCGGGCACGGCCTTCGCCGCCTCCTCCGCGGACAGCGTCCGGGCCGGCTCGCCCGGCTTCCCCGGTGCGAGCACGGAAGGACCCGCGGCGCCGTCCGCCTTGTCGGGGCCGTCCGGCCCCGACTCGCAGGCGCCGAGGGCCAGTACGGCCGCCGCGACCGCGGCACAGCCGCGTATGCGCACGGTCCGGGGGCGGTTCGGCACAGGGACCTCCTGGGGGCGGGGAACTGTCCTACGGCTGCTTTCAGTTACTGCGCAGGTGTCGCTGATCAGAAACCTGGATTTCGGCCCGGTTGCCATCTGTTGAGATGTGCATGCTAGGCAACATACTGCCGGGGTCCGTGAACCGTTCAACCACGAACGGAAATCAGGGGAGGACGCAGTGATCCTGTTGCACACCACCCGAGTACGGCGCAGACGACTGGGTGTCGCAGTCGCCGCGGCCGGACTGCTCGCCACGATGCTGGCGGCCGGACCGGCGGCCGCCGTTCCCGATCCCGGTGACGCCCCCGTGCGGGAGAAGGTCTCTTCGGACCAGGCGGCCGAGACGAGGGCGGCGATCCGGAGCGGCGAGATACCCGCTGTGGACGAGGCCGTCCACAGCGACAACATCGAGCACGTGGCGAACGTCCCGAAGGACGTGCTCGCCGGCCTCAACTCCGACCTCGCGTTCCAGGGCCGGTACGCCTTCGCGGGCAACTACGACGGCTTCCGCATCTTCGACGTCAGCGACCCGGAGCGGCCCAGGACCGTCTCGCAGGTCCTGTGCCCGGGGTCGCAGAACGACATCAGCGTCTCCGGCGACCTGCTCTTCCTGTCCACCGACTCCTCGCGGAGCGACGACTCCTGCAACAGCACCACCCAGCCGGCGACGGAGAAGTCGTCCTGGGAGGGCATGAAGATCTTCGACATCAGCGACAAGCGCAACCCGAAGTACGTCGCCTCGGTCGAGACGGCCTGCGGCTCGCACACGCACACGCTGGTCCCGGAGCGCCGGAACGTCTACGTGTACGTCTCGTCGTACTCGCCGAACGCCGCGTTCCCCGACTGCCGGCCGCCGCACGACGGGATCTCCGTCATCAAGGTGCCGCGCAAGGCGCCCCAGAAGTCGGCGGTCGTGAACTTCCCGGTGCTCTTCCCCGGCGAGGGCCCCGACGGCGGCGGCAACCCCGGCGCGCCCACCAACCCGGGCGTCTCCAAGACCACCGGCTGCCACGACATCACCGTGCTGCCGTCCAAGGACCTGGCCGCCGGCGCCTGCATGGGTGACGGCATCCTCTTCGACATCAAGGACCCGGAGCGGCCGAAGGTCATCGACCGTGTCCAGGACAACGTCAACTTCGCGTTCTGGCACTCGGCCACCTTCAACCAGAGGGCGAACAAGGTCGTCTTCACCGACGAGCTCGGTGGCGGCGGCGCGGCGACCTGCAACGCCGCGATCGGTCCGAACCGCGGAGCCGACGGCATCTACGACATCACCGGCAAGGGGAAGAACCGCGAGCTGGTCTTCCGCAGCTACTACAAGATCCCGCGCCACCAGGCGGACACCGAGAACTGCGTCGCCCACAACGGCTCGCTGATCCCGGTCAAGGGCCGCGACATCATGGTCCAGGCCTGGTACCAGGGCGGTGTCTCGGTCTGGGACTTCACCGACTCCGCAGAGCCGAAGGAGATCGCCTACTTCGAGCGCGGCCCGCTGAGCGACACCACCATCTCCATCGGCGGTTCCTGGTCCGCGTACTACTACAACGGCTACATCTACTCCAACGACATCGCCAAGGGCTTCGACGTCCTGAAGATCGACGACCGGCGCACCGACGCCGGCGAGCGGGTGCGGATGCACGAGCTCAACGTGCAGACGCAGCCGGACTACTTCGACCGTCACGGCCGCTTCGACGACTGATCCGGAATGGGCCCAGGTGCTCCGCCGGGCGCAAGGCCGCCCGGCGGGACACCGAGCTCCCAGTCCAGCCCGTAGCGCTGGAACAGCTCGGCGCGCAGCCGTCCGCGCGGCATCGGCACACCGGGCAGCAGCGCGGCGAAGACGGCGCCCATGAGCAGTGCCCGCAGCAGCGGGTACTCGGTGTCGATGTCGCGTGACCCGTAGCGCTCCAGCGTCCCGCGCAGCAGGGCGGCGAGCCGCTGCTGCTCGGGGCACTGCACGAAACCGTCGGCCTGGAGGATGCCCGCCATGTGCGTGCGCATCAGTATCGGGTGGTCGTCCGCCAGGCCGAGGATCGCGTCGATGGCCCGGGCCAGCAGTTCACGGCCGTCCTCGGTACGCGGTTCACGCTCCAGCGCCGCTTCGAGCGTCCGGTGCATCAGCCGGTGCACGGCCGACTGGAGGAGCTGCCGTTTGCCGGGGAAGTAGTACGAGACCAGGCCGCGGGCGGACCCCGCCCGGTCGGCGATGTCACCGAGTGTTGTCGCCTCGTAGCCGCGCTCGTCGACCAGCTCCACCGTCGCCTGCAGGAGCCGCTCACGAGAACGCCGACGAAGCTCTTCATTGACCGATGCGCTTCGCGGGGACATGCTTGACTCCTGCGTTGACTGGCTCTTGGCCAATATACTCAGCGCGTCCCGCCGCCCGGCCCCCGGGGCCGGGTCGTCGGGTTGCTGCCCGGACCGGGCGACGCGGGGGATCGTCCGGTCCGGGTGGCTTCGTCCTGGTTCGATTCTGCTACGGCGCGGGCTCGCGGTCGACGAGTTCGAGCACCGGCAGCAGCCCCGCGGGCCGCTCGTGGACCGGCAGATGGTCCACGAAGTGGACGGCGCAGCCCAGCCCGGCGGCCCCGCCGTCGGCCCGGCGGTCGTCGCCCACCATCAGCGCCTCCCGCGGGTCGCTCCCCAGCCCTTCGCACGCCGACCGGAACAGCCGCGTGTCCGGCTTCTGCACGCCGTGCTCGAACGACAGGGTGTACGTGTCGACCAGTTCGTCCAGGCCGTGGTCGCGGAAGACCGGCCGCAGGTCCCAGCCGATGTTGCTGACGACGCCGACACCGATGCCCCGTTCGCGCAGACCGCGCAGCACCGGCGCCGCGTCCGGGTAGGGGCTCCAGGCCGTCGGCGTCATATGGCGGTCGTAGAGCGCGTCGTACAGGCCCTCGTCGGGCAGCGGTACCTCGCGGGCCAGACCCGTGTACGCCGCCCGGTGCCGCTCCATGTCCATGTCGCGCACCGGCCACAGCTCCGCGATCCGCTCCGGTATCCGCTGTGGCGCGGGTCCGCCCGGCAGTGCTCCGGCCGCCGCCAGGCCCTTCGCCCACTCGGCCAGTTCCCCCTCGGTCACGGACGGCCCGCGCTCGCGCAGCACCGCACGGAGCCAGTCGTGCGTGGATTCGACACGGAAGAGCGTCCCGGAGAAGTCGAACAGGACCGTCTTGATCGTCATGGCCCCGATCTTGGGCCGTTCAGTCGCCGCGGGGCAAGGCCGCGCGCCGGTACGAGGCCACGGCGAGCGCGACGACGCACCCCCCGAGGAGCCAGCCGCCGACCACGTCGGAGGGCCAGTGCACCCCCAGATAGATCCGGGTGAACCCGACCCCGGCCACGCAGACGCCCGCGAGCGCCACGCACCACGCCCACGCCCGGCCCGCCACGCCGTGCCGCCGCAGGAGCCAGAGCAGCAGCCCGCAGGTGACCACGGCCGACATCGCGTGACCGGACGGGAAGGCCGCGTAGTTTGCCGAGTCGACCGGGTCCGGCCACCTGGGCCGCTCGCGCCCCACGAGCGCCTTCACGGCCTGTTGGAGGCCCGTGCCGGCAGCCGTGACCACCGCCACCCACACGGCGAGGAGACGCTCCTTGCACAGCCAGAGCCATCCGGCGGCCGCCGCGGAGAGCAGCCGCATCGTCCACGGGTCCCACACCCAGTCGGTCAGCACCCGGTTGACCTGAGTGAACGTCGGTTCGGTCACCGCGGAGGCGTGCAACTCCGCCACGACCGCCCGGTCGAAGGCCATCAGCGGGGGCCACGCGAGGACGACCGGTACCAGCAGCAGCGCGGTGAGGGCGGCCAGCACGGCGCAGCCGTGGGCGGGCGCCGCGGCCGCTCCGGCAGCGTGCGGGGCGCGGTGGTGGTCGTCCTTCCCGCGACGGGAGCCGGCGGTCTTTGCGGAGTGGGGGGAAGCCATGGAGAGATCCTGTCCCATGGCCGTACGGCTATCCCAGCGCGCGCAGTCCCGGGACGAACGCCACCAGCAGCGGCACCACCGGCACCAGGGCCGCCGCCGCCGTCAGGCGCAGCCGGCGCGCCGGGGTGAGCCGGGGGACGGGCGACAGCAGCCGGTTGACGCGCTGCGGAAGTTCGGCATCGGGCGTGGGGCACGGCCCGAACACCCCGCGCTCCTCGTTCAGTTCGACCAGCGCCAGCGCGGTCGTCAGCCGGCCGAAGCGCCGTGAGGCGACGTCGTCCGCCGCCAGCTCGACCAGTCGGTGCATCTCGTCGCGGAACGCAGCGAACACCGGGATCCGCGGAAAGCCGCCCGCCAGCGCCGCGGAGCAGTGCAGCAGCCAGTCGTGCCTGGCCGCCGCGTGGCCCTGCTCGTGGGCCAGCACCGCATCGAGCTGACGGCCCTTCAGGCGGCGCAACGCGGCGGTGGTGACCACCAGTTGCGGAGCCGCACCCGGGAGCCACCAGGCGTCGGGGCGCTCACCCTCCAGCACGACCAGGGGCTCGCTGCCGGGCACCTCGTCCGGCATCAGGGGGGAACGCACCAGCAGCTCGGCGCGCCGGCGCCTGCGCAGGGCGTGCGCCCGGTGGATCTCCTGCGCCAGCTTGGCCCCGGTCCACAGTCCGCCGCACGCCAGGATCACCGCGAGCGCGGCCGACCACGGTCCACCCGGCCCCAGCGCGTACGCCTCCGCGACACCGTGCGGCGCGGAGGCGAAGACGTGCGACCGCACGAACTGCCAGGTCGCGGCGGCGCTGAAGGTCATGGACAGCGCGAACGACAGCAGCACGGCGGCGACCACGCACTGCCACACCCAGAGGGCGACGACGGGCTCGCGCTCCGGCCAGTCGGCACGCGCCACGAGGCGCGGTGCGGCGACGGCGGCCAGTGCGCCGAGCATCAGCAGCGCGAGCGAGACCATCATGGACAGCAGCCTATGAGCGCGAGGCTACCTGCGGGTATGGCCGCGCACTCCAAGTGACGCACGCCACGGCGCCGTACGGGGCCGCCCGGCCGGTCTCGTCGGGTTCCGGCCGGTTCAGAGCGTGAGCAGCATCGCGAGCATGGCGATCGCCATCGAGACTCGGCACGCCGGCATCAACTCGGCTCCCGCGGTCGCCGTCGGCGCGGGGCCCGTCCCGACGGTGACCGTCCCGCCGCCGGAGGCCGCGAGCGGTGTCAGCCGGGTGCCGGAGCGGAGCGCGTACCCGGTGAAGTAGAGGAACAGCGCGCCGGTGAGCAGCGGCACGCCCCCGCCGGCATGTGCCCCGTACCCGCCGTCGGAGGCCATCGCCGCCGCCATGTAGACCATCGTGAGGCAGCCGACGACGTGGTGCGCGTGGCGGCCGCAGTGCCGGACCGGCCACGCGGCGCGCAGCGCGGCCGCGCCGAAGACCGCCGCGTACACCGCCCAGTGCCACGGCGGCGGGGTGAACACGGCGGCGGGCACGGCCATCGCGGCCATGCCGAACCCCATCAGCGCCTCGCCGCCGGCCGCGTGTCTGGCCTGTCCCGAACAACGGTCCATCCGCACCAGGCAGTACGCCCCGGTGGCGGCGCACAGCACCATGAGCAGCCAGCCGGACGTCGCAGGTCCGTGCACGGCGTATCTCCCCTCGGCCGGTGTGCGGGGTCCGTCGAGGAGTCGATGCCCGCCGCCCGGCCCCGTACGCGAGCGCACGGGAGTACCGGGGGAGCGCGGGGAGGTGCGGGCCGCACACCCCGATCCGGGCCGAGCGCCCCCGGGCGGCCGCGTTAGTCTCGGGGCGACGAACCCCGTGGAACGGAGACCCTCCGATGGACACCGCCCCGCCCCAGGACTCCGGCGAGACGACCCTGACCTACCGCGACGCGGCCCAGTCCGACGTCGAGGCCCTCGTCGCGCTGATCGAGTCTGCGTACCGCGGCGACTCCAGCCGCGAGGGCTGGACCACGGAGGCGGACATCCTCGAAGGGCAGCGCACCGATCCGCAGGGCGTGCTCGACGTCATCGCCACCCCCGGCAGCAGGCTGATGGCCGTCGAGCGGGACGGCGAGATCGTCGCCTGCTGCCAGCTCGAGCACCGGGGCGAGGCCGCCTACTTCGGCATGTTCGCGGTGCGCCCCGGACTCCAGGGCGTGGGCCTGGGCCGCCGGATCATCGCGGAGGCGGAGCGCAGCGTCCGTGAGACGTGGGGCGTGACGCAGATGCACATGACGGTCATCTCGGTGCGCGAGGACCTGATCGCCTGGTACGAGCGCCGCGGGTACCGCCGTACGGGCCGGATGACTCCGTTCCCGTACGGCGACGAGCGCTTCGGCCTCCCGCAGCGCGACGATCTCGCCTTCGAGCTGCTGGTGAAGGACCTCGTCTGAGGGTGGCCGCGAGCCGAGGCCCCTCCCGGCGCAAGGGCCGTGCGGTGGTGCCTACCACGGCCGTCAGGCCGTGAAGCGGCCGGTGCGCCGGATCTCGGGGTAGTCGGTGGTCGCGCCGTCGAGCGCGAGGGCGCGCACCAGCCGCAGATGGTCCTGTGTGTTGACGACCCAGCCGATCACCCCCAGGCCCTCCGCGTGCGCGTGCTCCACGGTCTCCAGCGTCAGCCGGCGGATGTTCAGCGCCAGGCTGTGGGCGCCCACGGCCTTCGCCCGGTCCACGACGTCGGCGCCCCAGCGGCTGGCGATCAGCACCGTGCGCACACCCGGCACCAGCGCGGAGATCTCGGCGATCGCCTCGTCGTGGAAGGACGACACCTCGACGCGCGGCACCAGATCGCGCCGGCGCATCACCTCGGCCAGCGCGCGCGCCGCGGCCACGTCCTTGATCTCCGCCTGGAGCGGGGAGCGCACCGCGTCGAGGACCTCCTCGAACACCGGCACCCGCTCGCCGCCGCCCGCGTCGAGCTGGCGCAGCTCGGCGAGCGTCTTCTCGGCGATCGGGCCTTTGCCGTCGGTCGTACGGTCCACCTCGGCGTCGTGCATGACGGCGAGCGCGCCGTCCTTGCTCAGATGCAGATCGAGTTCGATGGCGTCCATGCCGGACTGCTCGGCGCGGACGAAGGAACGCAGAGTGTTCTCCGGCTCGACGCCCATGACCCCGCGATGACCGATGGTGAGGAAAGACAAGATTCTCTCGCTTCCGTCGACGGCGGCTCCCGCGGCGCAGCCTCGGCACCGGCGGTAACGACGCAGCCTAACGGCCGCTCCGGAAGAGGGAACCGCCCCCGCGCAGGGTGTCCTGAAAGCCGTGCACCGAGGTGGTCACCGGCCCCCGGACCGTGCGGGCGCCGACCGCGTCACCCGAGGGTGGGCGTGTCCCGCGACGGCTTGACGCGGGGAGGCCCGTCAGTGCGTCGAACACACCGAAGCGGCCGCGACGGGCACGCTGCGCCGTAAAAACTGCGGCGATCATGGGGCTTTCGCAGGAAAATTTCTCACGGTGCCACTTGTGGCGGAGAAGTGGGCATGGATACGGTGTCAGAACGCGAGGTTCTCCCGTGGAGGAAGTGACATGACGGAAATTCTTGTGCAGGACATGGCCGCAGGGGGCATATCCAGCGCCGACCGAGTGGTCGACCACCCAAGCTGGCCCCTGCTCAAGAACGCCGTCGAGGAGATCCGTCCCTGGCAGTCCAAGGACGGCTCGATCGACTTCGAGGCGGAGGGCGCGCCCGACCGCTCCGCGGCCGAGGCCGCGGTGGACCGGGTGATCGGCGCGGTCAACGACCTCTCTCCGCTGCTGCCGCACGACGCGGCCTACCACCGGGCCCTGACGGCCGACCTGCGCAAGTGGGCGGACGCAGGCTTCGAGGTGCCCGACTTCCTGGACTCGCTGCTCGCCTTCCAGCCGGCCGCCGGCCGCGCCGACGGACTGCAGCACCTGGCCGTCTTCCCGATGTACACGCAGAACGGGAACCCGGACCGCAATCTGGAGGCGGTCGTCCTCAAGATGGTGTGGCCCGAGTGGCTCTCCGAGCTCGAGCGCACCCGGTACGACAACCCGCTGTTCTGCGGCATCACCTTCGAGGACTTCACCGCCGGGTACGACACCCACTCCGCGGTGCTCTTCCCCGAGACCATCGCCGTGCGCGAGGCACCCGAGCGCTTCACCTGGGGCGGCATCTTCTGCGACCGCGAGGCGGCCCGCTTCCGCGCCGTCACCGAGGAGGCCGTGAGCGTCCTCGGCCTGGAGCTGCCCGACGACATCCGCGAGATGGTCGCCGACCAGAAGCGCTGCGAGCAGGCGTTCGTCCTGTGGGACATGGTCCACGACCGCACCCACAGCCACGGCGACCTGCCCTTCGACCCGTTCATGATCAAGCAGCGCCAGCCGTTCTGGATGTACGGCCTGGAGGAGCTGCGCTGCGACCTCACCGCCTTCAAGGAGGCCGTGAAGCTGGAGGCCGAGGGCAACCCGCACGGCCGTGACGTGCAGTACGCGGTGCTCTTCGACCGGATGTTCCGCTTCCCCGTCTCGGGCGACCGGGTCCGCAACTACGACGGCCTCGGCGGCCAGCTGCTCTTCGCGTACCTGCACAAGCACGACGTGGTCCGCTGGACCGACAACACCCTGAAGATCGACTGGGACCGTGCCCCGCAGGTCACCAACCAGCTCTGCGGCGAGATCGAGCAGCTCTACCGCGACGGCATCGACCGCCCCAAGCTGGTCCACTGGTTCGCCGCGTACGAACTGGTCTCCACCTACCTCGCCCCGCACCCGGGGTCGCGCTGGGCCAAGGGCCCCGACGCCCTCGACCTGACCCAGCCGCCGCGCAAACTCGTGGACGATGTGCTTCCGGACGAATTTCCGCTGAGCATGTTCTATGAGGCGCTCTCCAAGAAGCTGAAGAACGTGATCGCCTCGACCAAGGGGATCACCGCCGCTTCCGCTCCCGGAGCTGCCGCGTGAGCTCTCGCATCCAGGAGGCTACGACCATGAAGAGCAACGGCAGCGGCGCCCTGGAGGGCGCAGTGATCGCGGTCGCCGGCGCGGCCGGCCCGGCCGGCCGCGCCACCCTGCTCAGGCTGGCGGAGGCGGGTGCCGTCGTGGTCGCCTCCGACGCGGACCCGCAGCGGCTCGCAGAGGCCGTGGACGCCGCCCGGTACGCGCACGGCGGGGCCACGGTCACCGGCGACACCGTCGACCTGCTCGACCTGGGCGCGGCCCGCGAGTGGGCCGACAAGACGGAGAAGGAGTTCGGCCGGATCGACGGGCTGGTCCACCTGGTGGGCGGCTGGCGCGGCAGCGCCTCGTTCGCCGAGACCGACCCCGCCGACTGGACCCTGCTGGAGAAGCTGCTGATCCGTACCGTCCAGCACACCTCGCTGGCCTTCTACGAGGGGCTGCAGCGCAGCGACAAGGGCCGGTACCTGCTGATCAGCGCCGCCGGCGCCAGCAAGCCGACCGCGGGCAACGCCGCGTACTCCGCCTCGAAGGCCGCCGCGGAGGCATGGACCCTCGCGATGGCCGACGCCTTCCGCAAGGCGGGGAGCGAGCAGGGCCCGACGAGCGCGGCTGCCATCCTGGTCGTCAAGGCACTGGTGCACGACGCCATGCGCGCCGAGCGCCCCAATGCGAAGTTCGCGGGTTTCACCGACGTGACGGAACTGGCCGAGGCCATCGCCGGAGTCTGGGACCGGCCCGCCCCGGAAGTGAATGGACAGCGTCTGTGGCTGACCCCCAAACCGTGAAGACCGACGCCCGGCGCCACCACGACCCGTCCGTGCGCGGGTTCGCCAGCGACAACTACGCGGGAGCCCACCCGGAGGTCCTCGCGGCGCTCGCCCTCGCCAACGGCGGCCACCAGGTCGCCTACGGCGAGGACGAGTACACCGACCACCTCCAGCGCCTCATGCACAGCCACTTCGGCCCCACGGCGGAGGCGTTCCCGGTCTTCAACGGCACCGGCGCCAACGTGACCGCGCTCCAGGCGCTCACCGACCGCTGGGGCGCCGTGATCTGCGCGGAGTCGGCGCACATCAACGTCGACGAGGGCGGCGCCCCGGAGCGGATGGGCGGGCTCAAGCTGCTCACCGTGCCGACGCCGGACGGAAAGCTCACCCCCGAGCTCATCGACCGGCAGGCGTTCGGCTGGGACGACGAGCACCGGGCCATGCCGCAGGTCGTGTCGATCACCCAGAACACCGAACTCGGCACCGTGTACACCGTGGACGAGGTCCGTGCCATCACCGAGCACGCACACTCCCACGGGATGAAGGTTCACCTCGACGGCGCCCGGATAGCCAACGCCGCGGCCTCGCTGAACGTCCCGATGCGGGCCTTCACCAACGCCGTCGGCGTCGATCTGATCACCTTCGGCGGCACGAAGAACGGCATGCTCTTCGGCGAGGCGGTCGTCGTCCTGAACCCGGACGCCGTCAGCCACATGAAGCATCTGCGCAAGCTCTCGATGCAGCTCGCGTCCAAGATGCGTTTCGTCTCCGTGCAGTTGGAGGCGCTGCTCGCCAAGGACCTGTGGCTGCGCAACGCCCGTCACTCCAACGCGATGGCCCAGCGCCTCGCGGACGGTGTGCGCACGGTCGACGGCGTCGAGATCCTGTATCCCGTACAGGCCAACGCCATCTTCGCCCGGTTGCCGCACGACGTGACCGAGCGGCTGCAGAAGCGGTTCCGGTTCTACTTCTGGGACGAGGCGGCCGGCGACGTGCGCTGGATGTGCGCGTTCGACACCACGGAGGAGGACGTGGACTCCTTCGTCCAGGCGCTCAAGGAGGAGATGGCGCGCTAGCCGTTCCTGTATAGGTATGCGATCGACCGTAAAGTCATTGACCGGCGGCCGGTCGCATTCCTATGCTCGCGACTCATGGAGCTCATCCAGCAGAACCCTGACCTGTCCGCCTACCTGGCGGCCGACGAAGCCGTGGACCACCGGCATCCACTGGTGCGCGAGGTGGCGCGCGAGCTGGCCCGGCGGTCCTCGGATTCATATGTATACGCCCGGACCGCCTACGAGTTCGTCCGCGACGCAGTCCCGCACTCGCACGACACGGGCGAGTCGCGGGTGACCTGGCGCGCCTCCGACGTGCTCGAACACCGCACCGGGATCTGCTACGCCAAGTCCCACGCCCTCGCCGCCCTGCTGCGCGCCGAGGACATCCCGACCGCTCTCTGCTACCAGCGGCTGGGTGGAGTGGTGCACGGCCTGGTCGCCGTACGCCTCCGCGGCGCCTGGCACCGGCAGGACCCGAGGGGCGGCGAACCCGGCGTCGACGCGCGGTTCTCCCTCGACGGCGAACGCCTGGCATGGGTGCCCGATCCGGAGTCCAGTGAGATGGACTATCCGGTACTCTATGATGCACCTCACCCCGTGGTTCTACGGGCCCTTCGACAGGCCCCCGACCGCGCGCGCCTGTGGGAGACGCTTCCGACCGCACTCTGAACAGTTCGAGGCAAGAAGACGATGACTCTTCAGCTCACCGTGTCCGACGAGGTGCGAGCCCTCGCGCCCGGCTTCAGCCATGTCGCCGTGGAGGCGCACGGGCTCGTCAACGGCCCCAGCACCGAGGACAGTTCCGTGCTGCTCGACGACGCCGCCCGCCGGCTCGCGGCCCGCCTCGGCGGACGCGCGCCGCACGAGGACCCCCACATGGTCGCCTGGCGCGAGGCGTACACCGCCTTCGGCGCCAAGCCGTCCCGTACCCGCAACTCGGCGGAGGCGCTCGCCCGCCGCGCGCTCGCCGACGGCGGACTGCCCCGGATCAACCTCCTGGTCGACCTCTACAACGCCGTGAGCGTGGCGCAACTGATCCCCGTCGGCGGCGAGGACACCGACCGCATCAAGGGCGGTATGCGGCTGGTACGGGCCACGGGCGACGAGCCGTTCGCCACCATGGCGGGCGGCGAGGAGGCCGTCGAGCATCCGGAGGCCGGTGAGGTCGTCTGGCGCGACGACGAAGGCGTCACCTGCCGGCGCTGGAACTGGCGCCAGGGCGTACGCACCCGGCTCACCGAGGCGTCCGTGAACGCCCTGTTCCTGCTGGAGGGCATGGGCCCGACAGCGGACGGCGAGCTCGGGGCCGCAGCCGCCGAACTCGCCGAAACGCTGGAGAAGCTGAGCCCCGGGGCGCGGATCACCGTCCACGACCCGCGGTAGACGTCAGTGTGCTTTGCGCACCTCGGCCGGCGTGGGCGCCGTGCCGCCGAGGTGGGCGGGCACCCACCAGGTGTCGGCCGCGTCCTTGGGGCGCACCGGATAGGCGCGCTGCGCCGCTTCCAGCAGCTCCTGCACCCGCTCGCGCAGCCGCCGGGTGATCGCGCCGGCGAACTGGTCGGCGGGCGCCTCGACGGGCTCGCCGACGCGGATCGTCACCGGGATGTGCGAGCGCTTGAAGTTGCGCGGCCGGCCCTTGGTCCACAGCCGCTGCGTCCCCCACAGCGCCATCGGGATCAGGGGCACGCCGGCCTCCTGGGCGAGCCGCGCCGCACCCGACTTGAACGACTTCAGGGTGAAGGACTCGGAGATCGTCGCCTCCGGGAAGACCCCGATGATCTCACCCGAGCGCAGCGACTCCAGCGCGTGCGCATACGCCGCCTCGCCCTGCTTGCGGTCCACCGGAATGTGCTTCATGCCCCGCATCAGCGGGCCCGAGATCTTGTGGCGGAAGACCGAGTCCTTGGCCATGAACCTGACCAGGCGCTTCTGCGGCAGCGCGCCGAGGCCGGTGAAGATGAAGTCCAGGTAGCTGATGTGGTTGCTGACCAGCACCGCTCCACCGGTACGCGGAATGTTCTCCGACCCCTGCGTGTCGATCTTCAGGTCGAGCGCCTTGAACATCGTGAGAGCGGCGCCGATGACCGGCCGATAGACGAGTTCTGCCATGGGGGGAGGGCCCTTTCCTCATGCCCGGGGAGGGGTTCTCCCGGTGGAAGTTACGCAGCCGTAGGTTTTTGGCTTTGGGCCGATCGTGCCCCATGTGCGCCGTGCTGACCAGCCCTGGCGGGTCGCGGGCGCGAGATTCTCGTCACGTCGCCGGCGGGAACCCGGCGGCGGGCCGGCCCTGCGGGAATCCTTGCCGGGCCATGAACGCTGCACGTCAGGGAAGTGGACCCGCGGCGGGGCGCGAGCCCCGGACGCGACGAGGAGAGGACAGCAGGGTGCGCGCTGACAACGCCCACGGCCCGCGGCCGCGGCTCGGCGAGCCGGATCTGGGCACTGCGCTCGGCGAGCGGGCCACTCTGGTCCAGTTCTCCACCGCCTTCTGCCAGCCCTGCCGGGCCACCCGGCGGACCCTCGCCGACGTGGCCGCCATGGTCGACGGCGTCGTCCATGTCGAGATCGACGCGGAGGACCGCCTCGCCCTCGTGCGCCGGCTCGGCATCGTGAAGACCCCCACCGTGCTGGTGCTCGACGCCGGCGGGCGGATCGTCACCAGGGCCGCCGGGGCGCCCCGCAAGGCCGACGTGATCGGCGCGCTGGGCCGGGCGCTGTGAAGCCCGTGACCCTGGTCGCACCTCGCCGGGCGCACTTGACTGTGTACGCCAGGTATCGAGAGGCTGATCTCTGTGCCTCCAGTCCTCCTTCTCCACGGGCGGGTCCATGTCGACCTCGCCCGTCACGCGAGCGCGCGCTGTCCGGCTGCCCGTGCAGCCGCAGCCGCCTAGTTCGCAGACCCAGAAGGACATCCCGATGACGGCCTCGCCCGACCTCGCCACCACCCGCCTCGCCTCGCCCGAGCTGCTGCGCTCCGTCTTCCGGCAGCACGCCGCGGGCGTCGCGGTGATCACCGCGCGGGGTTCCCGCCCGGTCGGTTTCACCGCCACCTCGCTCACCTCCGTCGCCGCGGAGCCGCCGCTGATCTCCTTCGGGGTGGGCACCGGCTCCTCCAGCTGGCCCGTCGTCGCGGAGGCAGAATACGTCGGCGTCCACATACTCGGCGAGCACCAGCAGGAGCTCGCGGCCACGTTCGCGCGCAGCGGCGCCGACCGGTTCGCGGCGCCCACCAGTTGGCGACAGGGCCCGGAGGGCGTCCCGGTGCTCGACGGGGTGGTGGCCTGGATGGTGTGCCGTGTCGTGGCCAGGGTGCCCGCGGGCGATCACCGGCTGGTGATCGCAGAGGTCGTGGCCGGAGACCCCGAGGGCGGCGGCCGGCCGCTCGTGTACCACCAGGGGCGCTTCACGGCGCTGCGTGACTGACCTGTGCGGGGGCGGCCGCCGTGCCGTTGTCAAGGTCACAGTTCAAAGCGCTTGCTTAGCGGGAACGCAATGGGTGTACTGACGAGTAATATTTCGTTCGGAGCGCGGCCCGCCCCGACCGGGATCCGCCCCATCGGACGCCTATGCTGCGTTCAACAAGGCAGTCCAGTAGAGACGATGCAGTAGGAGAGCCGGCGTGAGCCTGAGGATCGTTGTCTGTGTGAAGTACGTGCCCGACGCCACCGGCGACCGGCACTTCGCCGATGACCTGACCGTCGACCGCGACGACGTCGACGGCCTGCTGTCGGAGCTGGATGAGTACGCGGTCGAGCAGGCACTGCAGATCGCGGACGAGGCCGACGACGCGGAGGTCACCGTGCTGACCGTCGGCCCCGAGGACGCCAAGGACGCGCTGCGCAAGGCGCTGTCGATGGGCGCCGACAAGGCCGTCCACGTCGAGGACGACGACCTGCACGGCACCGACGTCATGGGCACCTCGCTGGTGCTGGCCAAGGCGATCGAGAAGACCGGCTACGACCTGGTCATCGCCGGTATGGCCTCCACCGACGGCACCATGGGCGTGCTGCCGGCGATCCTGGCCGAGCGCCTGGGCGTCCCGCAGGTCACGCTGCTGTCCGAGGTCTCCGTCGAGGACGGCACCGTCAAGGGCCGCCGTGACGGCGACACCGCGAGCGAGCAGCTCGAGGCGTCGCTGCCGGCCGTCGTGTCGGTGACGGACCAGTCGGGCGAGGCCCGCTACCCGTCGTTCAAGGGCATCATGGCCGCCAAGAAGAAGCCGGTGGAGTCCCTGGACCTCGAGGACCTGGAGATCGAGGCGGACGAGGTCGGCCTCGAGGGTTCCTGGACCAAGGTCGACTCGGCCGCGCAGCGTCCGGCCCGTACCGCCGGCACGATCGTCAAGGACGAGGGCGAGGGCGGCAAGCAGCTCGCGGAGTTCCTCGCGAGCCAGAAGTTCATCTAAGGCTTCGGCCACCCACCGCCCCCTTCGTACTTCGCAAGCAGGAGAGAAGAAGTCCCATGGCTGAAGTTCTCGTCTACGTCGACCACGTGGACGGCGCCGTCCGCAAGCCCACCCTGGAGCTGCTGACGCTGGCCCGCCGCATCGGCGAGCCCGTCGCGGTCGCCCTCGGCTCGGGTGCCGAGAACACCGCTGCCGCGCTCGCCGAGCACGGCGCGGTGAAGGTGCTCACCGCCGACGCCCCCGAGTTCGCCGAGTACCTCGTCGTCCCGAAGGTCGACGCGCTGCAGGCCGCGTACGAGGCCGTCTCCCCGGCCGCCGTGCTCGTCCCGTCCTCCGCGGAGGGCAAGGAGATCGCCGCGCGCCTGGCGGTCCGGATCGGCTCGGGCATCATCACCGACGCCGTCGACCTCGAGGCCGGCGACGAGGGCCCGGTCGCGACGCAGTCCGCGTTCGCCGCCTCCTTCACCACCAAGTCCCGTGTCTCCAAGGGCACCCCCGTCATCACGGTCAAGCCGAACTCGGCCGCCGTGGAGGCCGCCCCGGCCGCGGGCACCGTCGAGGCGCTGTCCGTGTCGTTCTCCGAGAAGGCGACCGGCACCAAGGTCGTCTCCCGCACCCCGCGCGAGTCGACCGGCCGCCCCGAGCTGACCGAGGCCGCGATCGTCGTCTCCGGCGGCCGTGGCGTCAACGGCGCGGAGAACTTCGCGATCATCGAGGCGCTCGCCGACTCCCTCGGCGGCGCCGTGGGCGCCTCGCGTGCCGCGGTCGACGCCGGCTGGTACCCGCACACCAACCAGGTCGGCCAGACCGGCAAGTCGGTCTCCCCGCAGCTCTACATCGCCTCCGGCATCTCCGGCGCGATCCAGCACCGCGCGGGCATGCAGACCTCGAAGACCATCGTGGCCATCAACAAGGACGCCGAGGCCCCGATCTTCGACCTCGTCGACTACGGCGTCGTCGGCGACCTCTTCGAGGTCGTCCCGCAGCTGACCGAAGAGGTCAAGACCCGCAAGGGCTGATCTGCGGTTCTTCACGGCCCGGGGCCGCGCGGTGATCTTCACCGCGCGGCCCCGGCGTGTTTCGGGCGACCATTGACGTGACTCGGCACGGGCCGTTAATTTCATTCAACAGAATGTTGATTCCGCTGGTCGGAAAACAGCAGACGACGCGAAGTTGACGGAGGGTGTGGGACATGGGTCAGCAGGAGAAGGTGGCGACGAGCCTCGCCGGTGCGGTCAGCGAGGGCATCAGCGCCTCCCTCGCACCGGTGGACGCCGAGCTCGCCCGCCGGTACCCGGGAGACCCCGGCACCCGCCAGCCCGTCCACACCGTCTACGTGCCGGGCGACGCCTTCGCCGCCGACACCGTCCGCTCCTGGGGCGACCGGGCGCTCGCCGCGCTCGACGAGCACGCCCCGGACGCCGCCTCCCTGGCCCGCGTCCTCGGCCTCGCCGACGACCTCGCGGAGCCGGTGTACGCACGGGTACGGGCCAAGCTGGAGCGTGAGCCGGTCGAGGACCTGCGGATCGACTTCGAGGACGGCTACGGCGGGACCGACGAGGACGCGGACGCCGCCCGCGCCGCCCGCCTCGTCTCGGAGGCGTACGAACAGGGCACCGCCGCCCCGTACATGGGCATCCGGATGAAGTGCATGGAGGCCGCCGTACGCGACCGGGGCATCCGCACGCTCGACATCTTCCTCACCGGTCTGATGGAGCACGGTGGCCTGCCCGACGGGCTCGTCCTGACCCTGCCCAAGGTGACCTATCCCGAGCAGGTCACCGCGATGGTGCGGCTGGTGGAGGAGTTCGAGAAGGCCCGCGGACTCGAGCCCGGCCGCATCGGCTTCGAGATCCAGATCGAGACCAGCCAGTCCATCCTCGCCCCCGACGGCACCGCCACCGTCGCCCGCATGATCGACGCGGCCGAGGGACGGGCCACCGGACTCCACTACGGCACCTTCGACTACAGCGCCTGCCTCGGCGTCAGCGCCGCCTACCAGGCCAGCGACCACCCGGCCGCCGACCACGCCAAGGCCGTCATGCAGGTCGCCGCCGCCGGCACCGGCGTACGCGTGTCCGACGGCTCCACCAACGTGCTGCCCGTCGGCACCACCGAGAACGTCCACGACGCCTGGCGGCTCCACTACGGCCTCACCCGCCGCGCCCTGGCCCGCGCCTACTACCAGGGCTGGGACATGCACCCGGGCCACCTGCCCACCCGTTACGCCGCCGTCTTCGCCTTCTACCGCGAGGGGTTCGAGCAGGCCGCCGCCCGGCTCGCCGCCTACGCCAACCACGCCGGCGGCGACGTCATGGACGAGCCCGCCACCGCCAAGGCGCTCAGCTCGTACCTGCTGCGCGGCATCGACTGCGGCGCCCTGGACACGGCCGAGGTCGCCCGTCTCACCGGCCTCGCCCGCGCCGACCTCGACGGTTTCGCCCGGCCCCGGCGCGGCGACCTGACGACCTCGGCGACCTGACGACCTCCGCGACCTGAGCGCCCCGGCCGGGTGCGGGCCCGGAGGCGGGCCCGCACCCGGCCGGTCACGCCGCCGGTGCTGTCGCCGCTGAGGGCGATGGCCGACACACAGCCGTTCTGCCTCGGCCAGGTCCGGTCGATCAGGACCCACTTGCTGCAAGATGTTCGGTGCGGCGCGGACGTTCACCCGCAGCCACGCGTGCACCTGGGTTTGCACCACCCGGGGCGCTTCCGGTGTGGCGCCACCTCTGGAGGCCGGCGGGGTCGGGCTGCCCGGGTTCAGCCCGACGGCGGGATCTCGCCCGAGCCGCGCGGGATCAGCACCGTCTTCAGCGTCACCTGGGCCGGGTCGTCGTTCGCGCCGTCGAGCCTGCGGAACAGCCGCTCGGCCGCCGTGCGGCCCAGCGCCGCCGCGTCCTGGGCAATGACCGTGATGCCGAGCAGGTCCGCGAGCTCGATGTCGTCGAAGCCGACGAGCGCGACGCGCCGGTCGTGGCCGGCGAGGGCCCGTACCGCCGTCACCGCCACGCGGTTGTTGCCGGCGAATATCGCGGTGACCGGTTCGGGCCCCGACAGTACGCTCCGCACGGCCTCCTGCACCCGCTCGGGGGCCGTCGGGCCGAGGGCCACCCACGCGTCGTCGACCTCCAGCCCGGCGTCCGCCATGGCCGCCCGGTAGCCCCGCAGCCGCTCCACGGCGGTGTGGATGCGCGGCTGGTCGCCGATGAACGCGATACGGCGATGGCCGTGCGCGATCAGATGCGCCACGCCGGCCCGGGCGCCGCCGAAGCTGTCCGAGAGCACCACGTCCGCGTCGATCCGGCCCGGCGGCCGGTCGACGAAGACGGTGGCGACGCCCGCCTTGATCTCCGGTTCCAGATAGCGGTGGTCGTGCCCGGCGGGGATCACGATCAGACCGTCCACCCGGCGGGCGCACAGCGCGAGCGCCAACTCCTGCTCCCGGTCCGGGTCCTCGGCGCTCGAGCCGTTGATCAGCAGCGCCCCGTGCGCCCGGGCGACCTCTTCGACGGCGCGGCTCAGCGGACCGTAGAACGGGTCGGCGAGGTCTTCCAGTACGAGGCCGATGGAGGCGGTGCGGCCCTTGCGCAGCACCCGGGCGCTGTCGTTGCGGCGGAAGCCGAGGGACTCGATCGCCTCCTGCACCCGGCGCTCGGTGTCGGTCGTGACGCCCGGTTCGCCGTTCACGACCCGCGACACCGTCTTCAGGCCGACCCCGGCGCGCGCCGCGACGTCCTTCATCGTGGGCCGGTTCCCGTAGCGGGGCTCTTGGCCGCGAGGGCGGCCGGGAGGCGTCAGGGGACGGGTCGAATCGGCCACAGTGTGCTGTCCTGTCATGGTGTCGGCGATCGTGTTCTTCGTATCGGTACGGTGTGGCGTCGAGCATAGGGCCTGGACAACGTTGTCAGGGCAATGGAGACTGTTATCGAAACCGCAGGTCCGACTGCTCCCGGGGGATCCCGTACCGATGCATAACAGCCTCGTCGCCGCTCTCGACATCGGTGGCACCAAGATCGCCGGCGCGCTGGTGGACGGCAATGGCGCGATTCTTCACCGCGCCCAGCGCCCGACACCGGCCCATGACGACGGCGACACGGTGATGCACGCGGTCGAGCAGGTCCTCGCCGAGTTGACGTCCTCCCCGCTGTGGCCGCGGGCCACCGCCCTCGGCATCGGCAGCGCGGGCCCCGTCGACGCGTCCGCCGGTACGGTCAGCCCGGTCAACGTGCCCGGCTGGCGGGGCTTCCCGCTGGTGGAGCGGGTGTCACGGGCCGTCGGCGGACTGCCGGTCACCCTCGTCGGCGACGGCGTCGCCATGACCGCCGCGGAGCACTGGCAGGGCGCGGCCCGCGGCCACGACAACGCGCTGTGCATGGTCGTCTCCACCGGCGTCGGCGGCGGCCTGGTCCTGGGCGGCAAGCCGCACGCGGGGTCCACGGGCAACGCAGGCCACATCGGGCACATCAGCGTCGACCTCGACGGCGACCTCTGCCCGTGCGGCGGCCGTGGCTGCATCGAGCGCATCGCCAGCGGGCCCAACATCGCCCGCCGGGCGCTGGAGAACGGCTGGCGTCCGGGCCCCTCCGGGGACACCTCGGCCGCGGCCGTCGCCACGGCGGCGCGCGCGGGCGACCCGGTCGCGGCCGCCTCGTACGAGCGGGCGGCGCAGGCGCTCGCCGCGGGGATCGCGGCCACGGCGACGCTCGTCGAGATCGAGATCGCCGTCATCGGCGGGGGAGTGGCCGGCGCGGGAGAGGTCCTGTTCGCCCCGCTGCGGCGCTCCCTGCGCGACTACGCGACGCTCTCGTTCGTCCAACGGCTCACCGTCGCGCCCGCGATGACCGGTACGGACGCCGGGCTGGTGGGCGCGGCCGCCGCGGCGACGCTCGGCCGCGGCGAGAGGCCGGTGCCGGCGGGACGGGGCTGACGACGGGGGCGCGCCGTCGCGCCCGCGGCCGGGTCGGCATTCAGCCGGATCTGCGCACGGCCGTCCTGCCCGGGTGCTCACCAGCCGCGCTCCCCGTTCTGCTGCTGCGGCACCACGACCAGGAACGCGTCCGACTCCAGATCCATCACGACCTCCACCGCCAGGCCCTCGTTCCTGCGGTGGCGGGCGTACTCCTCCGCCTGCCGACTTCCCCGCGGGTCACCTGCGGGGAACTTCTCCAACACCGTGCGGCGCATGCCCCACTCCCTCGTCTCTTCCGCTCCAACGACGGTCCCCGGCCGGTGTCACGGCCCGGCCACAGTTGAAGACGCCTGATCGGCCAACCGCTTCCGGTCCCGCGTTTGCGTGGCAGGGTGTTGCGGGCAATCCACTGTGGGCTACGGAAGAGGGGGACCCGTGATCGTCTGGATCAACGGTGCGTTCGGAGCGGGCAAGACGAGTACCGCGCGCGAACTGATCGATCTGATCCCGAGCAGCACGCTCTTCGACCCGGAGTTGATCGGTGCGAACCTGCGCCACCTGCTGCCGGCCAAGCGGCTGGCCGAGGTCGGCGACTACCAGGATCTGCCCATCTGGCGGCGGCTCGTCGTGGACACGGCGGCGGCGCTCCTCGCCGAGCTGGGCGGTGTGCTGGTGGCGCCCATGACCGTCCTGCGCCAGGAGTACCGCGACGAGATCTTCGGCGGCCTCGCCGCCCGCCGGATAGCGGTTCGGCATGTGCTGCTGGCACCTGGTGAAACGATTTTGCGCGAACGGATAGCGGCCCGTGAGGAGTTCCCCGACGACCCGGAGGAGAGCGAGCGCGTCCGACAGTGGGCGTTCGGCAGCATCGAGCGCTACCGGGCGGCCCTCGGCTGGCTCTCCGGCGACGCGCACGTGATAGACAACAGCCGCCTGGACCCCCGCGCGGCGGCGCTGGCCGTCGCGGACGCCGTACGCACGGGCGCGGCCCCCGTCAGCGACATCGTCCAGACCCCGGAGCCGGCCGCGGAGACCGTCGCCGCGGGAGTGCTGCTCTTCGACGAACACGACAGGGTGCTGCTCGTCGACCCGACCTACAAGCCCGGCTGGGAGTTCCCCGGCGGTGTCGTGGAGAGCGGGGAGGCGCCCGCCCGCGCCGGAATGCGGGAGGTCGAGGAGGAGCTGGGCATCGAACTGGCCGACGTGCCCAGGCTGCTGGTCGTCGACTGGGAGCCGCCGAAGCCGCCCGGCTTCGGCGGACTGCGGCTGATCTTCGACGGCGGCCGGCTCTCCGGCGGCGCCGCCGGACGGGTGCTACTGCCCGGCTCCGAACTGCGCGGCTGGAAGTTCGCCGGCGAGGAGGAGGCGGCGGAACTGCTGCCGCCCGCCCGCTACGAGCGGCTGCGGTGGGCCCTGCGGGCCCGCGAGCGGGGGGCGGTCCTCAACCTGGAGGGCGGAGTTCCGGTCGGCGGCTCCTAGCTAGGCGGCGTCCGCGGATCGGGAAGAGGCGCCCTCCCGTCACCGAGTTCGCCGGTCACGCCCCTGCGGCCCGGCAGCCGATGCCGCGGCCCCGCTGACCCCGGCCGCTGCGGCGGCCGCGCCCGAGCGGCCCGCGCCTGCGCCCGCCGAGCCCCGTCCGGGAAGCGATGACGAACCGGCCCGGGTCCGGGAGAGGCGCGGCGCGGGCGGGGTGCTGCGCCGGGAGCGATGGGCCAGGGCCTGAGAGACTGATGATATGGACGTCGATCGCAGGAACAACGTCACTGTCACCGGCAATCCGCTGGGACGCACCGTGGTGCTGGCTCACGGGTTCGGCTGTGACCAGAACATGTGGCGGCTGACTGTGCCTGCCCTGGTCGAGAAGTATCGGGTGGTGCTGTTCGACTACGTGGGGTCGGGGCGCTCGGACCTTTCCGCGTTCTCCGAGGGGCGATACGCCTCTCTGCGAGGTTATGCCCGCGATGTCGTGGAGGTCTGCGAAGCCCTCGACCTGCGCGATGCGGTGTTCGTGGGGCATTCGGTCAGCGCGATGATCGGAGTCCTGGCCTCGGGCATGGCTCCGGAGCGCATCGGGGCCCTGGTGATGGTCGCTCCGTCTCCCCGGTACATCGACGACGACGGCTACCGGGGCGGCTTCAGCACGCAGGACATCGACGAGCTGCTGGAGTCCCTGGAATCGAACTATCTTGGCTGGTCGGCGGCGATGGCGCCGCTGATCATGGGGAACCCGGAGCGGCCCGAGCTCGGCGAAGAGCTGAAGAACAGTTTCTGTGCCACCGATCCGGAGATGGCGCGCGTCTTCGCCCGGACCACGTTCCTGTCGGATTCCAGGGGCGATCTGAGAAACGTGAGGGTGCCGACGCTGGTGCTCGAATGCACACAGGACGCCATCGCCCCCCGGGAGGTCGGCGCCTTCGTCCACGAGGCGATTGCCGGCTCGTCGCTGGTCACCCTGGACGCCACCGGACACTGCCCACACCTGTCCGCGCCGGAGGCGACCAACGAGGCGATCACCGGCTTCCTGGCGGGACTGCGGTGATGTGCCACGCCGGGCAGCAGCCCGACCCGCATGACGCCGGGGACGAGAGCACACCGGACGCGGGGTTCGCCGCGCTGCTGGAGGACAGTGCCGAGGAGTTGTACGAGAGCGCGCCGTGCGGATTCCTGTCCACCCTGATGGACGGCACCATCGCCAAGATCAACGCGACTCTGCTGGGCTGGCTCGGTCTGGAGCGGGAGGCGGTGGTCGGCAGGATGCGGTTCACCGACCTGCTGACCGTGGGCGGGAGGCTGTATCACGAGACGCATTTCGCGCCGCTGCTGCGGATGCAGGGCGAGATCGGCGGCATAGCCCTGGAGATCAGACAGGCCGACGGCCGAATGCCGGTCCTGGTCTCTTCCGTGGTCAAGCACGGCGAGGCCGGCGAACCGCTGTTGATCCGCACCACCGTCTTCGACGCCCGGGACCGCCGCACGTACGAGGAAGAACTCCTGCGCCGCCGGGCGGAGGCCGAAGATGCGCGCAGACAGGCGGACGCCGACCGCTCCCGGCTCGAGGAGACGATCGCGGTGCTCCGGCAGTCGCTGCTGCCCGCCACCCTGCCGCAGGTACCCGGAGTGGAGACCGCCGCCCACTACCACACCGCCTCCGCCGACCAGCTCGGCGGCGATTTCTACGATGTCTTCCCCATCGACGCCGAACGCTTCGCATTCTTCCTCGGCGACGTGTGCGGAAAGGGCCCCGAGGCCGCCGTACTCACCTCGCTGACCCGCCACACCCTGCGCGCCGCCGCCCTGTACGGCCCCGACCCGGTCTCCGCTCTGTCGACCCTCAACACGGTGCTCCTGGAGCGCTACACCGGCGGCGATCCGCGCTACTGCACCGCCGTCTTCGGCACCCTCGAACCCGACCCCACGACCGGACATGTCGCCGTCCACCTCGCCTCGGGCGGCCACCCCCCGGCCCTCGTCCTGCGCGCCGACGGCACGGCGGACTTCCTGCACACCCCTGGCGGCCTCCTGGTGGGCATCCTGCCCGACGCGCACTTCACCACCGCCGATACCACTCTCGCCCCCGGCGACACCCTCCTGCTCTACACCGACGGCCTCACCGAAGCCCGTACCGGCGAGGATCGCAGCGCGCTGTACGGGGACGATGCCCTGCTGGCCTTCGCCGCCGGTCATGCCGGCCGGCCCGCGCAGGCCGTCGTCCAGGCACTGAAGGACCTGCTGGACGGCTTCGGCGACGGCCTCGACGACGACACCGCCCTGCTCGCCCTCCGTGTCCCCGCCCCGAACCACTGACGAAGAGGACACGATGAGCCCGCTGCAGATCACTACCCGGGACGCCACGACCGGCCCGGTCCTCGAGGTCATCGGCGAGCTCGACCACGCCAACGCCGATCAGCTGCGTGAGCGCCTCACCGCACTCACCCTCCAGCCGGGCCAGCGCCTCGTCCTGGATCTCGCCGGCATGGCATTCTGTGACTCCAGCGGCATCACCGCCCTGATCGCCGCCCGCAACCACGCCCAGGACGCCCACGCGGCCGTCGCCCTCGCGGCTGTCCCCGCCGGTACTCTGCGCATCCTGCGCGTGGCCGGCCTGGACCTCGTCTTCCCTCTCTACACCGACAGTGAGGCCGCCACCCGGCCCTGACGTGTCCGCTTCTCCGGCGGGGCCCACGCGCGGCTGCCGGACCACTCCCGCGTCCGGGCGGGGCGCCGACGGCGGCCGGGGCGGGCGACGCGGCGACCGATACGCTGGGGCCATGCCCGCCGCACGCCGCACCGCACGTCAGAACGATCTGCTCCAGCGACTGGTGGCATTGATGGCGGCGGAGGGCTTCGCGTCGTTCACCCTCGACGACTTGGCGGAGCACCTGCACTGCTCGAAGACGACGCTCTACCAACTCGCGGGAAGCAAGCAGGAGTTGGTCCGTGAGGCGGTGAAGCACTACTTCCGTGAGGCGACCGCCGCCGTCGAGCAGCAGGTCACGGCCACCGCTGCCCCGGCGGACCGGATCGAGGCGTACCTCAATGCGGTCGCCGAGCAGCTCAGGCCGCTCTCCCGGCAGTTCCTCGAGGACATGGCCCACTTCGCCCCAGCCCTCGAGGTGTACGAGGCGAACACACGCCTGGCGGCCGACCGGGTCCGGCAGCTGATCACGGAGGGCGTGGCGGCCGGGGTCTTCCGCGACGTCCACGCCGCGTTCGTGGGGGAGGTCGTCGCCGCCACGATGCAGGAGATCCAGCGTGGCGAGGTCACCGCGCGCACCGGGCTGAACGACGCGGACGCGTACGCCGAACTCGCGTCGCTCATCGTCCACGCGCTTTCCTCCTGAGGGGCGCGACCTGCTGAGGGGCACTGGCTGCTGCCGTGAGCCGAGGCGGACCTCCGGGTGTCGTGGGTGCCCACGGGGTACCTCGGCCGGGACCCTTCGTATGCCGCAGCCTCACTCCGAGGCTCCGTGCATGTCCGGGCATGCCGAGCATCCTGACGCGGGCCGAGCCGTCCGTCCCCGCATCTTTTCGCGCGCGGTTGAGACGCCCGGGGGCGAGTTCGTGGCACTGGCGTACTCACAATGATACTTTCGTACCGTCCTCAGTATCATCACTCGCGCGCCGCGGAGATTGCCATGCCCGCCACTCGCACCCTGCCCACCCAGGAAGCTGCCGACCTGATCGGACTCACCCGGGAACTGGCAGCAAAGGTGCTCGCACCCCACGCCGCCGAGGCCGAGGCACAGGAGGCGTTCCCCCGCGAGATCTTCCGCACCCTGGGCCGCGCCGGCCTGCTCGGTCTGCCCTACCCCGAGGAGTACGGCGGTGGCGGCCAGGGCTACGAGGTCTACCTGCAGGTCCTCGAGGAGATCGCGGCGGTGTGGTCCAGCATCGGAGTCGGAGTCTCGGTACACGCCCTGTCCTGCTACGCCCTCGCCGCCTTCGGCACCGAGGAGCAGAAGCAGCGGTGGCTGCCGGACATGCTGGGCGGGGAACTGCTCGGTGCCTACTGCCTGTCCGAACCACACGCCGGCTCCGACCCCGCCGCCATGCGGACCAGGGCCGTGCGCGACGCCGACCACTACGTGCTCAACGGCACGAAGGCGTGGACCACTCACGGCGGACACGCCGACTTCTACACCGTCATGGCCCGCACCTCCGACGACCGGTCGCGCGGGATCTCCTGCTTCCTCGTCCCCGCAGGCACTCCCGGCCTGGTCGCCGAGCCGCCCGAGCGCAAGATGGGCCTGACCGGCTCGGCCACCGCCACGATGCGCCTTCAGGACGTGCGGATCCCCGTGGACCACCGGCTCGGCGCCGAGGGCCAGGGACTGCGGATCGCCCTGGCCGCACTCGACTCCGGGCGGCTGGGCATCGCCGCGGTGGCCACCGGTCTCTCTCAGGGAGCGCTGGACCACGCCGTCCGCTACGCCCATGAGCGGGAGACCTTCGGCAAGCCCATCATCGAGCACCAGGGCCTGGCCTTCGTCCTGGCCGACATGGCCGCCGCGACCGGGTCGAGCCGTGCCACCACCCTCGCAGCTGCGCGGCTGAAGGACCAGGGGCTGCCCTTCGGGTCGGAGGCATCCGTGGCCAAGCTGGTCGCCACCGACAACGCCATGAAGGTCACCACCGACGCGGTCCAGGTTCTCGGCGGCGCCGGTTACACCCGTGACTTTCCCGTCGAGCGCTACATGCGCGAGGCCAAGGTCATGCAGATCTTCGAGGGCACCAACCAGATCCAGCGTCTGGTGATCAGCCGGTCGTTCGACAAGGACGACCGGGGCGGCCTCACCGTCCTGCCCGCCACGGCGGAGTGACGCGCCGCACCGCGCACCCGTGGGCGCCGCCACCCGTTGACGGTTTTCGGCCGGGGGGCGGCACCTCAGCCGCCGGGCGCGGTCGGGGGCGCCGCGCCGGTGAGAGCCGCGGCGGCGCCGTCGGTGAGCGGGTCGCCGTGTCCGAAGCAGACCGTTGGCGGCGCGAGCGCCGCCAGGCGGCGCATCGAGGCCTCGGCAGCAGCCCGGTCGACGTTGAACACCCCGAGCATCACCTCTCCGACGCCGGCGACGCAGTCACCGGTGAACAGCACGCCGTGTTCCGGCAGATGGAGACCGATCGACCCGTCCGTGTGACCGGGCGAGTGAACCACCAGAGCACCTCCGCCGAAGTCCAGGACGTCGCCGTCCTCCACCTCACGGTCCACACGGGTGGGCGGCGCGGGCGGCACGGTCAGCCCGTGCTCGTACAACGGGATCTCCCAGTCCAGCAGCACGGGCTCGGGGACCGGCCGTTCGCCTCTGATCACCGGGGCGTCCAGGCGGTGCGCCAGCACCTCGGCGCCGTACCGCCGGGCCAGCTCACCGGCCGCTCCGACATGGTCGCGATGGCAGTGGGTCAGCACGATCCGGCGCAACCGGGCCAGGTGGAGCCCGGCGTCAGTCAGCGCCTGCTCCATCAGCGGCGCGGCGTCCGCGTGCCCGGCGTCGACGAGCGTCAGCTCACCGCCGTCGCTCCACATGTACGCCTGGCCGATCGGGAAGCGGAGCATGTGCAATCGGGGTGTCACCCGCACGAGATCCATGCGGCGAACCTACGACGGCGCGCGGGTCCGCCACACGGCTCTCTGCTCTCGGCAGACACGACGGAACGATGCGGCGGACCCGTACGGTCGCGACGGCGGAGGCCCCGGACAGATCCCGGGCGCGGAGGGCTCAGGCGCGCCGGGACGCCGCGTAGTTGACCAGGAACAGCGCCTCGGCCACGGACATCCGCTCCAGCTCCTCGGGCGACACGCTCTCGTTCACCGCGTGGATCTGCGCCTCCGGGTCGCTCAGCCCGATCAGCAGGATCTCGGCCCGCGGGTACAGCGCCGCGAGCGTGTTGCACAGCGGGATCGAGCCGCCCATGCCGGCGGACTGCATCTCCTCGCCCGGGTACGCCACGCGCATCGCCTCGGCCATCGACGTGTACGCGGGGCTGGTGATGTCCGCCCGGAACGCCTGGCCCTGGCCGACCTGTTCCACCGCCACCCGCGCGCCCCACGGCGTGTGCGCCTCCAGGTGCGCGGCGAGCAGCTTGTGCGCCTCCGCCGCGTCCTGGCCCGGCGGGACCCGCAGGCTGAGCAGGGCCCGCGCGGACGCGTGCACGGACGGGGTCGCGCCGACCACCGGCGGGCAGTCGATGCCCAGCACGGTGACGGCCGGCCGGGCCCAGATGCGGTCCGCGACCGAGCCCTCGCCGATCAGCTCCACACCGTCGAGGACTCTGGCGTCCTTGCGGAAGTCCTCCTCCGGGTACGCGAGCCCCTCCCACGTCGCGTCCGCCGCCAGCCCGTCCACGGTCGTCGAACCGTCCTCGGCGCGCAGCGAGTCAAGTACACGCACGAGCGCGGCGAGCGCGTCGGGGGCCGCCCCGCCGAACTGCCCGGAGTGCAGGTTCCCCTCCAGGGTGTCGATCTGCACCCGCACCAGCGTCATCCCGCGCAGGCTCGCCGTGACCGTCGGCAGGCCGGCACGGAAGTTGCCCGTGTCGCCGATGACGACGGCGTCCGCGGCCAGCAGTTCGGGGTGGGCCTCCGCGTACTGCTCCAGGCCGCCCGTGCCCTGCTCCTCCGAACCCTCCACGATCACCTTGATGTTCACCGGCACACCGCCGTCGGCCTTGAGGGCGCGCAGCGCGAGCAGATGCATGATGAAGCCGCCCTTGCAGTCCGCGGCCCCGCGTCCGTACCAGCGGCCGTCGCGCTCCGTCAACTCGAACGGCGGCGAGACCCAGGCCGCCGTGTCGAGCGGCGGCTGCACGTCGTAGTGCGCGTACAACAGCACGGTCGGGGCGCCGGCCGGGCCGGGGAGGAAGCCGTAGACGGACTGGGTGCCGTCGGGGGTGTCCAGGAGGGCCACGTCCGTGAAGCCCTCCGCGCTCAGCGCGTCCACCACCCACGCGGCGGCGGCCTCGCACTCGCTCTTCGGGAACTGCGCGGGATCCGCGACCGACCTGAACGCCACCAGTTCCCTGAGCTCCGCCTCGGCGCGGGGCATCAGCGAAGCGACGGTCTCTGCGATCGGTACGGCGGTCATGGGCACGCTCCTCGGGGGCACGGCGTTGTGCGATGTGTGTACGGCGAAATGTGTGGTCGATCCTCCCACAACGGGTGGTGGGCGACCGCGCCGTAGGATGCCGTCGAGAGCCATGGCCACAGGTCGGATCGGGAGCAGAAGTACATCGTGAGCAGCGAGAACGATGCCACCGGAGCAGAGGCGGCAAATGAGCTTGATGATCCCGTGTGGGACGTCGTCGTGGTCGGCGGGGGCCCCGCGGGGGCGTCGGCCGCGTACGCGGCGGCGGTGACCGGCCGCAGGGTACTGCTGCTGGAGAAGGCCGAACTGCCCCGGTACAAGACCTGCGGCGGGGGAATCATCGGACCGTCGCGCGACAGTCTGCCGCCGGGTTTCGAACTACCGCTGCGCGACCGGGTGCACGCCGTGACCTTCTCGCTCAACGGCAAGCTGGCGCGCACCCGCCGCTCCAAGCGGATGCTCTTCGGACTCATCAACCGCCCGGAGTTCGACGCCGGTCTCGTCGAGCAGGCGCAGAAGGCGGGCGCCGTGCTGCGCACCGGAGCGTCCGTGTCCCGGGTGGAGCAGCACGGACCGGCGGTGCCGGACCGGCGCACGGTCGCCGTGGTGCTGTCGGACGGCGAGACGATCCTGACCCGTGCGGTCGTCGGCGCGGACGGCAGTGCCGGCCGGATGGGAGCCCATGTCGGGGTGAAGCTCGACCAGGTGGACCTCGGGCTGGAGGCGGAGATCCCCGTCCCGGCGACCGTCGCGGAGGACTGGGCGGGCCGGGTGCTCATCGACTGGGGCCCCATGCCCGGCAGTTACGGCTGGGTGTTCCCCAAGGGGGAGACGCTGACGGTCGGTGTGATCTCCGCCCGCGGCGAGGGCGCCGCGACCAAGCGGTATCTGGAGGACTTCATCGCCCGGCTCGGGCTCGCCGGCTTCGAGCCCGAGGTCTCCTCCGGCCATCTCACGCGTTGCCGCAGCGACGACTCGCCGCTGTCGCGCGGCCGGGTGCTGGTGTGCGGCGACGCGGCGGGGCTGCTGGAACCGTGGACCAGGGAGGGCATCTCCTTCGCGCTGCGCTCGGGACGGCTCGCGGGGGAGTGGGCGGTCCGGATCGCTGAGGCCCATGACGCCGTCGACGCGCGCAGACAGGCGCTGAACTACGCCTTCGCCGTGAAGTCGGGGCTCGGGGTCGAGATGGCCGTCGGGCGGCGGATGCTCGCCGTCTTCGAGCGGCGGCCGGGGCTGCTGCACGCCGTCATCACCGGGTTCCGGCCGGCCTGGAAGGCCTTCGCCGACATCACCCGAGGGGCGACGACGCTGGCGGGCGTGGTGCGTACGCACGGGCTGGCGCGGCGGGCGCTGGACGTACTGGACAAGCGGGCGTCACAGCCCGCGCCGTGACGCGCCGGCCGGGCGCCGCCTCGGGGCGCGGCGCCCGGCCCCCTCACGCGCTCCGGGGCGGCGGCGGTGCGTGCGGTGCGGCGGTGCGTGGCCACGGGTGCGGCGCTTCTCCTTGCCGTTTCGCTTGTCATCCGCCCACGGTGATCCGGAAGACGGGGTGCTTGTGGGCGGCCGCCAGCAGCTCCTCGTCCGTGGACTCGGCGTCGACGTCGCCGAAGAACCGGCCGACCTCCCAGCCCCAGCGCTCCAGGTAGCGGCGCAGCAGCACGGGCTTCTCCTCGTCGGGCAGTTCCACGGCCGTGAACGGCTGTGTTCTGCGGCCGACCTGGAGCTGACCGCCTCCCGCGGCGCGGAGGTTGCGGACCCACTGGGAGTGGCCCCTGGCGGAGATCAGATACGGGCCGCCGTCGTAGGGCAGCGGGTTGACGGGGATACGCCGCCATTCGCCGCTGGTGCGGCCGCGTACGGAGAGCTCCGCTGTGCCCATGAGGCTGATGCCGCGACGGGCGAGCCAGCCGACCGTCGCGTTCAGGATCGAGTCGAACCGGTTGGGCTTGATGTAGTGCGGCTGCGACATGGCCTGGCTCCTGGCTGCTGTGTGCTGCGACTGCCGTGGACTGATCTTTGCCGGGTCCGTTCGAGTGCTCTGATATGTGACCGGCGCTTCGTTCTGAGAGCACTGCTCTCGCTCGACATCAGTGTGCACGCGCTGCCACTCCAAATCAAGAGCAGTGCTCTCGTTATTGGTCAGTGCTCCGAAACGTGAAAGACTTCTCCACCATGAGCACCATCCGAGGGGCCAGGGAACGGGCCCGCACCGAGATCACCGCAGCCATCAAGAACGAGGCCCGCGAGCAGCTCGCCGCCGAAGGCGCGGCAAAACTGTCGCTCCGCGCCGTCGCCCGCGAACTGGGCATGGTGTCCTCCGCCCTCTACCGCTACTTCCCCAGCCGCGACGACCTGCTGACCGCCCTCATCGTCGACGCCTACGACGCGGTCGGCACCGCCGCCGAGTCCGCCCTGGCCGCGACCCCGCCGTCCGCCGGCCACTGCGCCCGCTGGACCGCCGTCTGCTCGGCCGTACGGGCCTGGGCCCTCGCCCACCCGCACGAGTACGCCCTCATCTACGGCTCGCCCGTGCCCGGCTACACCGCGCCCAAGGACACCGTCGCCCCGGCCTCCCGCGTCGCTCTCGCGCTGATCGCCGTCATCCGGGACGCCCACCGCACGAACGGGCTCGCGCTCCCGCCACTGCCGGACCGGCTGCGCCCCGAAGCGGAGCGCATGGCCGCCGACTTCGCCCCGGACCTGCCGCCGTCCGTCGCCGCCGCGATGGTCGCCGCCTGGTCGCAGGTCTTCGGCACGATCTCGTTCGAGCTCTTCGGCCACTTCCACCACGTCGTCGAGGACCGGGACGCCTTCTTCGAGCACGCCGCCACCCGCCTCGCCCTCGAGGTGGGCCTGCGGCCCGAGGCCGCCGGCACGTCCCGCGGCAGCGGCGCCGGCTCCTGACGCAGCGCCCGCGCCCCGGCCTGCACCACAGGAGACCTCCGTACTCCCCCGGGAGTACGCGCGACCGCCACGCCCGGCTGACGCCCGGGGCCACCGCGCCGGTCTAGCGTGGGCCGCATGGAACAGCAGCGCACCGGCACCTGCGGCGGTCCGCCCCGGTCAAGAGGCGGACCGCACAGGCCGAGGGGCGGGCCGCCGTGGCTGCGCCGCCTCGCGGACCAGCAGGACAGCGCGCGCATCCCGTGGCTGTCGACGCTGGCCCTCGCCGTCTTCGTCATGGTCGGCACGAGCGTCGCCGCCGAGAACCAGCAGGACGTCCGCGAACCACTCGACGCCCTCGCCCGCGTACTGCTGCTCGCGGGACCGGCGCTGCTCCTGCTGCGCAAGAAGTACCCGGTGGCCACCGTCTTCGGCGTCTGCGCCGTCACACTCGGGTACTTCGCCGCCGGCTATCCGTACGGGCCGGTGTTCCTCACCGCCGCGGTCGCCGTGTTCGCCGCCATCGTCGCGGGCCACCGGCGCGCCGCCTGGTGGGCCGTCGGGCTGCTCTGGGCGGCGCACCTGCTGATCGCGCACTGGCTGTACGCGTATCTGCCGCCGCCCGGTGACCAGGCCGCGCCCTGGGGCCAGGAAGTGTTCGTCACGGCCTGGGTGATCGCGATCGTCGCGGCGTCCGAGCTGGTACGGGTGCGGCGGGAGGTCTGGGCCCGCGAGCGCGCCGCGCGGGCCGCGGCCGCGAAGCGCCGCGCGGACGAAGAACGGCTGCGCATCGCCCGTGAACTCCACGACGTCCTCGCCCACTCGATCTCCGTCATCAACGTCCAGGCGGGCGTCGGCCTCGCGCTGCTCGACTCCGACCCGGAACAGGCACGCACGGCCCTGACCACCATCAAGGCGGCGAGCAAGGAGGCGCTGGGCGAGGTGCGGCAGGTCCTCGACACCCTGCGTGCCCCCGGCGCCGCGCCCCGCGCCCCGGCCCCCGGCCTGGACCGCCTCCCGGAGCTGGTCGAACAGGCCGCGAGCACCGGCCTCACCGTCGACGTCGAGACGGTCGGAGAGGCGGCGCCACTCCCGCCCGGCGCCGACCTGGCCGCCTTCCGGATCGTCCAGGAGGCGCTCACCAACGTCGTACGGCATTCCGGCTCGCGCACCGCGCGCGTGCGCATCACGTACACGCCCGGCAAGCTCGCCCTCCGGATCGACGACGACGGACCGGCGACCGGCTCGGACGCCGGCGGCAGCGGCAACGGGCTGGCGGGCATGCGGGAGCGGGCCGGTGCGCTGGGTGGCACCATCGAGGCGGGCCCCCGGCCGGACGGCGGATTCCGGGTGCTGGCCGAACTGCCCGTGCGGACAGAGGAGAACAAGTGATCCGCGTAGTGCTCGCCGACGATCAGATGCTGGTCAGGGCAGGCTTCCGGGCCCTGCTCTCGGCCCAGCACGACATCGAGGTCGCGGGGGAGGCGTCCGACGGCGAGGAGGCGGTGCGCCTGGTCGGCGAACTGCGCCCGGACGTGGTCCTGATGGACATCAGGATGCCGGTTCTCGACGGTCTGGCCGCCACCCGCCGGATCACCGGGGACGAGCGCCTGGCGGACGTGAAGGTGGTCATGCTGACCACGTTCGAGCTGGACGAGTACGTCTTCGAGGCCATCCGCTCCGGTGCCTCCGGGTTCCTGGTGAAGGACACCGAACCGGACGAACTGCTGCGCGCGGTAAGGGCGGTCGTCGAGGGCGACGCGCTGCTCTCGCCCGGTGTGACACGCCGTCTGATCGCCGAGTTCGCGGCCCGCTCCAAGGGCCCCGCGCAGGCCGAGGGGCTCGGGGAACTGACGGAACGGGAACGGGAGGTGATGGCCCTGGTCGGCATCGGCCTGTCCAACGAGGAGATCGCCCGGCGGCTGGTCGTCAGCCCGCTCACCGCCAAGACGCACGTCAGCCGCACCATGGTGAAGCTCGGCGCCCGCGACCGGGCGCAACTGGTCGTCCTGGCCTACGAGTCGGGGCTCGTGCGGCCCGGCTGGCTGGGCTGAGCGGCCCGGCGCCCGAACCGCCACAACACGGTCACGACCCGCACGACGAAGACGAGCACGCCCGCCGCGGCGCCCGCGACGAGCAGGCCGCGCTCGACGGCGTACCCCATCGTGAACATGAACGTGGGTCCGGCGACCGCCCCGAAGACCAGCGCCCCGGCCACCGCCGCGCTGAGCAGCGCATAGCCGATCTCGATCGTCACGGCGTCCCGGTCGGCCTGCGTGCGTAGCTGCCCCATGGAGGAAGTGTCACAAGCCCGCGGCCCGACCGGCAAGTGCCCTGATGGCGACGGCTCCTGGTGACGGCCACGCCCCGGCCCCGCCACGCGCGCCACAGCCAGGTGATGCCCCGACCGCTCCCGCCACAGCCGCGCCGGCCGGCGTCCCCGGTAACGGACACGGCCGTCGGCGGCAGCCGGTTCCAGAGCGTCGGACACAGCCGCTCCGCCGTCCCGCTCGACTCCCAGTCGGTGCGCCGCCGTACCCGAGGACATTCAGGCCCTGTGCGGCCGGGCGCCGTGTCCGTGGCCGGTCAGCAGCCGGGTGAACAGCCCGAGCGCGAGGGCCTGGAGCAGCACCGACAGGACGAGCGCCGGGTACAGGAAGGCGGCGGACTCGGCGAACGAGTCACCGAACAGCGTGCCGAGGAACATGAAGCCGAAGATCGTCGGCGCGGCGAGCAGCAGCAGCCAGACCCCCGCGAGCGACGCGTCCTCGTGGTGGACGAACGTGGTGTCGATCGCGACGAAGACGGCCGCGGCGGCGACCAGCGCCAGATACACCTGGGCCGGCCGGTTGCCGAACGTCAGTCGTGCGAGCGCGGTCAGTCGTGCGCGCATGGCCTCTCCCCTGGTTCGTGGTGGTTCCATGCTGCGACGCCCGGCGCGGCGGCGCCTGAGTACGGCTACTCAACCGCCCTGGGGGCGGCGGCTCCCCGTGCGGCGTACGCGATCACCGCGGCGCCGCCGGCCAGCGCCGCGACCGTGGTCAGGGCCACGGGCAGCGAGAACCACTCGGCGAGGAACCCGATCGCCGGCGGGCCGAGCAGCATGCCGCCGTAGCCGAGGGTGGACGCGGCGGCGACGCCGCCGGGGCCGGCGAGTTCGCCCGCGCGCCCGACCGCCACGGGGAAGATGTTCGCCAGGCCCAGCCCCGCGACGGCGAAGCCGGCCAGCGCGGCCCACACCGAGGGTGCGAGCGCGCCGAGCAGCATGCCCGCCGCCGCGGTCGCCCCGCCGAGGACGAGGGTGCGGGTCTGGCCCAGCCGCTCCAGCAGCAGCGTTCCGCTGAGCCGGCCGGCGGTCATCGTGAGCGCGAACAGCGAGTAGCCGGCGGCGGCGAGCCCCGGGTGGGCGTGCAGGTCCTGCTCCAGGTGCAGCGCGCTCCAGTCGGCCATCGCGCCCTCGCCGTACGCGGTGCACAGCGCGATCACGCCGAAGAGCAGCACGAGCCTGCGCGTGCGGCCCTTCAGACGGCGCGGCGCCGCGGCGGCGTCGCCGGTGCGGGCCGCCGGGACGTGGTGGCGAAGCAGTACGGGCCCGGCCACCGCGGTGACCAGGAGGCCGATGCCGGTCAGGGCCAGCAGGTGGGCAGTGGGGGAGAGGCCGCCCGCGACCAGGCCGCCGAGTCCCGCGCCGAGCATTCCGCCGAGGCTGAAGGCCGCGTGGAACGCGGGCATGACGGGCCGTCGCAGGGCGCTCACCAGGTCGACGGCGGCGCTGTTCATCGCGACGTTGATGCTGCCGTACGCGGCGCCGAAGACGAGCAGGACCAGACCGAGGGCCGACGCAGAGTGCGTCAGCGGCGGCAGTGCCATGCTCAGTGCGAGCAGCACGGCACTGGCCACGGTGACCGGGTGGCTGCCGAAGCGGCGGCAGAGCCGTCCGGTGAGCGTCATGGTGACCACGGCCCCGGCCGACACCCCGAGCAGCGCGAGGCCGAGGTCGCTCGCCGAGGAGCCGGTCTGCTGCTTGATGGCGGGGATGCGGACGACCCAGCCGGCGAAGAGGAAGCCGTCGAGGGCGAAGAAGACGGTGAGCGCGATGCGGAGGCGGGACAGGGAGCCGGCGGCGGGATCTTCGTCCGGTGCACCCGGTACGGTCGGGGCGAGTTTGTTTAGTAGCGGCACAAACTCAGAATAGAGGCTCCGGCCCGTTCTTCCAAGACGGCCGGATCCCCGCCCGGCAGCGCTCGGACCTCCGGGATCATGGGAGACTCGCCTCCATGAACGGCAAGGCGACGACCACCCGGACGAGACTGGAGAGGGGCCGCAGTGCGCTCGGCCCCGCCCTGGAACTGGTTCACACCGGGCGTGCGCCCACGCGTGCCGTACTGACGGCCGAACTCGGCGTCACCCGCGCCACCGCGGGAGCGGTCGCCGCGGAACTGGAAGCCCTCGGACTGATCCGCGTCGACTCCCGCCCCGGCGCGGCCGCCGGCTCCCAGGGCCGCCCCTCCCACCGGCTCTCCGTCGACGACACCGGCCCCGTCGTCCTCGCCGCCCAGGTCCACGCCGACGGCTTCCGCGCCGCGCTCGTCGGCCTCGGCGGCCGGATCGTGGCCACCGCGCCGGGCTGCGTCACCGTCCAGGCCGACCCCGCCCAGGTGCTCGGCGAGGTCGTCGACGCGGGCGCGGAACTGCTGCGCCGCAGTGGCCGCCGCTGCGCGGGCGCCGGCCTCGCCGTCCCCTCCGCCGTCGCGGAACCCGAGGGCACCGCGCTCAACCCGCTGCACCTGGCCTGGCCGGCCGGGGCGCCGGTACGCGACATCTTCGCCGAGCGGGTGAGCACGGCCGGGATCACCGGCCCCGCCTTCGCCGGCAACGACGTCAACCTCGCCGCGCTCGCCGAGCACCGCCACGGCGCCGGCCGGGGCGCCCAGCACCTGCTGTGCGTCGCCACCGGACACCGCGGCGTCGGCGGGGCGCTCGTCCTCGACGGGCGCCTGCACAGCGGGAGTTCCGGTCTCGCCCTCGAAGTCGGCCACCTCACGGTCAACCCCGAGGGACGCCCCTGCCACTGCGGCAGCCGCGGCTGCCTCGACGTCGAGACCGACCCGCTCGCCTTCCTGACGGCCGCCGGCCGGGCCCCCGGCCCCGAGGTGTCCCTGCTCCAGCGCGCCAGAGACCTGCTCCGCGAGGAGCACGACGACCCCGACGTGCGGGGCGCGGCGGAGGAACTCGTCGACCGCCTCGGCCTCGGGCTCGCCGGGCTCGTCAACATCCTGAACCCGGACCGCATCATCCTGGGCGGCCTCCACCGCGAACTGCTCGACGCCGCCCCGGACCGGCTGCGGGCCGTGGTCGCCGACCGCAGCCTGTGGGGCCGCAGCGGGGGCGTCCCCATCCTGGCGTGCACCCTCGACTACAACAGCCTGGTCGGCGCGGCCGAGCTCGCCTGGCAGCCGGTCCTCGACGACCCCCTCGGCGCGCTCGCCTGAACTCAGGGCCCCGCACCACCCGTCCGGGGGCATCACGGGCGCGCCGCGGGCGCTTCCGGGTAGGCCACGAGATGTGAGCAACGAGTCCGGCCGCCGGCACCGTCTCCTGCGCCTGTGGCGCCGGGTGGCGCAGTCGCCCGTCGGGGTGGGCTGGGGCCACGGCCGTGACCTGGAGCTGATGCACCGGGCCATGGGCTTCGCCGCCCTCGGGTTCGTGACGCTGGTGCCGCTGCTCATCGTCGTCGCGGCCGCCGACCCGGGCAGTGGGCAGGGGTTCGCCCGCTGGATGAGCCAGGCGCTCGGCCTCGCGGAGTCCTCGCAGGACGAGGTCGAGCGGCTGTTCGGCATGCCGGGCCAGGCGCTGCAGCGCACCACCGCCTTCGGTCTCGCCGCGCTCGTCGTCTTCGGACTCACCTTCGGCTCCGCCGTGCAGACCGCCTACGAGCGGATCTGGGACCTCCCGGCCGCCCGCTGGCACACGATGTGGCGGCACGTCGTGTGGCTCGGGATGCTGATCGTCTACCTCCTGGTCTTCGTGAGCACCCCGCTGCCCGGCGATTCCGTGGTGTCGTCCGTGGTGGGCGCGGTGGGAGACCTGGCCGGCACGATCCTCTTCTTCTGGACCTCGCAGCGGCTGCTGCTCTGCGGCCGGGTCCGCTGGTGGGCCCTGCTGCCGGGCGCCCTGGCGACGGCGATCTCCCTGCTCGGGCTACGGGTCTTCTCCCAGCTCGTCTTCTCCCCGCTGATCGCCTCGAGCGCGGTGACCTACGGCCCCTTCGGCACGGTGCTGGTCGTCCAGTCCTGGCTCGTCGGGGTCGGCGTGGTCGTCTACGGCGGGGCGATCGCCGGGCGCGTCGCCCACGAGGTGTGGACCGAGCGCCGGCTGGCGGGCCGGGAGGAGCGGCCGCCGCCGGAGCGCTGACACCGGATGTGACGGCCGCTCACCAGTGCCGGCCCCGGCGCAGCGCGGCGCGCTCCGGCTGCGACAGGTGCAGCACCTGGTAGCGGTCGCCCGGCACTCCCGGGGAGTCGTGCTCCCACAGCGTGGCGTACAGCAGCTCCCAGTGGCGCGGATCGACGGCGAGCGCCGCGCAGACCACGCCGTCGAGCGCCGCGAGCCGCCGCACCTCCGCCAGCGCCTCCTCGACGACCGGGCCCGGCCGTACGCCGGCGGGGACGCGCTGCCGGCGCCGGACGGCGGTGCGCGCGGAGGCGGACGCGGACGGACCCTCGTGGTACGCCAGTCCTGTCCAGTGCTGCACTTCCGGCCGCCCGAAGTCGTCCACGATCCCCTGGAAGCCCGGCCCCCACAGGAAGCTGTTCATGCCCTCGGGCGCCGACCACAGATACAGCGGCGCGTACTGGTTGACGGGCGAGTGCGCGCCCCGCTCCCGCATCAGATAGGCCTTGAGGCCGAGGCCGGGGAAGGCGTCGAGCAGATGTCCGCGGGTGGCGACCCGCTCGCGGATGACGCCCATGTCGTAGTCGGCGGGCAGGGTGATCTCGTACTGCATCGCGTGCATCAGGTCATCGGCTCCTGCGGTCGGTGGACGGCCCGGTCGACGGGTCGAGCAGTGCGAGCAGCCCCCTGACGGCCGCGTCGAAGGCGGCCGTCGAGCCCGACGCGCGGGCCAGCACATAGCCACCCTGGAGGGTGGCGACGATCGTCGCGGCGACGTCGCCCGGTACGAGCGTCCCGCGCAGCTCGCCCCGTTCCCGGCCCTGCTCGACGATCCCGGCCAGCCGGCCGCGCAGCCAGCCGAGCGTCTCGTCCACCGGGGCGCGCAGCCGGTCGTCGGAGACGACCTCCGGGTCCATGGTCAGCCGGCCGACGGGGCAGCCCCGCAGCACGTCCCGCTCGCGCAGCAGATAGCCGGCGATCCGCTCGTACGCCGTGCCCGGCCCGTCGAGCGACGCCTCGGCCGACGCCCGCAGTTCCTCGGCCGTGCGCCGGACGGCGGCCAGCGCGAGGTCGGGCTTCCCGGCGAAGTGGTGGTACATGCTGCCCTGGCCCGCGCTCGCGCGCTGCTGGATCGCCCGGGGGCTGGTGCCCACGTAACCGCGCTCCCACAGCAGCTCGCGGGTGGCCTCGACCAGTCGCTCCGGAGTGCTCATGACTCCACTGTACATACCAGTAGGTACAGACGCGCGGCGGCGTCCCGCAGCAGCCGTGGACGCCCCGCGTACTCCCCGGGAGGTACCCGCACTGCCGCTGGCCGTACGACGACGCGGACCCCCTGCCGGCGGGAGTCTCGGAGCAGCAAGGCAGTGGAGCAGCACAACGCAGTACCGATGCCACCGAGGAGCTGAACCGAGATGAACACACTCGCCCACGACGGGCCCGGCCCGTGGATCCCGTTCTTCCCGCTGATCTGGGCGGCCGTCGTCGTCGGGGTCGTCACCGTCCTGCGCCGTACCGGTATCTGGCGCTCGTGCCCCGCCCGCCGGCAGGGCGGCCGGCCGGTCGCCGAGAGCTCGCCGATCGCCGTCCTGGGGCGCCGCTTCGCGGCGGGCGAGATCGACGAGGAGGAGTACTGGCGGCGACTGTCCGTCCTGGACGAGCAGTTCGGCCCCTTCACCAAGGACGCCGCGGCATGACCCCGTGAAGGTCTACGGCGACACCCAGGACATGGGCCCCGCCCCCCGGTCAGCCGGCGACGGCCGACCGGGCGCCGGTGGTCTCCGTCGTCGGCACGGCCGGCACGACCTCCGTCTTCGGCGCCCCGGCGAACGGGCCGATGGTCGTCGCCCCGTACACCGCCGGGTACTCCGGCAGGGCAACGGCGGGGGACGAGGCCGGGAGGGTGAACCAGACGACCTTGCCCGTGTCGCCCTGCGGCTTCGCGCCCCAGCTCTCGCTCATGGCCGCCACCAGCGCGAGACCGCGCCCGGAGGTGGCGGCCGTGCCGGCGTCGCGTACGGCCGGGAGCCGGGGGTCGTGGTCGTGGACGGAGACCGTGAGCCGGTCGAGCAGCAGCTCGACGTCCACGGTGCACGTCTTGTCCGGCTGTGCGTGCCGGAGGACATTGGTCAGCAACTCGGTGACGCCGAGCGCGGCCTGGTCGATCAGAGGATCGAGATGCCAGTAGCGCAGTTGCGCCGAGATGATTCTGCGGACCTGACCGATCCGCGACGGCAGGGCCTGGAGCTCCACCGTGCAGTGCCTGCTGGGCTGGCTGATCACGGCTGCGACTCCCCGAAATAGTCCGGAAGAAGACGAGAATTGCGATCCAGCGGTCGGCCGACCTGCTGATCTGACCGGCGGGGCCGGATCACAGCGTGACCGCCGGTGCACCCTGAGTAAGGTGGTATCAGCGTGAACCATCGCCCACAGGGCCGCAACCGGGCGGCTCAGCGCTCGGAGCCGCCCGCCCCGCGCACCGCTTCCAGGAAACGCCCCGCCAGGACGCGGGCGTCCGCCCGCCTGCTGCGCTGCCCCATCGTCAGGCGGTACCGCTTGCCGTTCAGTGTCGCCACGGTGCTGTCGTCGCCGGCGAACCACGGCCGTCCGGCGCTGACCGCGCGCACCGGGGCGCTCTCGATCACCTTGCCGTAACTGGTCATCAGCGCCAGTCTGCCGTCCTTGATCAGCACCTGTCCGGCCCGGGTGAGCGAGCGGGGCCAGCGCTCGATCCGCACTCCGGTGGCGCTGAACTCCGGTTCTGCCACGGCCATCTGTCCGCCCCCTTCGCAGTGACTCCTCTGAAGTGTGCACAACTCGCGCCGCCGACACCAGTACGCCCGCCGCCGCCCGGCCACAAGCGACTCCTATGGATCCCCAAAGCAATCGTTTGCGCAGGTGAGGGGCTTACTGTTGCCAGTGGTACGGAACGGCCGCAGCAGTCGGCCGCAGACGAAGGGCGACGCGATGAACAGCACGGCGCAGCAGCCGGCACCGGGCAGGGCGGCCGCGACCGTCGACGTCGACCGCAGCGACCCGCGGTACCGGGCCTGGCTCAAAGAGGCCGTACGCAAGGTCCAGGCGGACGCCAACCGCTCCGCCGACACCCATCTGCTGCGCTTCCCGCTGCCCGAGGAGTGGGGCATCGACCTCTACCTCAAGGACGAGTCCACCCACCCCACCGGCAGCCTCAAACACCGCCTCGCCCGCTCCCTGTTCCTGTACGCGCTCTGCAACGGCTGGATCAGGCCCGGCAGGCCGGTCATCGAGGCGTCCAGCGGCTCGACCGCCGTCTCCGAGGCGTACTTCGCCAAGCTGATCGGAGTGCCCTTCGTCGCCGTCATGCCGCGCACCACCAGCGCGGAGAAGATCCGGCTGATCGAGTTCCACGGCGGGCGGTGCCACTTCGTCGACGACTCCCGGAAGATGTACGAGGAGTCCGCCGCGCTCGCCGAGCGGACCGGCGGGCACTACATGGACCAGTTCACCTATGCGGAGCGCGCCACCGACTGGCGCGGCAACAACAACATCGCCGAGTCCATCTACCAACAGCTGCGTCTCGAGCGGTACCCGGAGCCCGCCTGGATCGTCGCCACGGCCGGCACCGGCGGCACCTCGGCGACCATCGCCCGCTATGTGCACTACATGCAGCACGACACGCGCATCTGCGTCCCCGACCCGGAGAACTCCTGCTTCTTCGACGGCTGGACGCACGGCGACCCAGGGGCGAGCAGCGACTGCGGCTCGCGGATCGAGGGCATCGGCCGGCCCCGGATGGAGCCCAGCTTCGTGCCGGGCGCCATCGACCGGATGATGAAGGTCCCCGACGCCGCCAGCATCGCCGCCGTACGGGCCCTGGAGGGCGCCATCGGGCGCAAGGCGGGCGGCTCCACCGGCACCGGACTGTGGAGCGCGCTGAAGATCGTCTCGGAGATGGTGGCCGCGGAGGAGAGGGGCAGCGTCGTCACCCTGATCTGCGACCCGGGCGACCGCTACCTCGACAAGTACTACTCCGACGCCTGGCTCGCCGAGCAGGGGCTGGACGTCCGGCCGTACGCGCTGGTGATCGAGCGGTTCCTCGCCCAGGGCGTCTGGAGCTGCTGACGGCCGCCGCCGGGCCGGTCAGGCGCCGGGGGAGTGGGCCAGCCGGCGGTCCAGATTGCGCACGGCGTCCCGGAAGGCGCGGCCGAGTCCCGGGCGGCCGATCCGCAGCGCGATCCGCAGCGGCGCGGGACCGTCGGCCGCGAACGTCCACCGCAGCCGCGCGCCGTGCGCCGTCGGGGTGATCCGCCACTCCTCCAACAGGGCCCGCAGGCCGGGTGCGTTGGTCTGGTCGACGCGGTACGCGTAGCGGGAGTCGGGCTCCCTGGCGAGCACCGTCTCCGTGAACACCGTGCCGCCCTTCAGCCTGATCTCACGGCCCGCGCCGTCGTCCACGGGCCGGGCGGCGGTCACCGCGGTGAACCAGTCCGGCCAGCCGGCGACATCGTCGGCGAGCGCCGCGTACAGCGCCTCCGGTGACGCGGAGAGCTGTGCGGAGAACACCAGGCGCAGGGGCGCGCTCTCCACGAACTCCAGGCCGACCGAACGGAGTTGACGTGCCATGGGGGGGTACCTCCAGCGGCGAAGGGGGGACCGCACACCCTAGCCGCGGCACGGTCCGATGTCCGCCCCCTCAGCCCCCGCGGGCAACTCCCGTACTGCTTCCCCCGTTTCCGCCGCCAAGGATGCCGTCGAGCGCCCGGCCGAACACCCGTCGGCCCACCCGCGCCACCAGGGGGTCCAGCGCCGACGGCAGCAGCGGGAACCGCAGCTCCTCCACCCACAGCACCACAGAGCCCGAGTCCGTCGCGTGCACCTCGATCTCGGCCCAGCCGGTGATCACCCTGCCGCGTTTCTCCAGGCGGCAGCGGCCCGGCCGGCCGGGCGACGGCGGCCGCCAGTCGACGACCTCCATCGGGTCGTCGAAACCGAGGCGGCCGAGCGCACTGCGCACGACGAACACGGCGCCCACACCGGTGGCCGGCCCGCTCACCGTCTCGACGGCCGTCAAGGGCATCTGCGCGGCGTGCGCCGGCCAGTCGGTGACCCGCAGCCAGCACTCGCGGGCGGTCAGCCCCGTCGTCCGGCCGAGACGGAACACGGCCACGCCCGGCTCAGCCTTCCCGGCCGTCGTACCGCTCGGCGGGCCGCGGGGCGTCGTCCCCGTCCGGCTCGCCCGCCACCACGAGCCCGGGCAGATGCTCCGCGATCTCCTCCCGCGCCGCGGCCGGCAGCCCGGCGTCGGTCACCAGGGTGTCCACGTCCGCGAGGTCGGCGAAAGAACTCAGGCCCACCGTCCCCCACTTGGTGTGGTCCGCGACCACCACCACGCGGCGCGCCGCCCGCACCAGACGGCGGTTCGTCTCCGCCTCCGCCAGATTCGGTGTGGACAGGCCCGCCTCCACCGAGATGCCGTGCACCCCGAGGAAGAGCATGTCGAAGTGGAGCGAGCGGATCGCCCGGTCCGCCACCGGCCCCACCAGCGAGTCCGACGGCGTCCGCACGCCGCCCGTGAGCACCACCGTCGCGGCCCCGGGACGCCGGCCGTTCGTCGTGCCGGACTGCTGCGCCGAGTGGAACACGTCGGCCACCCGCACCGAGTTGGTGACGACCGTCAGCTCAGGCACCTCCAGCAGATGGTGCGCCAGCGCGTACGTCGTCGTGCCGCCCGACAGGGCGATCGCGCTGCCCGGCGCCACCAGCCGCGCCGCGGCCCGCGCGATGTCCTCCTTCGCGCGCAGCTCGAGCGCCGACTTCGCCTCGAACCCCGGCTCGTGCGTGCTCGGCTCGGCCACCGGCACCGCACCGCCGTGCACCTTCTCGACGACGCCCTGCCGCGCCAGGGCGTCAAGGTCCCGGCGCACCGTCATGTCGGAGACGCTGAGCCTGCGGGTGAGTTCGTTGACCCGCACCCCGCCGCGCCTGCGCACCTCGTCGAGGATCAGAGCACGCCGCTGCTCCGCGAGGAGGTTCTGGTTGTCGCTCACCGCCGGGGCCGGTCCTTCCCGTTCGTGTCGGATGCCGGCCACGCCGTCCGCCGGAGCGTGGCCAAGGCTTCTCATCCTCGCACGCGTATTGCCCCCCGGGCTCGGGGAGATTCCGTGAGAGCGGTGCGGCGAGCTGCCTCGATCCGCGATTCTGTCGCCATCGTTGCCGAGAGAGGAAGTCACCGCAGTGTCCCCTGCGACCCGGGCCCCGCACAGCGGCGGACCCGCACTCGAGCTGCTCGTCCACGGCGTCGGCGGCGCCACCCCGCAGGACATGCTCGGCGATCCCCGTACGGTGCGGATGACCGGCGACGACAAGGCCGCCGTGTACCGCCGCACCGACGACGCGCAGGCGGAGGACGACCCCGCCGCGTACCGGGACCGGCCCATCCCCGAGGCGTACTGCTGGTCCAACCTCACCTCCGGCAACGGCGCCCGAGCGCTGTGGCTGCTGCTGCTCCCGTTCATGGTCGTCAACCTGGCGCACTGGATGAGGCCCCGGGCCGCCGGGATGCGGCGGACCACCCGGCTCTACGGGGTGCTGGTGCGCCTGGTCGCCCTGAGCCTGACCGTGCTGCTGACGGCCGCCGCCTGCGAGGTCGCGCTCGACCTGCTGGCCTGGCAGTGCGCCGGGTCGGCCGCGTGCGGCGGCGACCGGTCCTGGCTGGGCTTCATGTCCGCCGCGCAGGGCGGCTGGTGGTCACAGCCGGGACGCCGCCTGGCGCTCGCCGCCGTGGTGCCCGCCGCGCTGGTGGGGCTGCTCTGGTACCTGTCCAACCGCACCTGGAGCGCGTACGAGTCACAGCGCCCGCCGACCGGAGACGTGTCGAGCGACCCGGAGACGGACGAGGACGACGAGGGCGACGTCGCGCACGGAGAGGCGGTGGCGCCGGCCGTGCGGCCCGCGCTGGGCCGGCCCGGCTTCTGGTACGGCCGACGGCTCGTCGCCCGGCTGCGCGCCGCCCACACGGCCGCCGGGCTGCTCACCGTCGCCGCCGCGGTCGCCGGAGCCGCCGCCCGCCACGACCGCGCCGCGCAGCACACGCTGCTGAAGATCTGCGGCGTGCTGCTGGAGGGCGCGCTCGTCGTCGGCGCGGTCGCCGTGCTGTGGGTGGTCTGCCACCGGGGACGCAGCGAGCGGCGCGTCGACGCCCGACTGGACCGGGCCGCCGTCCGCGCTCTGCCGGGCGCGGGCCTGGTGCTGCTCGCCCTGTCGCTGCTCTACGCCTCCTGGTCGCGCCCCGGCTGGGCGTCGAGCGCCACCCTGCCGGGCGAAGTCGCCTTCCGTGTCATCGTCCTGGCCCAGGGCGGGCTCGTCGTCGCGCTCGCCGTCGCCGCCTGGCTCCTGCACCGCAGGGCGCGCCATCCGCGGACCGTGCTGCACGGGCTCGGCGGGCCGGCCGTCGCCATGCTCGCCTGCGCCCTCGGCGGGGTGATGACCGGCGGGGTGGCGCAGCGGGTCGCGGACTGGATCGACGGGCCGGGCACTCCGGGGATGGACGGCGAGGGCGCCATCCCCGGGCCGCCGGTGCTGCTGAGCTGGCAGGCGTCCGTCATTCCGGTGCTGCTGGTGGTGCTGCTGGTCCCCGCACTGCTGCTCCTCGTCCGCACCTGGCTCGCCGCCCGCCGGCTCGCGCCGAGGGTCGAGGCGGAGTACTTCGACGGCAGCCCCGGCGAGGGCCGCCGCGACGCGGTGCGCACCCGCCGGATCGCGAACACCCGCGCCCGCGCCGCGCTCACCGACGTCGCACCGCTGATGGCCGGCGTCGTCTCCGGCGCGACGCTGCTGCTGGGCGCCGGGGCCCTCTGCGGCGCCTGGCTCACCGGTGAGGTGCCGGGCCGCTCCTTCGCGGACGGCGGCATCGCCGAACCGGCGGCCCGCGCCGCGCAGGCGCTTGGGTCCTGGCTGGTCGGCTTCGGCTTCATACTGTTCGTGACCATGGGCCGCCGCGCCTACCGCGACGCCTCCGCCCGGCGCACCATCGGCATCCTGTGGGACGTGGGCACCTTCTGGCCGCGTGCCGCGCACCCCTTCGCGCCGCCCTGCTACGCCGAGCGGGCCGTTCCCGATCTGACCTGGCGGATGTGCACCTGGACCGCGCGGACCGGCGGCCGGCTGGTGATCTCCGGCCACTCGCAGGGCAGCGTGCTCGCCGCGGCCGCCGTGTGGCAGCTGCCGATGGCCACCCGGCGGCGGGTGGCGCTCCTGACGTACGGATCGCCGCTGGAGCGGCTCTACGGGCGGTGGTTCCCCGCGTACTTCGGACCGAAGGCGCTCCTCGGACTCAGTACAGAGCTCGACTGCTGGCGCAACCTGTGGCGGCACACCGACCCGATCGGCGGACCGATGCTGATCGCCGGCGAGGACGTCCACACCGCTGCCGGCCGTGAGGACCCGCACCCGGGCGCCGCCTGCGAGCAGGCGCACCCCGGCGCCGTCTGCGAGGACCCGACGGACGTCGACCGCGCGGCCCTCAAGGACCCCGTCGTCTACGGGCGTTCGGAGCGCCATCCGCTGCCCGAGCCGATCCTCGGACACTCCGACTACCAGGCCGACCCGATGTTCGCCGAGGAACGGGCGGCGCTGCTCGACCGGCTCGTGCCGGTCGTGCCCCGGCAGACTCAGGGCAGTTCGGGCAGGTCGTCGGCGTAGAGCAGGGTCAGGTCGTCGGTGCTCATCTCCGCGAGCGCGGCGACCCGCCCCGCGTGCCGCTCCACCATCGACTCGAACGTCTGGCGCGCGGTACGGCCGTTGCCGAAGGCGGGCCCCTTGGGCAGGGCCGTGAAGTACTTCAGCAGCGCCTCGCCGGTGCCCGGGGCGAGCCGGTACTCGTGGTCCTCCGCCTGCTGCTCGACGATCCGCAGCAGTTCCTCCGGCTCGTAGTCGCTGAAGGTGATGGTCCGTGAGAAGCGGGAGGCAACACCGGGGTTGACGGCGAGGAAGCGCTCCATCTCCGCCGTGTAGCCGGCGACGATGACGACCACGGACTCCCGGTGGTCCTCCATCAGCTTCACCAGGGTGTCGATGGCCTCCTTGCCGAAGTCCCGGCCGGAGTCCTCGGGTGACAGGGCGTACGCCTCGTCGATGAAGAGCACCCCGCCGCGCGCCCGGTCGAACGCCTCCTGGGTGCGGATCGCGGTGGAGCCGATGTGCTCGCCGACCAGGTCCACCCGGGAGACCTCGACCAGGTGCCCGCGCTCCAGCACACCGAGGGAGGCGAGGATCTCGCCGTACAGCCGGGCGACCGTCGTCTTGCCGGTGCCGGGGGAGCCGGTGAAGACCAGGTGGCGGCGGACGGAGGCCGCCTTCAGCCCGGCCTCCTGGCGCCGCCGGCCGACCTCGATCATGTTGGTGAGGGTGCGGACCTCGCGCTTGACGCTGTCCAGGCCCACCAGGGCGTCCAGTTCGCCGAGGACCGCCACGGAGTCGCGGGCCGGCTCGCTCTCGGGGACGGGCGGCGCGGCCGGGCTCTGCACGGGGATGGCGGTCAGCAGCCCGGGGGTGGCGGTCCGGGTCGCCGTCAAGGTGGCCGTGGCCGGCTCCGCGCCGGGCCGCGGGACCCCGCTCTCGTCGCTGGTGCAGTCCTCCACGACCGGGCCGTCCTCCTCGCCCAGCTCGTAACCGCCGCGGGCGCACCGCTCGGTGCGGCAGTTGCTCAGCGCCGTACGGCAGCCGTCCATCACGTGGAAGCCGTAGCCGCCGCTGCCCGTGACCCGGCAGCCGCGGAAGGTGCCACGGCCCTCTGCCGACACATAGAAACCGGCCTCGGCCGGCGAGGTGACCGTGCAGCGCTCGATCAGCGGGTCGGCGCCCTTGGTGACGATCACACCGGTCTGCGCGCCGTCCACGGTGCAGCCGTTGAGGGTGCCGCCGCTGCCGTGGTCGCGGAACCAGGCGCCGGTGGAGACCTCGCGGATACGGCAGTCGTCGAGCTGCGCCGTGGCGCCGTCGCTCACCGAGACCGCGGTGTTGCGGACCTGCGACAGGTCGCTGTCGACGACGTCGACCCGCGAACCGCGGTCCAGCACGAAGAGCGCGTCGGGCACGTCGTGGACCCGGCAGGAGTCGAGGACGGCCGTCGCGCCGTCGCTGACCCAGACCGCCGGGTAGTCGCCCGTACTGTCGTGGATCTCGCACTGGTTGGCGTCCACCCGGGTCCCCGGGTCCCACACCGACAGGCCGTTGCGGCCGAAGCGGCGCACCGTGGAGCGGGTGAGGGTCAGGACGGAGCGGGACCGCAGATCGATCGCGTTCTCCGGGATGTCGTGGATGTCGCAGTCGGAGAGCGTGAGGACCGCGTCGGTGTCGAGCGTGACACCGTCGGCCGTGGTGCGGTGCACGGACGAGTCGGTCAGATGGGCGCCGGCGCGGGACGCGATCTGGACGCCCGTGCCCTTGATCTCGTACACCTCGCAGCCGATCGCCTCCAGGCCGCTGCCCTCGCCGGTCACGCTCAGGCCCGCGCCGGAGGCGTGGTGCACCCGGCAGTGCTCGAGCCGCGGATGCGCCCCCGAGTGCACCGACACGCCGGACTGACCGGCGCACACCACCTCGCACTCCTCGAACACACCGCCCGCGCCGTCCAGTACGCCGATGCCGACGCCCGCCGGATTGTCGATCGTGCAGCGGCGGACCGTGGGCCGGGCGGCGCCGCGCACCTCGAGGCCGACCGCGGAGCGGGTGACGATCCGCAGGTCCATCAGCTCAGGGGTGCCGTCCTCGACGAGCAGCGCCGGAGCGGCCGTGTCCTGGCCCTCCACATGGAGGTCCCGCACGGTGGCGGAGGCGCGCACGGTCAGTGGCACTCCGTCGGCGGGCGCGATGCGCACCGAGCCGGCCGAGCCCTCGGGACCGCGCAGCGTGACGGCGCGCCGGACGACGAGATTCTCGCGGTACGTGCCGGGGGCCACGGTGAGGACGTCGCCGTCACCGGCGGCCTCCAGGGCAGCGGCGAGTGAGGGGTACTCGCCTGTGCGGCGCCGCCACCGCGAGGTACCGGTGTGCGTCACCTGGACCGTGCCCTGTGCCATCGTGCTGCTCTGCCCCCACCTCGTGATCCGTACAACGCCGCGCCTCTGAGGGGGACGCGTCCCGAACCCCGAACGGGGTCGCACCACCGTAGCGCGCGAGGCGTGCGCGAGTTGACGGGACGTGGCAGGTCAGCTTCCGGCCCCGGCCCGCCCCCAGTCCGGACCCACGGCGGCCCAGGCCCGGTCCAGGTCCGCGTGTCTGCGGCGCACGAGCCGCCACAGGGCCAGCCTCCTGGCGCATTCGAGGAGCAGACCCCAGACCACTGCGGCGCCGACGCCGGCGAGCGCGGCATGCACCTGGGCGGTGGCGGGGTCCATCGGGCGGGGCACACTTCGGCCGGAACTGTCCGTCCACACGCGGAAGGTGTCGCCGGGGCGCGGCGCGGGCAGGGGGGCCGGGAGGTTGCCGGTGTGCCGACTGCCGTCGGGGGCGGTCCACTTCGCCCTGACCACGGTGCGCCGTTCGTCCGCCGCGACGGTCTCCGGGTCGAAGGCGGCGGGCCGGGGCCGTGTCACCGGGCCGAGGACCGTGGCCGTCGTGACATGGCGCTGCATCCGCTGGACCCGGATCGCCTGGCGCAGCGACTCCTCGGCCAGCGCGCCGGCGACCCAGCCGGCGACCGGGGCGGTCAGGACGATGAGCAGGGCGGCCGCGAGCGCGAGCCATGCCTCGTGGAGATCCGTCGCACGCCGCAGGGGGTTGCGGCGCCAGCGCCAGATGCCGACCGCTGCCCGCACGTGACCGAACCCCCTTCCCGCTTCTGTGGCCGCCCGGTTCGGGACGCGCAGCCACGAATGCCGCGAAGAGGGAGGAGCGTCACCCCTGCGAGCCGTCTCCGCGCACTGTCCAACGAGCCTGCCACCACGGTGGGTTCCCTCGTGTCGGGGGAACTTCTCCGACGGGTGGGCACGCCGTTGCGCGTACGGGACGGGCGGAAGCGTTCAGCCGCGAGCGCTCAGGACGGCGCGCGGCCGGAAAGTTGTACGGGTGGGGCGGCGGCCGGTCCGTACCTCCGCGCCGGAGCACTCTCCGGACGGGCCGCCGTCATCGGTGGTCGTCGCGGCTCAGTACCCCCGCCCCTGGTACGGGCGGTTGTACGGGTCCTCGTAGGGGGCCGGAGCCGGAGCGGGGCGCGCCGCCGCCGGCCGCATGGCCTCGTACCCGGCGGGCGCCGGGCGCTGCGGCTGGGACTGGTACTGCTGCGGTCCGGGGTAGCCCCGGGGAGGGGCCGGCTGCTGCGGGATGTACGGTGCCGGCGCCTGCTGCAGCGGCATTGGCTGATGCTGCATCGGCTGCGGATAACCGTACGACTGGGCGGACGGAGCCGCCGGGAGGGCGGGGAGGGCCGCGGGGAGCGCCGGCAGATAGCTGTTGCCGGTGTCGTATGCGGCGGGCACTCGGATCGGGGCGATCTGAGGCGTGCCCCGCTCCGCGACCAGGGAGTCGTAGATCGGGGTGTCGGGAAACGCCGGCGCGGAGTAGTAACCGCCGCCGTAAGTGGCGCGGGGGGAGGTCATGGCACATAAGTTAAGCCCACGATGTGCTGGATGGGGAGTCCGATAAGAGGGTTGTTTCAGCAGCTGTGAGTGGTCACGGTTCACTAATGTGAGCGAACTTGATGAAATCGGGCCTCGTGACGTCTCATGATCGTGTAAAGGGCAAGCTGGGAGGGGGTTACCCACGGGTCGGCCCCTCCGCGGGGGATGAATGCGGAATAGGTTGACGATGAATGAACTTCCGGTCGCACCGAACCTCGATGGGGGCGAGCATGTCCATGCTTAAGGGAGCGAACACTCCGGTATCCGCGCGGAGCGTCCGCGTGGAGCTCGGCTGGCGCTCCGGACCGGGGGTGCCGGACGTCGACGCGTCGGCCCTCCTGCTGGCGGCGGGGAAGGTCCGCTCCGACAGCGACTTCGTCTTCTACAACCAGCCGTCGCACGCCTCCGGGGCGGTCCGGCACGAAGGCAAGCGGACGGCGGACGGCGCCGTGACCGACGTCGTCGCGGTCGACCTCGAACGGGTCGAGGGCGCGATCGAGCGGATCGTGCTGGCGGCTTCCGTCGACGCGAACACCTTCGGGCAGGTGCCCGGACTGCACATCAGGGTGCTCGACGCCGGCTCCGGTGCCGAGATCGCCCGGTACGACAGCCAGGACGCCACGGTGGAGACGGCCTTCGTGCTCGGTGAGCTCTACCGGCGGCAGGGTGCCTGGAAGTTCCGCGCCGTCGGCCAGGGCTACGGGACCGGACTCGAGGGCCTCGCCACCGACTTCGGCATCTCGGTCGACGAACCGCAGCAGGCGCCCGCGGCCCCCGCCCCGGCAGCGGCCCCGGTGGCTCCGGCCGCCGCCCCGCCCCCGCCGGCGGCACCGCCCGCCGCGCCGCCGACGCCGGTCCGCCTCACCAAGGTGACGCTGACCAAAGAGGCGCCCACCGTCTCCCTGGCCAAGCAGGGCGGCACGTCCGGCGCCCTGCGGGTCAACCTCAGCTGGCAGGTGCGCAAGCAGTTCCAGGGCTGGGGCGCCAAGCTGGGCCGCGCGGTGGCCATGCACGGCGACCTCGACCTCGACCTGTGCGCGCTGTACGAACTCTCCGACGGGCGCAAGGGCGTGGTGCAGGCCCTCGGCAACGCCTTCGGCGCGCTGAACCAGCCGCCGTTCATCCACCTCGACGGGGACGACCGCACGGGCGGCACCCCGGGCGAGAACCTCACCGTCAACCTCGACCACCTGCAGCACATCCGCCGCGTCGTCATCTTCGTGACCATCTACGAAGGCGCCCGCAGCTTCGCCGACCTCGACGCGACCGTGACCCTGCAGCCGCAGCACGGCGCGGCGATCGACTTCTCCCTCGGCGAGTGCACCGTTCCCTCCACGGTCTGCGCCCTGGCACTGATCACCAACACCGGCTCCGACCTCGTCGTGCAGCGCGAGGCCAGCTTCCTCGTCCCGCAGCGCGGTGTCAGCCCGCAGCGCACCGTCGACCAGGCCTACGGCTGGGGCATGAACTGGACCCCCGGGCGTAAGTGACGCCTGGGCGTATGTGACACCCGGGCGGTCACGCTCGCGGTGGCCCGCGCCTGCCAGCCGCCCCGGCGGCCCCCGCCGTCCTCGCGCGGCGCGGGCCGCCGGCGCGTCAGGCGTCGCCCGCGACCTCCGGCGCCGCATACGTCCGGCCCTTCCACGCCGCGCCCCGCCCCCGGTGGTGCCGCACCGCGGAGTCGACCGTCATCAGCAGATACAGCACCGCCGTGAAGGGCAGGGTGAGGGCCGGCAACGGCGGCTGCCGGTAGTAGCGCAGCATCGGCAGGTACGTGCCCGCCATCACCGCCCACGCCGCCGCCCCGGCCCAGGCGGCCGCCGGGTCGTGCGTGAGCAGCCCGGCCACGAGCGCCACCGGCGGCACGAGATACACCAGCGCCAGCCCCGCGACGGTGGCCACGAGCAGCGGTGGGCTGTGGCGCAGCTGGGCGTAGGCGCTGCGCGACACCATCTGCCACAGGTCCGCCAGCCGCGGATACGGACGCACACTGTCGACCCGGTCGGCGAGCCCGAGCCAGATCGTGCCCCCGGCCCGGCGCACCGCGCGCGCCAGGGAGACGTCGTCGATCACCGCCTGGCGGATCGAGTCCGGGATCCGGGCCCGCGCGGCGGCCTCGGTACGCAGCAGCACACAGCCGCCGGCCGCCGCAGCGGTCCTGGAACCGGCCTTGTTGATCCGGCGGAACGGATACAGCTGGGAGAAGAAGTAGACGAAGGCCGGCACGACCAGCCGTTCCCAGCCGCTCGCCACCCGCAGCCGCGCCATCTGGGACACGAGGTCGAGGCCGCCGGTCCGCGCGGCGGCCACGAGCTCCCGCAGGCTGTCGGGCGCGTGCGCGATGTCGGCGTCGGTCAGCAGCAGGTACTCGGGGTCGCGTTCCCGCGCGGCGGCGATGCCGTGCCGCAGGGCCCACAGCTTCCCCGTCCAGCCCGGCTCCGGCTCCCCGGGGGTCACCAGCCGCAGCGGCAAACCTCCGTGGCGCGCGGCGAGCGACCGGGCGAGCTCCCCGGTCCCGTCGCCGCTGCTGTCGTCGACGAGGACGATCTCGGCCCGCCCCGGATAGTCCTGGGCGAGCAGGGTCGGCAGACTCAGCGGCAGCACCTCCGCCTCGTCCCGGGCGGGGACGACGACGGCCACATCCGGCCAGCGGTCCGGGCTCGCACGGTGCGGCAGCCGCTGGTCGGTCCGCCAGAAGAAACCCTGTCCGAGCAGCAGCCATCCCCAGGCGGTCAGCGATCCCACGGCGATCCAGGCAAGGGCGCTCATCCGCCGCAGTCTGCCGCACCGAAGCCGGGCCGTGGCGGTGGTCGACTATGGTGACCGGGTGAAGATCGCGCTCATGGATTCCGGTATCGGCCTGCTTCCGGCGGCCGCCGCTGTGCGCACGCTGCGCCCCGACGCGGATCTGGTGCTGTCCTGCGACCCCGACGGGATGCCCTGGGGTCCGCGGACGCCGGACGACCTGGCGCAGCGCGCCCTCACTGTGGCACGCGCCGCCGCCGGCCACCGCCCCGACGCGCTGATCGTCGCCTGCAACACCGCCTCCGTGCACGCCCTGCCCGCGATCAGGGCGGCGCTGGAACCGGCGCTCCCCGTGATCGGCACGGTCCCGGCGATCAAGCCCGCCGCGGCGGGTGGCGGCCGGGTGGCGATCTGGGCGACCCCGGCGACCACCGGCAGCCCGTACCAGCGCGGCCTCATCGAGGAGTTCGGCGGGGCGGCCGACGTGACCGAGGTGCCCTGCCCGGGCCTCGCCGACGCCGTGGAGCAGGCCGACGAGGGCGCCATCGACCGGGCCGTGGCCGCGGCGGCCGCGCTCACCCCCCGCGACGTAAGGGCCGTCGTCCTGGGCTGCACCCATTACGAACTGGTCTCCGAGCGCATCCGGGCCGCCGTCCAGCAGCCCGACCGGCCGCCTCTGGTGCTGCACGGCTCCGCAGGCGCGGTCGCCGCGCAGGCGCTGCGCCGGATGGGAGTGCGGCCCGCGCCCGACGCGGCGCCGAGCAGCCTGCTCACGGTGCTGCTCAGCGGGACGGAGGCGACCCTGCCGGCCGAGGCGCTGAACTACGCGGAAGGCCGTCTGCTGCCGTCCGTCACCCCCGCGCGCTGACGCCGGACGCGCGGGCTCCTGACCGTTTCGACCGCTTTCGCCGCCGCGGTACTCGTTGTCCGGTTGGTGGGTAGTGTCCTAGTCATGAGGCACCACTTCGGCCACGAGGAGCGCGGCTCGGAACCCCCTCCGGAGGTCTGGACCGGCCGGGCGACCAACCGTATGCAGTGGCTGCTCGCGGTGGCGGGCGCCGGGTGTCTGGCCCTCGGCGCCAAGCTCGCGGCCGACGCCAACTGGACCACGGGCATCGCCGCGCTGCTGATGGCCGTCATCGGCTGCTTCGCGGCCGGCATCATGATTCTCTACGGCACACTCGCGTTCGTGCACGTGGTGGTCAGGATCGACAGGTACGCGCTGGACGTGCGCTGCGGCCACGTCGGCGTGCCGCGCCGGCACATCCCCCTCTCCCATGTGGTGAGCGCCGACTACACGTCCCGGGTGACCCCGCGTCAGTGGGGCGGCTGGGGCTGCCGCTGGCGCCCCGAGCGGGGCACCGCGGTGGTCGTGCGGCGCGGGGAGGGCCTGGTCGTCACCCTGAACGACGGCGGCATGTTCACGGTGACCGTCGACGACGCGGCGGACGCGGTGCGTGTCCTGCGCGCCCGGCTGACCCAGATGGAGCGGAAGACGGGACACGCGGACGGGGCCACCCAGCTCTGAGAACGGCGCCGGGCCCTGACTGCCGTACGGTCCGGCTGCGTACCGCTCCTGCCGGTCCCTGGCAGCGCGTCGGCTACGCGCCGCTCCTGCCGGTCCCCGAGCTCGCCGTGGCCAGCCCCGCGAGCAGTCCCGCCCCGGCCGTCACCGGCGCGAAACTCAGCGCGTTGCCGACGCAGGCGAGCATCGCCAGTGCCGTCAGCGCGCCCGCCGCGCTCAGCACCACGGACGGCGGGCGGGGTGAGCGCCACATCCCGTAGAGGATCCAGGCGAAGGCCGCCGCGAGCAGCGTGCCGCCGACCGCGCCCTGTTCCGACGCCTGCTGGAGCAGGGCCGAGTGCGGCTTGCCGTGCGAGTGCGCCGACCCGGCGGACGTGGGACTCAGCCGGCCGAAGCGCGCCGGGCCGACACCCCGAACCGGGTCCTGCGCCGCCAGGGTGGCCGCGTCCCGCCACAGGGCCACCCTGTCGGGCGTGAGCGGCGCCTCCACAGAGGCGGCGAGTCCGGTGGGGAGGGCGTCCTCGGCCACGGCCCATGAGGCGCCCGCGACGACGCCCGTGGCGAGGGCCAGGGTCACGAGCCACGAGGTGCGCCGGTGCGTCCGGACCGTGGCGAGCGACCAGAGGAGCACCGCCAGGCACGCGACGAAGGCCGGCAGGGAGCCGAGAACGAGGGCCGCGCAGGTCACGGCGAGCGCGAGGAGCCGTGCCGCCGACCGCCCGGACGCGGAACGGGCGGCGGACGCCGCGCAGCACGCCGCACCGGCGGCGAGCACCAGCAGCGCGGCCACGGCGCCCGCGTGACCCGGCGGTGTGCCCGCGCCGGCGAAGGTCCCCGGCACACCGTCGCGGGACGCGACCGCCAGGGCGAGGGCGCCCAGCGCGGCCGCCGCGAAGGCCCCCGCCGGGAGCACGGACCCGCACAGCCGCCCGCAGGCGTACCCCGCCGTGACGGCGAACACGGCGAGCAGCACACCCTCCGGCCTGCCGTCCCGGCCGGCAGCGCTGACCAGTGACCAGACGGCACAGCCGGCCAGCACGACGACACCCGTCACGTCGGGACCGTTTCCGCGTTGCCCGCCCGTGGGCGGTCCGCCCGCTGGATCCATCCCGTGGCCCCCCGACCGTGACGGGCCCCGCGCGTGGACGCGGCGGGCACAGGCCGACCGCCGACCGCTCCGCGGTAGCCGGAACCGACCTGAAACGGCTCCGGGCGCGCAGGACTGGCGCACACGTTAACGGTCGCTCCGCCGGTGTGCGGGGGAATCACGAAGAAACGTTGCTGCTCGGCGGGGCCGGCGGGGCTGTGCCACTCTGCCGATCCCACTGTGACCCTGGGCCGACGCGACTGCGCCCTCCACAGATCTCCGCCGTAGACTCCGCCAGGTGAGCGCCACCATGACCTCCGTCGACACCCCAGGACCCGCGGCCGCCGCCGGCCGACCGCTGCTGCGCCGGTTCGTACGTCCCGGCGCGGCCGCGCTCAGCGGCGTACTCCTCTTCGCGAGTTTCCCGCCGCGCCCGCTGTGGTGGCTGGCTTTTCCGGCGTTCGCCCTGCTCGGCTGGACGCTGCGCGGCCGCCGGCCGCGGTCCGCGTTCGGGCTCGGCTACCTCGCCGGACTCGGTTTCCTGCTCCCGTTGCTCATCTGGACGGGCGAGGAGGTCGGCCCCGGGCCGTGGCTGGCCCTGGTCGCGGCAGAGGCCCTGTTCGTCGCGCTCGCCTGCACGGGCATCGCAGCCGTCTCACGGCTGCCCGCCTGGCCGGTGTGGGGCGCCGCCGTCTGGATCGCCGGAGAGGCGGCCCGCGCCCGGGTGCCGTTCGGCGGGTTCCCCTGGGGCAAGATCGCGTTCGGACAGGCGGACGGGTTCCTCCTGCCGCTCGCGGCCCTCGGCGGCACCCCCGTGCTCAGCTTCGCGGTCGTGCTCTGCGGCTTCGGCCTCTACGAGACCGCACGCCAGGTGGCCGCCCACCGCCGCGGCGCCGCGGTCCGGCGCACCGCCGCCACGGCCGCGCTGCTCTCCCTGCTCGTGCCCGTCGCCGCCGCCCTCGCCTCCCGGCCCCTGGTCGACGCCTCCGCACAGGACGGCACGGCGACGGTCGCCGCGATCCAGGGCAACGTGCCCCGGCTCGGCCTCGACTTCAACGCCCAGCGCCGCGCCGTCCTCGACAACCACGCCGCGCGGACCGAGCAGCTCGCCGCGGACGTCGAGGCAGGCAAGGAGCCCCGGCCCGACTTCGTGCTGTGGCCGGAGAACTCCTCCGACCTCGACCCGTACCGCAACGCGGACGCCCGGCGGGTCATCGACGAGGCGGTGCGGGCCATCGGCGTGCCGACCGTCGTCGGCGCCGTGCTCACGCCCGAGACCGGCAAGCTCCGCAACACCCTGATCGAGTGGGACCCGGAGCGCGGGCCGGTCGACACCTACGACAAGCGGCACGTCCAGCCGTTCGGCGAGTACATCCCCATGCGCTCCGTCGTACGGATCTTCAACGACGACGTCGACCGGGTCAGCCGCGACTTCGGGCCCGGCCACGAGGTCGGCGTCTTCGACCTGGCCGGTACGAAGGTCGGACTCGTCACCTGCTTCGAGGCCGCCTTCGACGACGCGGCGCGCGACACCGTCACGCACGGCGCGCAGCTCATCTCGGTGCCGAGCAACAACGCCACGTTCGGGCGGAGCGAGATGACCTACCAGCAGCTCGCCATGTCCCGGGTGCGGGCCGTGGAGCACAGCCGCTCCGTGGTCGTGCCGGTCACCAGCGGCGTCAGCGCCGTCATCCTGCCCGACGGCGAGATCGTCGAGCGGACGGGGATGTTCACGCCCGGCGCCCTGGTCGCCGAGGTGCCGCTGCGCTCCTCGTTGACGCCCGCGACCCGGCTGGGCGCCGCGCCCGAGCTGGCGCTGGTGCTGCTCGCCGCGGGCGGCCTGGGCGCGGTCGCGTTCGGCGCGGTGCGGGAGCGGCGGCGCACGGCGGACGCGGAGCCGGCGGGCGACGCGGCGTAGGTCAGGCCCTCGACACCGGGGGCGGGTCCGGGGCGGGGACGCGGTGTAGGTAGGCCCTCGACACCCGGGCCGGGGCCGGGCCGGGGACGCGCTGGCGGGCGGTTCGGCCGCCGGGCCGGGGCCGGTTAAGGTCCGGGGCATGGCAACTCCCGAATTCATCCGCGCCATCCGGGCGAGCGCCGGCCATCAGCTGCTGTTCCTGCCCGGTGTCAGTGCCGTCGTCTTCGACGATTGGGGGCGCGTGCTGCTCGGCATGCGCGCCGACACCGGCAACTGGTCGATCATCGGCGGCATCCCGGAACCGGGGGAGGAGCCCGCGGCGACCGCGGAACGCGAGGTGTACGAGGAGACCGCCGTGCGCTGCGTCGCCGAGCGGGTCGTCCTCGTCCAGGCGCTGCCGAGGCCCGTGACCTATCCCAACGGCGACATCTGCCAGTACATGGACATCACCATGCGGTGCCGCGCCATGAGCGGCGCCGCCGAGGCGCGGGTCAACGACGACGAGTCCCTCGAGGTGGGCTGGTTCCCCGTCGACGCGCTGCCCGAGCTCCAGGACTTCGCGATCTTCCGGATCAAACATGCGCTCACCGAGGGACCAGCATGGTTCCAACCCACCATGAGGTAGCGAAGTATGGGTCGGGACCACATCGGTCGTCGGGTGATCGCTGCCTAGGGTGCCCGTATGACCGCGCCCACCACACCCCCCGGCACCGCAGCTCCCGCACTCGCGGCCTCGTCCGTGTCCGTCGACCTCAGCGGCCGTACCGCACTCGTCACCGGCGCCGCGGGCGGCATCGGCCGTGCCTGCGCGCTCCGGCTCGCGGCCGCCGGAGCCAAGGTCAGAGCCGTCGACCGGGACGCGGAAGGGCTGGCCGCACTCGCCGGTCTCTGCGACGGCCTCGCCGGAGCCCTGGAGCCGCGGCTGCTCGACCTCACCGACCTGGACGCCGCGGAGGCGGCCGCCGCCGGCACGGACATCCTCGTCAACAACGCCGGACTCCAGCTCGTACGCCCCATCGAGGACTTTCCGCCCGACGTCTTCCACACCGTCCTGACCGTGATGCTGGAGGCGCCGTTCCGGCTGATCAGGGGCGCGCTGCCGCACATGTACGCCCAGGGCTGGGGCCGTATCGTCAACATCTCGTCGGTGCACGGACTGCGCGCCTCCCCCTACAAGTCCGCCTATGTGGCCGCCAAACACGGCCTCGAAGGGCTCTCCAAGACGGCCGCGCTCGAAGGCGCGCCGCACGGGGTGACCTCCGTGTGCGTCAACCCCGGGTACGTCCGCACCCCGCTCGTCGAGAAGCAGATCGCCGACCAGGCCGCCGCCCACGCGCTGCCCGAGGAGCGCGTCCTCACCGACGTACTGCTCAAGGACTCGGCGATCAAGCGGCTTGTCGAGCCGGAGGAGGTGGCCGACGCCGCCCTGTACCTGTGCTCGCCGCAGGCATCGTTCATCACCGGCACCTCGCTGGTCCTCGACGGCGGCTGGACCGCGCACTGAGGCCCGCCGCCGGACCGGTTTGTCCACAGGGGTGGTGCGACCACCCGTACGGCAGGTAATCCTGTGTCCATGTCCCACGATCAAGCCCCCTACCTGGAGCTCCTCGCCCGAGGCGCCGCTGCGGAGGCGTACGACAGGCCGCTGCTCCTCGCCCGCGCGGACGGCGCGGGGCCCGAGGAGCTGGCCTCGCTCGAGCACGCCAAGCAGCTGGCACTGCGGGTGCGCGCCGAGCTGGAGGGCCGCCGGCGCCGGGAGGCGGAGCTCTCCGCCCTCTTCGAGACCGCGCACGACCTCGCGGGACTGCGCGACCTCGATGCGGTGCTCCGGGCGATCGTGCAGCGCGCCCGCTCGCTGCTCGGCACCGAGGTCGCCTACCTCAGCCTGAACGACCCGGCGGCCGGCGACACCTACATGCGGGTCACCGAAGGGTCCGTCTCGGCGCGCTTCCAGCAGGTCAGGCTCGGCATGGGGGAAGGGCTCGGCGGACTCGTCGCCCAGACCGCCCGGCCGTACGTGACCGACAGCTACTTCGACGACGCCCGCTTCGAGCACACCGGGACCATCGACGCCGCCGTCAGGGACGAAGGGCTCGTCGCCATCCTCGGTGTGCCGCTCATGCTCGGCAGCCAGGTCATCGGCGTGCTGTTCGCCGCCGACCGCCGCGCCAGGGTCTTCGGACGGGAGCAGGTCGCGCTGCTCGCCTCCTTCGCCGCGCACGCCGCCGTGGCCATCGACACCGCGAACCTCCTCGCGGAGACCCGCTCGGCCCTCGCCGACCTGGAGCGGGCCAACGCGATCATCCAGGACCACAGCGGCGTCCTCGAACGTGCCTCCGACGTCCACGACCGCCTGACCGAGCTGGTCCTGCGCGGCGGGGGCGTCGACGACGTGGCCGCGGCGCTCTCCGAAGTCCTGGACGGTACGGTCGAGTTCACCGGAAGCGGCCCGGACACCACCGGCGCGGGCGGGCACGCGACACGGCACGGCGACGACTGGGTCGCCGCCGTCGCCGCCGGCGGCGAGGTCTTCGGCTCCCTCGTTCTGCACGGGCACCCCGACCTCGACCCCGTCGACCGCCGCACCCTGGAGCGTGCCGCGATGGTCACCTCCCTGCTGCTGCTCGCCGAACGGTCCGCCCACGACGCGGAACAGCGGGTGCGCGGCGAACTGCTCGACGACCTGCTCGACGCCCCGGACCGCGACCCCCGGCTGCTGCGGGAGCGGGCCGCCCGCCTGCGGGCCGACCTCGACGCCCCTCACGTGGTACTCGCCGCCCGCATCGACGCTCCGGCCGGCGCCGTCGCCCACGCCGACGCGGCAGGAGGCGCCGACCCCGCGACCCGGCGAAGACCGCCGGTCCGCGCCGACGCCCCTTCCCGGCACGGCACTTCCACGCGCCACGAGCCGCCCGCGCGCCGTGACACCGCCATGCGGCGGGACACCTCGACGCACCGTGACAGCGCCGGGAGCGGTGACGTGTCCGCGCGGGAGACCGCCGACCGGCGGCGCCTGTGGTCCGCCGCCTCCCACCTGGCCGCGACCCGCTCCGGCCTCGCCGCCGCCCGCGACGGCGGCGCCGTCCTGCTGCTGCCCCTCGGCCCCGCCGAGACCGCCGCCGACCTGGCCCGTCAGACCGCCCGTCAACTGGGCGGCGCGCTGCGCGAACCGGTGACCGTCGGCGCCTCCTCCCCGGTCGCCTCCCCGGCCGGGGACCCCGGCCCGGTGGCCGACGCGTACGCCCAGGCGTGCCGCTGTCTCGACGCGCTGCGGCTCCTCGGCCGCACCGGGGAGGGCGCGGCGGCACAGGACCTGGGTTTCCTCGGGATGCTGCTCGCCGACCCCGGCGACATCGACGGCTTCGTGCACCGCACCATCGGCGAGATCGTCGAGTACGACCGGCGGCGCGGCACCGACCTCGTCGGCACCCTGAGCGCCTACTTCGCGAGCGGCATGAGCCCGGCCCGTACCAAGGACGACCTGCACGTCCATGTGAACACGGTGGCCCAACGGCTCGAGCGCATCGGCCGGTTGCTCGGCCCCGACTGGCAGTCCCCGGCCAGGTCGCTCGAGATCCAGCTCGCGCTGCGGCTCCACGCCATGTCGTATCCGGACGCCGCCTCCTGACCGCCGGGGCCGCCATTGGACACGCAGCCGCGCGGACCCCCTCCTCGGAGTCCGCGCGGCTGCGTTTCGTGGGACGGCTCTCGGCCGTGCCGCCTCAGGCGGTACGCGCGTCCGCCTTGCTGTCGGCCGGCGCGTCGTCCGGGGCCCCGTCCGTCTTCGGGTCCATCGCCGTCAGGTCGCTGTCCCGGGTCTCGCGCGCACAGAGGATGGCGACCACGGTGAGCAGCGCCGCGGCGATGACGTACAGGGAGATCGGCGTCGACGAGCCGAAGTCCGCCAGCAGCGCCGTGGCGATCAGCGGAGCCGGCGCCCCAGCCGCCACGGAGGAGAACTGCGCGCCGATGGAGGCGCCCGAGTAGCGCATCCGCGTCGCGAACATCTCGGAGAAGAACGCCGCCTGCGGCGCGTACATCGCACCGTGCAGCACCAGGCCGACGGTGACGGCCAGCAGCAGGGAGCCGAAGGTCGCCGTGTCGATGAGCGCGAAGAACGGGAACATCCAGGCCCCGACGCCGATCGCACCGATCAGATACACCGGCCGCCGCCCGATCCGGTCGGACAACGCGCCCCACGCCGGGATCACGACGAAGTGCACGGCGGAGGCGATGAGGACCGCGTTGAGCGCCGTCTGCTTGCTCAGCTCCACCGCGGTCGTCGCGTAGACGAGGATGAACGCGGTGATCACGTAGTAGCTGATGTTCTCCGCCATCCGCGCGCCCATGGCGATCAGCACATCGCGCCAGTGGTGACGCAGCACGGCGACGACGGGCATCTTCTCCACCTGCCCGGCCTGCGCCTTGCGCTCCTCGGCCTTCGCCAGCGCGGCCTTGAAGACCGGGGATTCATCGACAGAGAGACGAATCCACAGGCCGACGATCACGAGTACGCCGGAGAGCAGGAACGGTATGCGCCAGCCCCACGAGAGGAAGGCGGCGTCCGACATCAGCGCGGTGAGCGCAGCCAGCACACCGGTGGCCAGCAACTGCCCGGCCGGCGCGCCGGTCTGCGGCCAGGAGGCCCAGAAACCGCGCCGCTTGGCGTCCCCGTGCTCCGAGACCAGCAGCACCGCGCCGCCCCACTCGCCGCCGAGCGCGAAGCCCTGCACGAGGCGCAGCACGGTCAGCAGGACCGGAGCGGCGGAGCCGATGGTCGCGTGCGTCGGCATCAGACCGATCGCGAAGGTCGCGCCGCCCATCAGCAGCAGACTGAGCACCAGCAGCTTCTTGCGCCCGAGCCGGTCCCCGTAGTGCCCGAACACGAGCGCACCGATCGGCCTGGCGGCGAATCCGACGGCATAGGTCAGGAACGACAGCAGGGTGCCGACGAGCGGGTCGGAGTCGGGGAAGAACAACTTGTTGAAGACGAGTGCGGCGGCCGAGCCGTAGAGGAAGAAGTCGTACCACTCGATGGTCGTGCCGATGAGACTCGCGGCGACGATGCGCTTCAACGAACTGGGAGCTGGTGGAGCGCTTGCGGGGGCGGCCATGGACACCACTTCCGGACAGTTGGCGGGGACGATTGCGTGTCGCCACACCGTAGGAACGCGCAGGTCAGGGGCGTATGTGGTGGGACACCATAGTTCTCGGGTCGAGTGTGCGCGGGACCACCATGCGAGACACATCGGCGCTGGTTCGAGGGCCGTTTCGTAGGGCCAGGGAGGGCTGTCCGGGTTGCGCCGTTCGGTATGTTTTGGGGGCCTGATGCTGACTCCCGTGCTGGTTTGGTGCTGACCTGAAGCCGCATGTCAGTACTCCTGATCATCTGTCTCGTGCCGACTTGGTGCTGACTACGCAGCGTAGAACTCCGACATTCGGCATGGATCAGGCATGGCGCTGAATCAAGGCGGACGTGACCCATGCAGTCACTGGACGAGCGAGGTCCGAGGCGGAGATCGCAGCCCGCCCCAACCGTGGAGGGTTCAGTCAGGGAAATTTCGTTCGCCACCCATGCCGTTCCGATAATCCGCGCGGAATACGGAATCCCGCGGGTGCGGGGAGCAGAGCGCGCCGGCGGCCCACGTGTCGTAGTCGCCGGGACCATCCCCGCGGGTGCGGGGAGCAGCCCGACGTTCGGCCCCATGGCGGCGATGTACCGGGGATGGTCCCCCGGCGGGACGACACGGACATCTCCAGGCCCGCGATCAGCCGAGCCCCTCGACGCTTCGCAGCGCGCAGGGCCACTGGCCCAGGAACTGGCCTGGCCGCCAGCGTGGGCCAGGGAGTTGCCAGTAATGCCGGACACCAGGCCGGTGCTGCAGCTGGTGTAGCGGCACGGCGCTGGTGTGGGCTGGCGGGATGGCCGTCAACATGCCGTCGCCGCGAAGGAAGGGTCGGGTGGGGTCCCGAGCCTTCCTGTCAAGGCCCCATCTGCTGATCAGAAAGATGGGGCCTGGACAGAACAGCTCTCCGCCATCGGCATGCGCTGGCCAGGGGTTCACCGCGATGGTGCAGCCGTACATGGCGGGCATCGACGCCTCCGGGGAGCGGGCGTTGCAGTTCTTCGGGGGGCGGCTGCTGCACGCCAGCCGGAAGGGCGCCGTGCTCGCGTCCGGGAAGCCGTACGACGTGCGCAAGCTCGCCCATCCGGGACTGGAGGTCTGGGAGCCCACCGGCGCCGAACCCCGGGTTGCACAGGCGGCCTTGGACGCTGTACCGGACGGGCTCGGCGAGCCGCTGTACGCGCGTGTCGACCTCGGGGACGGGGAGCCGCGGCTGATGGAGCTGGAGCCGGTCGAGCCGAATCTGTTCCTGTCGCTGCACACCGGGTCGGTGGCGCGGGTGGCGGAGGCGGTGCTGCGGGCGGCCGGGTCGGCCTCGGAGCGGGGACGGCCGCTCCCGCGGTGGGTGCGGGAGCGGCCGGTGGGTCACCAGCAGCGGGAGCTGACGTTGCCCACCTCGTTGCCCTTGAGCAGGCCGCCCCAGATGTAGTTGTCGTCCGAGAGGTACACCCACTTGTTGTGGGTGTAGCCGTTGGCGGAGACCGTGCCGCCCTCGAGCCAGCACACGGCGGTGAGGTTCTGGTTCGCCGCGACGGTGTAGGCGATGCGGTGGTCCGTCGACGGCCCGATCCGCACATTGCCCTGGACCCAGGTGGTGACCGTCTCGAACTGGGCGCTCACGTTCGTCCGGTCGGCCTGCGGGGCTTCCGCCGCGGAGGCCGGAGCCGCCATACCGGTGGCGGCCATCACGCCCACCGCTGCCGTGATCACGATCTTGGTCAGCGGGCGTGAACTCGTCCTGTGCATCCTCTGATTCCCCCTGATGGGTTCCGGGAGGCCCTGGTCCGGGCGGTGTCCCTCGTGCGGCCAGCATCGCCCGCGGTGGGGCGCCGTGCAAAGCTTTTCGGAACTCCCCGAAACGTTGCCGCGGCCGTCCGCCGCGGTGGGCGGAAACCGACGTCCGGGGAACGGCATTCGGCTGGACGGTGTAGTGCTGACTGAGGCCGAGCGGGAGATGCTGCAATAGTGGGTGCGTCGTCGTTCGAGTGCCCAGTCGTTGGCGTTGCGTTCGCGGATTGTGTTGGAGTGCGCGGAGGGTCGTGCGATCGCGGAGGTCGCCCGGCGGCTGCGGGTCACGACGGGCACGGTCCGCACCTGGCGTCGGCGCTTACTGGAACGCCGGCTGGACGGCTTGTGCGACGAACCACGGCCGGGTGTCCCGCCGCCTCCAGGAACCGCGCCCCCTCACCGACTGGCCGTCATTGAGGCCATTCCGAACGGATTGAACCAGCCAGGCTGCCACTTGACCGGAACGCGGCGGTCACAACATTGCCGACACGGGTGGAAGACCAGTCTCCGGGAGCTATCCGACCGCCATCAATGATCGACCGGACAGCTCGTTGGTCCATGCCTACCTCAACGACACCATTCCCAGCGAGGTGCCTGGTTCAGCCCCGGCGGCGGGCGACAGGGGGGCCGGGCGACGGTGTCGACGCTGGGACCGAGGGCGGCCCGCTGGACGGCGAGGTCGTCCTGTCGCCGGACGCCTGCTCACCTGGTCGGCCGACCTGGAGGCCGGCTACGCCCAGAGCTACCGGGCAGGAGGCTAGAGCTCTCCGTTATGCCCGGGCGGGCACCCGGTTGTCGATCGTCACCACGACGGGATCCCCTTCCTCGTAGTGGGGCCCTGCTGAGGACCCGGGCACCCCCGTCATACCTCGGTCCGTCTCACGCACCACGCCTCGAAGCCCCTGAAGAGGATGAGCTGGTCCCCTCGACGGTGCGGCAGCAGGCAGGGACAGCCTGGCTGCGGGGCCTCAGCTACGACTCTTCGCGCCACAGGGGGAGGTGTTGTTGCATCCGAGCACAGAGGCAGCCGGCTGCCGCAGGGCTGAGGCGCTCGGGACAGGCCGCCGGTGGCTGGCTGGAGGGCGCGGCCTGGTCGGCGGGCTGGTCCAGCTGCTGCTGGCGGCGCCGCTGCTCGCTGCGGTGCTGCTCGACGCGCTGGGTGAACAGCTTCAGCGCCTCGCCCTCCGAGCCGGGCCCGTACTCGCTGTACGGTCCGATGCCGAGCCGGACGGCGTTGGCCTCCTCCTCGATGGCGTCGGCGGTCTGCTGGAGGAAGTAGCTGCGCTCGCGGAATTCGCACTGGCGTGCGAGACCACCCTCGGTACTTACGCGCCGGCGCCGTAGCTGCTCACGGAAACCGAAACAGTTCGCCCCCGCCCCGCGCAGGGTCATGGTGTCGACGCTCGGGTCGTTCAAGCCGTCTGGACGGTGAGCAGTGCCCACACGGTTTTGCCGGTCGGCGTACCACTGCACCCGGATGCTTGGGTCAGTTTGCGGACGATGTCCAGGCCTCGGCCTCGCTCGTCATCCGGCCCCGACTGGGGGGCCTGGGATGGGGATGTGAGCAGGGCAGGGGTCGTGGACCGACACGATCAGCCAGTTTCCATGCGCGAGCAGGCACAGCTCGGTGGGCCCGTGCGCTGTGTGCTGCTGCGCGTTGGTGACGAGTTCGGAGACGACCAGGGCGGCGTCGTCGAGTGTGGTGCGAGGTGTTCCCCAGGCGGTGAGTGCGTTCCTGGTGTGGCGTCTGGCTGTGGGCACCGGGTGCTGCTCATCGGCCAGGGAGAGGCAGCTTGTGCGGGAGTGGTGGTCGGAGTGGCGTCTTGGCTGGGTGCGGGGAAGGGGGCGGTGTTCATGGTGTACCTCGGCTCTGCCGGGAATGCGGCCGGGAGGCGGCCGCGAGCGGCCACCCCCCGGGGTGTGTTGTCTGGGACGTACGGTGACGACGGCTGGAGTCCTGCGCTTTCGGTAGGCGGGTGCGATATGTGGACCCCGGGTCCGGATGCGGGGCGGGCGTTGGCCGGACCCGGGTGGTGCAGTGGCTACTTGACGGCGCCGGCCGTCAGGCCGCGGGTGAGGGAGCGTTGGAAGATGAGGAAGAAGATGACCATGGGGATGACGCCGAGGAGGGCTGCGGCACTCATGGCGGTGGGGTCGCTGGTGTACTGCCCTTGCATGACCGACAGTCCGAGTGGGACGGTCTGGTTGTCGTTGGAGATGAGCAGGACGAGGGGGTAGAGGAACTCGTTCCAGCTCCAGACGAAGAAGAAGACGCACATCACCGACAGCGTCGGCCAGCTCATGGGGAGAACGATGCGCCACAGGATGGTCCATCGGCCGGCTCCGTCCATGGACGCGGCTTCGATCAGCTCTCGGGGGAAGCTGCTGAAGACGGAGGAGAGCAGGTAGGTGCCGAAGGCGCTGTACGTGATGCCGACGAGGATCGTGTAGCCGAGCTTCCCGTCGTACAGGCCCATCTCCTTGAAGAGGTAGTAGATGGGGTAGACGAGACCTTCCTGGGGCAGGACGTTGGCGCCGAGGAAGAAGACGAGGAACGCGGTGCGCCAGCGCACCCGGCCGATGCCGATCGCGTAGGCGTTGAACAGGGCGAACAGCACGGCGATGAGGACGACACCGAGGCTGATCTGGATGCTGTTGACCAGCTTCTGGCTGAAGTCGACGCGTTCCCAGACGTCGCTGATGATCTCCCAGTTCCACTGTGTGGGCCAGGAGAGTGATCCGTTGGTCCGGTAGTCGGCGCTGGTCTTGAACGAGTTGAGCAGGATGATGACGAACGGAGAGAGGAAGGCCAGGACGAAGACGCCGACTGCGGCGGTGACGGCGTACGAACCGGCGCTGCGCTTGCGTGGCTTCTTGCTGGGGCGTGGGGCGGGGGTGACCGGGTGTGTTGGCGGGTGGGCACGGTGCTTGGCCGTGCGTTCGGTCATCATGGTCATGGTCATCCGTCCTCGCGGGCCTGGCGGGTGAGCATCGTTCCGGCGATGATCAGCACGAGCAGGGTGATGGTGCTGGAGATGGCTGATCCGTAACCGACGTCGGCGCGTTCGAAGAAGTTCTGGTAGGCGAAGTAGGCGGGGACCAGGGTGGAGTTGCCGGGCCCTCCTCCAGTGAGGACGAAGATCTGGGCGAAGACCTTCAGACCGGCGATGGTGGTCGTGACCAGGACGACGTAGACCTCGGGGCGGAGGATCGGCACGGTGATGCGGGTGAAGCGCTGCCACCAGGTGGCGCCGTCGAGCGCGGCTGCTTCGTAGAGCTCGGGGTCGATGCGCTGGAGGCCTGAGAGGAACAGCACCAAGGGGTAGCCGAGTTGCATCCAGACGAGGACGGCGAGGACGACCCACAGGGCGAGGTCGGGGTCGCCGAGCCAGTTCTCCGCAAGGGACGCGAGGCCGACGGTCTCGAGGATGCTGTTCACGGCGCCTTCTGGAGCCAGGATCCACCCCCACATCAGGCCGGTGACCGCGACGGGGATGACCTGGGGCAGGTAGAGGCCGGATCGGAAGACGCTGACGAGGCCGTCGCCGTGCTTCTTGCCGATGTAGTCGAACAGCAGGGCGGCGAGGAAGAGGCCGAGGAGGGTGGGAACGACCGCGATGCCGATGATGACGAAGGCGATGTTGCGGAACGAGGCCCAGAAGTCGGCGTCCTGGAAGAGGCGGACGTAGTTGTCCAGGCCGGTGAAGACGGGCTCGCCGATGCCCTGCCATTCGGTGAGGCTGTAGTAGAAGGTCATCACCAGCGGGACGACGAGGAAGAGCAGGCTGAGGAGCAGGCCGGGTGCGAGGAAGACTGCGTAGCCTGTGGCCCGCGGGTGACGTGTGGCTTTCACTGTTGCTCCTAGGTGGGCGGGACGGCAGCCCGGTGCGGGCGGGCCGCCGTCCCCGGAGGGAGGGTGAGGGACCGGCGGGCGAGTGCCGGTCGAGCCTCAGGATCGGGTCGCCGCGTACTTCTCGTAGGGGGCTGCCAACTCATGGAGGACCTCGTTCGGCTTGCCGCCGTTCATGAGGTTCTGGGTGGCCGCCAGCCAGGTGTCGTAGTAGCCGGCGACGGGCCAGTCGGGGTAGAAGGCGAGTCCGCTGCCGTCCTGGTAGGTGGCGAACGCCTGGATCAGCTGGCGCGAGTGCGGGTTGCTGACGGTGTCGGCCTCGGCCGCCAGGGGGATGTTGCCTTCTTCGCCGATGAGCTTCTGGATCTTCTCGGACATGGTGATGTCGATGAAGTCCTCGGCGAGCTTCTTGTTCTTCGCCTTGGTGGGGACGACCCAGTGGTTGCCGCCGGAGCCGAGGGTCTTCTCACTGCCCGGGTAGGGGCCGGTGGACCACTTGAAGTCGGTGATGTCGTTGGTCAGGCTGCCGAACCACCAGTTGCCGCCGACCATGATGGGCCGCCTTTGGGACACGAACTGCTCGGTCATGTCGGAGCCCTTGAGGCCGACGTCCTTCTTCTCGAAGTAGCCCTTGTCCAGCCAGTCCTGGTAGGTGTTGACGGCGTAGGTCCACTCGGGGCCGTGGAAGTCGACCTTGCCCTTGTAGAGCTGGTAGTTGTCGACCCAGGTTTCGTCGGCCTTGGACAGGGCGAGCAGGTAGAGCCAGTGGCCGGCGGGGTGGTCGTTGCCGGCGTTGGCGAGCGGGGTGATACCGGCGGCCTTGAACTTGGCCAGGGCGGCTTCGAAGCTCTTGAGGTCGGTGGGCTTGGTGACGTTGTGCTTCTTGAAGAGGTCGTCGTTGTAGTAGGTGAGGACGAACTCGCCGTAGTTGGGTATGCCGTACCACGTGTCGCCGCCCATTTCGCCCTTGGCGTTGTACCGGGCGGTGACAGAGGCGCTTTCGCTGATCTTCTTGTCCCAGCCGCGTTCCTTCGCGGTGGCGGTGAGGTCGGTGAGCAGGCCCTGCTTGGCGAGCAGGCCGGTGGTGGCGTTGCCCTTGTTGTACTCCATGACGTCGGGCGCCTTGTCGGAGTTGAGGATCATGCCCGCGTTCTGCTGGATCTGCTCGAACGTCTTGCGTTCGAAGACGACCTTCACGTCGGGGTGGGTCTTCTTGAACTCCGCGATGGCCGCGTCCCAGGCCCTGCTGAGGGCGCCGTCCGCCTGCTCGTAGTGCCACAGGCGCAGGGTCTTGCCATCTCCCTGCGCGGTGTCGGATCCGCCGCCGCATGCGGCGAGCGGTGCCACGAGTGCCAGGGCGGACACGGCGAGCAGGGCTCGGCGTGTGGTGCGGCGGGTGGCACGGAGGCGCATGTTCGTCATGAGATGTCCTTGGGTCTGCACGGGTAGGGCGGTGCGGGGGAGATGGTGGGGCTGTGGGGTTCTTTCGGCAGGACGGTGGGGCGTCAGGCGGTGCGGCGGTGGACGCGGGCCTCCCAGGGCCGGAGGGTGTGCGTGGCCGTGAGCGGGGTGGTGGCGGGGACGTTGGCGATGAGCGTTTCGCTGTGTTCCCAGCCGTCGGGTACGGCGACGGTGAGGTCGTCCCCGCCGACGTTGGCGAGGACCAGCAGTTCGGTGCCGGAGGCCGTGTCGTGGCGGGTGAAGGCGTAGAGCTGTTCGTGCTCGGGGTGGAGCATGTGGAAGTCGCCGTGGGTGAGGGCGGGTTCGGTGTGCCGCAGGGCGATGAGGCGGCGGTAGTAGTGGAAGACGGAGTCGGGGTCGGCGAGTTGGGCCTTGGCGTTGACGCGGGTGTGGTCGGGGTTGACGGCGATCCAGGGGGTGCCGGTGGTGAAGCCGGCGTGGTCGGTGGCGTCCCACTGCATGGGGGTGCGGGCGTTGTCCCTGCTGCGGTGGCGCAGGCCGGTCAGGATCTTCTCCTCGTCGGCTCCGAGTGCGGTCTGTTCGCGGTGGTGGTTGAGGGACTCGATGTCGCGGAAGTCGTCGATGGAGGTGAAGGGGGCGTTGGCCATGCCCAGTTCCTCGCCCTGGTAGACGTAGGGTGTGCCGCGGTGGAGGTGGAGCACGGTGGCGAGGAGTTTGGCGGAGCGGTCGCGGTAGGCGGGGCCGTCGTCGCCGAAGCGGGAGACCACCCGGGGCTGGTCGTGGTTGTTCCAGTACAGGCTGTTCCAGCCGGTGTCGCCGAGGCCGGTCTGCCACCGGCCGAGGCTGGCCTTGAGATCGGTGAGCCTCAGCGGGCGGGGGTCGAATTTGCCGCCGGGGCCCTGGTCGAGGCCGACGTGCTCGAACTGGAAGACCATGTCGACCTCGCGGCGGGCGGGGTCGGTGAAGAGTCTGGCGTCCTCGACGGTGACTCCGGGCATCTCGCCGACGGTCAGCAGCCGGCGGGGGTGGCCTTCGAACACCTCGCGGTGCATCTCGGCGAGATACTCGTGGATCCTCGGGCCGCAGATGTAGTGGGGGCTGCCGTCCCCATAGCGGCTGCCTTCGTGCACGGCTCCGTCGGGCAGGCCGGGGGTTTTGGAGATCAGGTTGATGACGTCCATGCGGAAGCCGTCGACACCCCGCTCCAGCCACCAGCGCATCATGGTGTAGACGGCTTGACGGACGGCGGGATTCTCCCAGTTGAGGTCCGGCTGCTTGCGGGAGAACAGGTGCAGGTAGTACTCGTCGCTCGCCTCGTCGTAGGTCCACGCGGGGCCGGAGAAGAAGGAGCCCCAGTTGTTGGGCTCCGCGCCGGGCGTGCCCGGCTGCATGCCGTCGCGGGCGGGGCGCCAGATGTACCAGTCGCGCTGCGGCCCGTCCGGCCCGCCGTCGCGGGAGGCGGTGAACCACGGGTGCTCGTCGGAGGTGTGATTGACGACGAGGTCCATGACGAGCTTCATGCCCCGCTCGTGGACGGCCGCCAGGAGGCGGTCGAAGTCGGCGAGGGTGCCGAACAACGGGTCGATGTCCTGGTAGTCGCTGATGTCGTAGCCGTTGTCGTCGTGCGGGGAAGGGTAGACCGGCGAGAGCCACAGGACGTCGACGCCGAGCCGGGTGAGGTGGTCGAGGCGCTCGGTGATGCCTTGCAGGTCGCCGATTCCGTCCCCGTTGGAGTCGGCGAAGCTGCGCGGATAGATCTGGTAGACCACCGACTCGCTCCACCAGGCGTCCGCGGGACTGGATTCGTTCACGGGCACGTCAAACCTCATCGTCTGTCTTCGGGTGCGTGTGGGTGATGTCGTCGGCGACGGTCAGATCGCCGCGCCGACTGCGTCGCTGATCACGAGACAGGCGGCGCCCCGGGCCCACAGATCGTGGCGGACCGGGTCGATGTGGATCTGGCAGTCTCGGGCCGCGGTGGAGAATGCGTGGGCGTCCAGGGTCGCGGTCATGGCGGGGCCGAAGAGGTCGTACGCGACCGCCCCCTCGCCCGCAATGATGATCTTCTGCAGGTTGAGCAGGTTGCACATGCCGGCAAGGCCCCATCCCAGAGCGGTGCCGGCTTCGGCGAAGGCGGAGCCGGCAACTATGTGGCCGGAGGTGCCCGGCGAGCGGGCGAGGTCGATGGCGTGCGCGATGGAGGTGCAGTCGACTCCGCCGTCCTGGAGGTGCCTCAACACGGCCCTGTCGCCGGCCAGGGCTTCCAGACATCCGCGCCGTCCGCAGCTGCACATGGGACCGGCGGGGTCCAGTGGCATGTGGCCGAGCTCCCCGGCGAGTCCCGAGGTGCCGGAGAAGAGCGTGCCGTCGAGGAAGAGGCCGCATCCGATACCGGGGCCGACCGTGACCACGGCGAACGAGTCCACGTCGCGGCCTTCACCGAACCAGCGTTCGGCGACAACCAGCGTGTTGACGTCGTTGTTGACCACGACCGGCAGGCCGGTCGCCTCACGCAGTGGACGGGCCACATCCACCTTGTGCCAGTCGAGCAGCGCCGAGTACCGGCAGACGCCTGAGGTGGAGTCGACATGGCCGCTGACCCCCACACCCAGGCCGAGGACCCTGTCCGTCGCTCCGGACACCTCGGACAGGAGCCGGCTGGTCAGGGCGGCTGCCGCGGACAGGGCGGTTTCGGGTGTGCAGTCGGTGATCCGTTCCTCCGCGCGGGCCAGAACTCGTGCCGCCATGTCGGTGATCACCCCGGAGACCTGGGCCGGACCGATCTTCAATCCGACCACCAGGTGTTTGTCTGGGTTGACCTCCAGCATCTTCTGCGGCCGGCCCCTGCCCTGGGGCGCCGTGTCGCTCTCGCGCAGATAGTCGTGCTCGAGCAGCGGTGGGAGCATCCGGGTCACCGACGAGGGCACCAGCCCCAAGCGCTGAGCGAGCTGGGTTCGCGAAATGGGCCCCGCGGTCAGGACCGTCGCGAAGATCTCCGCACGGGTCTGCTCGCTGACCAGCTCCGAGAAACGGATCTTGGACGGGGTCATCACGCGATGCCTCCACAGATGGGCCGAGGGGGAGTGCTCCGGGGTCACCACGGGTGCTGCGTGTGTCTGCCCCGGTGGCCGAACGACTGTGTATGACAGGAGTGTGACCCCGATGTTTTTCGTGCGTCAAGAAAGAAAACAGGGCGTTACTCAACCGTGACGCACGCCACTCCGTGACTTTATGTACCCAGTTCGCCCGCATTTGTGAGGCGTTCACATCCCCCTCTGCATCCCACAGATAGCGAATCTCGTTCATTTCATTGACACGGTGAAGAAATGGCGGGACGTTATGCGGCGATCGGACCTCGAACCGCAACGTCGGTCACGGCCTGCGGCACGACCCGACGGTCCACCCACGTGTCCCCGGCCCACAGCGCCCCGTGCGTCTGCGTCCTGCTCCGGCAGACACGACACACGCCTGCCGGAGCGCCGGCAGCAAGGGCCGGCCGAACGGCACGCCTGCCCCCGGCCGCATGAGGCCGGGCCACGTCCCCTGTGACGAAGGAGAGGCTCCTCGATGCCCGCAGCAAGACCGCAACGACTGGCCAGACTGGCGGCGATCGCCGTCGGACTCGCACTGTCGCTCGCCGGGGTCGCCGCACCCGCCACGGCGACTCCCAAGCCAGGGCCGGCCAAGGCTCCGAAGGCCGCCACTCCCCGTACGGCAGCCGACTCGGCGACCACAGCCGACAGCCCACAACTACAGACCTGGTGGCACGACAACCAGGAATTCAACACCAGCAGTCCGGTGGCGAACGGCAAGGTCCGGCGCTCGTCGTTCTACGACGTGAAGGTCGCCACCGCCGCGGCGCCGGGGGTCAAGTACGACTCGTTCGCCTACATGAGCATCCCGCGCAGCGGTAAGGGCAAGATCGGCTACACCAAGGAGGACGGCGCCGAGTTCGCCTCGGGTGCGAACCTCACCATGAGCTGGACGTCCTTCCAGTACACGACCGACGTGTGGGTCGACGTCACCCTGCGCTCCGGCCAGACGATCTCCTCGGCCGACCAGGTCAAGATCAAGCCGAGCAGTCTGAACTTCGCCAAGGAACTGGTCGACAAGAAGACCGTGCGCGTCAAGGTGCCCTACGAGGCCAAGGGCTACCGGTTCTCCGTGGAGTTCGACCCGCAGCTGTACACGTCCTACAACGACATGTCCGGCCCCGCGAGCGACGCCGGCAAGCTCACCGACCAGGGCGGGAGCGGCCGACGGGCCATCCACACCGAGCCCCGCAACTCGATGATGATCTTCGCGGAGCCGGCCCCGGCCGGAGCGGAGAAGGACCGGCTGATCCCCACCGCCTCTTCCGGAAGCATCCACTACCCGCAGCAGGGCCAGGTCACCCACCTGAACACGATCACCGAGGAGATCGTGTACTTCCGTCCCGGCACCTACTACATGACCTCGAAGTACCACGCCCTGCTGCCCAAGCAGGTCAAGTGGGTCTACCTGGCGCCCGGTGCCTACGTGAAGGGAGCCTTCCGGTTCCCCGACGACAGCCAGGGCCTCTACAAGGTGACCGGCCGGGGCGTCCTCTCCGGTGAGCAGTACGTGTACGAGGCGGACACCAACAACAACTACGACCACCTCAGTGGTGCGTCGAACTGCCACGCCTCCTGCGTGAAGATGCTCCAGTTCCAGTCCGCCGACGCCCAGCAGTACCTCGATCTGCAGGGCGTGACGATCAACGAGCCGCCCTACCACTCCTTCGTCGTCTACGGCGACGAGCAGACCTTCAGCATGCGGGTCGACAACTACAAGCAGGTCGGGTCCTGGTACTGGCAGACCGACGGCATCGAGCTCTACCGCGGCAGCACCATGAAGAACACGTTCTTCAACGCCAACGACGACGTGCTGAAGATGTACCACAGCGACGTCACCATCGATAACACCGTCATCTGGAAGAACGAGAACGGGCCTGTCATCCAGTGGGGCTGGACCCCGCGCAGCATCGACAACGTGCGAGTGAGCAACACTCACGTCATCCACAACCGGATGTACTGGAAGGACGTCAAGTACAACACCTGCATCCTCAACTCCTCCTCGCACTGGGAGGACATGGGCTCGACCACCAAGGCCGACCCGAGCACGTGGGTGAAGAACATGACGTTCGAGAACATCACCGTCGAGGGCATGACGAACTGCGCGATCCGCGTCTTCGCCCTCTCCAGCACGGAGAACATCCACGTCAAGAACCTCAAGATCGATGCGTGGAGTCAGCTGGACGCCGCCTCCCAGGTCAGCCTCCTCAAGCGCTACACCAACGCCGCCGGGCAGAAGGTGACCCTCGGCAACGAAACCCGTGACAGCCGCGGACTCAAGCTGGAGAACTACACCGTCGGCGGCACCGTCATCCAGAAGTCCGGCACCAACTGGGCCGCCGACAAGCTCGGCAGGCTCGGCTTCGACGCCGAGACCTGGGACAACTGGAACGCCTGGGGGCCCTGTGGCAGCAACCCCGACCCCGACCCGGTCACGGGCGGAAAGATCGTCAACGGCGCGACCTCCAAGTGCGTCGACCGCGCCGGCGCCGGCACCGCCAACGGCACCGCGATCCAGCAGTGGTCCTGCGCCGACGTCGCCTCGATGACCTGGACGCTCGACGGGCAGCAGCTCAAGTCCGGCGGCAAGTGTCTGGACGTCGAAGGCGGCCACACCGCCAACGGCACCAGGGCCCACCTGTGGGACTGCGGCGGCTGGGACAGCCAGAAGTGGGCCTTCCAGTCCGACGGCACCCTGAAGAACCTCAAGGCCGGACGCTGCCTCGACATCGAGAGCCAGCGCACGGCCGACGGCGCCCGCCTGCACCTGTGGGACTGCAGCAGCTGGGCCAGCCAGAAGTGGACTCTCACCAGCTGACGGAACCGAGGGCTCGCCGCCCTGTACCGCCGCCAGCCCTGCTGGCCGCCGGCCCCGCACGGCCGGCGGCCGGCCCGCCCCTGACGCACCCCGACGAAAGGGCAACTCTGTGGAAGCAAGATACGCAACGCAGGCTCTCGCCTGTTCCGCATCGTGGTCGGCCTGCTGTTCGTCTGCCACGGGGCCGCAACTCTCTTCAACGTCCCCGGCGGGCCCCACGGCCAGGCGCCCTCGGTAGGACAGTGGCCCGGCTGGTGGGCGGCGCTCATCCAGCCCAATGACCAGGCCCCGCGGGCACGCTTCGCCCGCGGGGCCTGTGCACCTTCCGCACCAGCGACACCTGTACCTCTCCACACGGTGTACCTCCCGGCCGGCGAGTTCCCCGTCCTCCTGCGGCCCTCGGGCTGCGGCAAATCCACGCTCCTGCGCATGATCGCAGGCCTCGAAACCGTCAGTTCCGGTGAGATCCACCTCGACGGCACCCTGGGGAGCGATCTCGAGCCCCGCGACCGGGACACCGCGATGATCTTCCAGAACTTCGCGCTGTACCCGAACATGACAGCGGCTCAGAACATCGCCTTCCCCCTCGTCGTCCAGAAGCACGAGCCCTCCCACGTCACCAAATTTCCGTACCCCCTGGGCGGGCCCGCCGACGCGGGGACGACGGAGTCATGGGCGAGCACGACCACGACCAGGACGACGTCACCGAACCCAGGCGGCTGCCGCTCAGTGCGGAGCAGGGCCGGGGGAGTGACCCGGCAGGTGTGTCCGGGACGCGCGGAGCGGCGGGGAACGCGGTCAACTGGCCCTGCAGAAAGGGATACTGGTCCTTTCTTGCAATGTGGCGACCAGGGGAGTAGTCGGTGGACTCTGCCGGAGAGACGGAGCGTCGGGGCGTGGGCCGCGGCCGGGGCGGGCGGCATGCGGTCGTCGTGGGCGGGAGCCTCGCGGGGCTGCTTGCGGCACATGTCCTCGCCGGACACGCCGACCGGGTGACCGTCGTCGAGCGCGACCGGTTCCCGGACGACATGAAGCCGCGGCCGGGTGTGCCGCAGGGCCGGCATCCACATGTCCTGCTGGAGGGCGGGCAGGTGGCTCTGGAGTCGCTGCTGCCGGGCTTCCTCGCAGAGCTGCGGGCGGCGGGGGCGCCGAGGGTGGGCATGCCGTCGGACATGGTGATGTGGCAGACCGGGCGCTGGTTGCGGCGGCTGCCCGCGACGACGCACATCTACACCGGTTCCCGCGCGCAGCTCGAGGAGCGGGTGCGGCGGCGGGTTCTCGCCAACCCGGTGATCAGCGCGGTGGAGGGGACCGAAGTCGTCGGGCTCCTCGGTGACGCCTCACGTGTGCGGGGTGTGCTGCTGCGGGAGCGCTCCGGCGACGCCCGCGGGGAGCGGCGGGCCCTCGAGGCCGACCTGGTCGTCGACGCCTCCGGCGGCGGCACGAAGGCCCCGCAGTGGCTGACGGCGATCGGGGCCGAGGCCCCGCACGAGGAGACCATCGACACCGGGCTCGCGTATGCCTCGCGCGTCTACCGCGGCAGGAGCGGCGTCCTCGACGGCGACACCGTCGGCTACTACGTCTACCCCGACCCCGCCCAGGTCCATGGCGGCGGTGCGCTGCCGCTGGAGGACGGCACCCATCTGGTCATCGTCTCCGGGCTGCGCGGCGACGAACCGCCCACGGACGACGACGAGTTCGTGGCGTACACCAAGAGGCTGCCGCATCCGCTCCTGCACCAGTGGCTGCAAGAGGCCGAACCACTCTCTCCGGCGTTCGGCTACCGGCGGACCGCGAACATCCGACGCCGCTACGACCTGCCCGGCCGCCCGGCCGGATTCCTCGCCACCGGCGACGCCCTGTGCACCTTCAACCCGATCTACGGACAGGGGATGGCCGTCGCCGCGATGAGCGCGGTCGCCCTGCGCGACGCACTGGCCGATCCGCGCCGGACCCCCACGACGCGGCGCGTGCAGCGGTCGCTCCTGACGGCGTCCCGGCAGGCGTGGGACATCTCCGCCGGTGCGGACCGCAAGATGCCGGGCGCGGTCGGCAACGCGGTCGCCGCCGGGCCCGCGGACAGCGTCGCCGACTGGTACCTGCGACGGGTCCAGGAGCGCTACGCCGGCGACGCCGTCGTGGGGCGCGCCTTCCGGTCCGTGCTGACTCTCTCCGCTCCTGTCACGACCCTGTTCGCCCCGCCCGTGGCCGGGGCCGTCCTCTTCCGTCCGCCCGCGCCGACGCCCACCGAGCCGCCGGCGACACCGGAGGAACCGGGGACCTGAGCGAGGCCGGCAGCCGGCGGCATCTCCGGGCCGGTCCGCGGATCAGCGTTCGGCCATCCGGCAAGAGATGCTCCGGTGCTCGTCTGCGGGTGCGGTGAATCCGTGTCGAGGTCGAGCCAGTAGTCGTCGTCCTGCATCCACCCCGCGGCCGTAGCCACCGGTTCCGGTGTTCTTCCAGTTCCCTCGCGGTAGAAGTGCGGCTCACCTTCCCACTGCGGGCCCAGTGGGAAAGGAGCCGTCGGCCGGCCGCCGGGGCCGCTCGGGTCAGCGGGTGCCGAGCAGGGCGCGCCAGGTGTTCGGGCCGATCACGCCGTCGACCTGCAGGCGGTGCTTGCGCTGGAAGGCGATCGTCGCCGACTTCGTCTTCGCGCCGAACCCGCCGTCGACCGCGAGGCCGTAGCCGTAGACGTTCAGCTGCGTCTGCGCCGCCTTCACCGCGTTGCCGGACGAGCCGGACTTCACCGTCTTGATCAGCTTGGACCACGTGTTCGGGCCGACGACGCCGTCAGCGGCCAGGGACCGGGACCTCTGGAACTTGATCACCGCGGAGCGGGTGTTCGGGCCGAAGATGCCGTCGGCCCCGATGGAGTAACCATGCGCGGCCAGCAGCTGCTGGGCGGACCGCACGTCCGAACCCTTGGAACCGCTCTTGAGGATGGGCCAGGAGGCGCTGGGGGCCGGGACCTGCCCGCCGCCACCGCCGCCGCCACCCAGCTTGACCGGGCGGAACGGGTCGTAGTTGTCCCTGCCGATCCCGTACTTGAGCTGCCGGTGGGTCGTACCGTACCTGCCGCGCTGCTCGTACGCCCAGTAGGCGCTGTGCGACGCGTTGGCCCACTTCTCGAAGATCACAACGTGACGGAAGTCGCCGTCAGTGGTGCTGTAGTCGATCAGCAGGTCACCCTTCTGGAGTTGACTCACGCTGCTGAGCCGCTTGGTGACGCCGTTTCGGGAATCGGCAAGCCCGACGGTGTTCAGGCCGGGCTTCCCCAGTCCGAGCGCCATGGAGACGAAGCCGGAGCAGTCCTGGCGGTAGCCGTCCTTCCAGTTGCGCTCCATGCTGTACGGGACCGGGCGGCCGTTGTCGGCCGTGAGCCAGGTGCGCGCCCGGTTGATCATCGTGTCGCGCGACAGCGTGCCGGTGGCCATGGTCGTCAGCTCGCTCGCCTGGGTGACGAGCTTGCTGTTGGCCTCGGGCTCGGGCCCGTAGTCGGTCTCGTTCTGCGCGGCGACGGTCGCCGACTCCGAGGAGTCGCCGTCGGTGAGCGACGGTACGACGACGATTGCGGCCGCGATGCTTCCGGCGGCGACGCCTATCAGAGTGACCTGTGCGCGGCGTGTCAGCCGACTGCGAAGAGACATGGTTCCCCCGAGGTTTCTTTTGTTGTGGCATGCCGACCCGGGTGCGGGCCGAACAGCGCCTGGAGTGTTCGTCGTTCATGAGGTGCCGCCTGTGGTCCCTGGCGAGTCATCACGATTGCAAAGATTGCGGCCCGCGCCCAGCGCTGTACGGAAGCCGCATCACTCGGTGACGTGACCTCGACAATGTCCGCGTTGTGCGACCGACCTCGTGACAGTTGATCGTTCTCGCCGAGTGCGGCAGGCGTGACGAGTCGCCACCGCCCCAGGAGCCCCTCACCGGCGGACGGCTCGCCGGCACTGCCGCCGCCTGCGCGGAACACTGGGGCCGAGCTGCCCGGTTGGGCGGTCCGGTGTCCGCGGACCCGTGCCGGGCGAAGCAACAGAGCCCCTTGCTATGGTGCGCCGATGTCATCCATCAAGCAGTTCCAGGTCACCTTCGACTGCGCGGAACCCGCGCGCCTCGCCAACTTCTGGTGCGAGGTGCTGGGTTACGTCACACCGCCGATCCCGGAGGGGTTTGCCACGTGGGAGGACTACCATCGCTCGCTGCCGCCTGAGGAGCAGGTCGCCTACTTCGCGTGCAGTGATCCCTCGGGTGTGGGCCCGCGCCTGCTCTTCCAGCGTGTTCCCGAAGGGAAGATCGTCAAGAATCGGGTGCATCTCGACGTGCGGGCCGGCACCGGACTCGTGAGTGAAGAGCGCCTCGCCACGCTGGAGGCCGAATGCGCCCGACTGGTCGCGCTCGGTGCGGTACACGTGCAAACACTGCTCGCCGACGACGACAACGAGTCGTGCATCGTGATGCAGGACATCGAGGGTAACGAGTTCTGCCTCGACTGAGCCTCCCCAGGGCGTCTCTTCAGTCACGATCCAGCAGTGGGGTGGCTGCCGTCACGGACGGCAGCCACCGATTGCGCACATGAACCAAAGGGCCCTCGGACGGATCCTGACCCGAGGGGCAGATGATGCCTTCTCCGGGCTCTGCTCCCACCTTGCGGGGACTCTCGTGGTCACCGACGCACTCGGTGCCGCATCAGCCCGAGCATCGCAGCGCGGGACGAGAGCCGGCGGCAGGCCTTTCAGCTCTCCTTCTGCGCCAGGTAGTCGGCGAGCAGGGCCGCCGCGCTCAGCATGGCGAGGCCGCGCGCGGTGACGCGCTGCCGCCAGTCGTCCAGGGCCGCGGCCAGTGCCTGCGTGTCCCCGGCCGTCCGGATCTGGTGGACCACGGTGGCGATCAGTTCGAGCGGGTAGCCGCCGCGCCGCAGGAAGTGCGCGAGTTCCGCGTCGCGGATGTCGTCGGCGTCGTACGTGCGGTGCCCCGTCTCCGGTCGGCGGTCCGGGGACAGGACGCCCACGGCCTCCCACTTGCGGATGGTCGCCACGCTGACGCCGAGGCGGTGGGCGAGCTCCCCGATGCTGAAGGGCTGGACGTGCTTCGGGGTGCGCCATGCGCCGTCCGAACGCCTCGTCAGGTGGGCCAGGACCTCGCCGACGGCGTCCAAGGTGCCTCGGTCCTGCTGGAGTTCGGCATGGCTGCGGTCGATGGCGGCCAGCGCGTCGTCCACCCGCCCCTCGGTCACGGCCCGCATGATCGCGCCGCCCGCCGCGTATCCGTGTGCCGGGACGAGTGCCCGGTACGCCCGCAGAGCCGCGGCGTGCCGCTCGGTGTACCGCCGGTAGCCCGTGTCCGTGCGCTCGGCCGGCGGCAGGAAACCGTCACGCTCGTAGTTGCGCACGGTCTGTGGCGAGATGCCGTGCTCCTGAGCGAGGTCGGCCGGTCGGAAATATGCCATGTTTGAAACTATACGGCTCACAACCCGGCAGCCGGGCGGGCAAAGGCTCAAGCCGTTGTTCAGGTGTAACTTTCATGACCAAGGCGACCGGGGAATTCGTCGGATCCGGTGGGCTCCGTCATCGCGCTCGGCCCGCGGCGACATCACGCTGGGAACTGGAACCGGCCGCGACGACCCGCCGCAGGCCAGCGCTGACGACCAGTCACCCACCGGATTCCGGCCCCCCGTTCCGCCGATGTCCCGTACAACCCCACCCCTCTGCAGCGAAAGGCTGAGCCTATGAATGCCGCCATGGAAGACGCCGCTCATGTCATCGACGTCGCCGGCGTCATGGGGTTGCTCCCCGCCCGGCCGCGGCTGCTCGCCCTGGGGGAGCCCACCCACGGCGAGGACATTCTCCTCGAAGTGCGCAACGACCTCTTCCGGCAGCTCGTCGAAGAAGAGGGCTACCGGATCATCGCGATCGAGAGCGACTGCCTGGCCGGCCTTGCCGTGGACGACTACGTCACCTCTGGTGCGGGCAGCCTCGACGACGTCATGGAACGCGGATTCAGCCACGGTTTCGGCAGGTCCGCGGCCAATCGCGAACTGGTCCGCTGGATGCGCGCGTACAACGACGGCCGGCCCGCGTCGCGGCAGGTGCGTTTCGCCGGTTTCGACGGCCCGCTGGAAATGACCGGTGAGAGCCCACGGCAGCCCCTCGCCGCGCTCCACGCCCACCTCGCCGACCGGTGCGACGCCGCGATGCTCCCCTGCACCGCCGAGGAGCTCGACCGGCTGCTCGGCGACGACGACCGCTGGAGCGACCCCGCGACGGTGATGGACCCGTCCCGGTCCGTGGGGCGGACGCCCGAGGCCGAGCGGCTGCGGCTGATCGCCGACGACCTGGCGGCCCTGCTCGACGCGCAGGAGCCGGGCCTGCGGGCGGAGTTGTCGCGGGACGGCTGGGACCGGCTACGCCTGTACGCACGGACCGCCACCGGACTGCTGCGCTACCACTCCCGGATGGCCGACACCTCACCCGGCCGCCTGGGGTGGCTGCTGGCCCTGCGCGCTTCCCTGATGGCCGCCAATCTGCTCGCCCTTGCCGAGCGGGGCCCGGTCCTGGCGCACGCCCACAACGCGCACCTCCAGCGCGACAGGAGCAGCACACGGATGGGTGGGCGGCGGCTGGAATGGTGGAGCGCCGGGGCGCTCGTCGACGCCCGGCTGGGCGAGGAGTACGCCTTCGTGGCCACGGCACTCGGCACGATCCGCCACCGTGGGGTGCGGACCCCGCCGCCGGACACCGTCGAAGGGCTCCTGTACGCGCTGCCGGAGGACCGGTACGTCATCGACGTCCGCCGGCTGGCCGCCGCGCTCGGTGACGTGCCGCCCGCACCCCGCGAGTCCCCCTGGCACGGCTACGCCCCGCTGGATCCGGCCCACTTGGCGAGCAACGACGCCCTTGTGTTCGTCAAGGACGCCCCCGAGGGGCCGATGTGGTGGCCACCGGCAGGCTGACCGCCGGCAGGCCGTGACGCCCCGCGAAAAGGCCGGGCCGCCCGGCCCGCATACCCGACCCGTTTTAAAGCTGGGCTCGCTCATCCCGCCAAGTACAGTCCCAAGTCTCAAACGCATCCTCCACCACGAGCCGGTCCGGATGAAGGTCGCCGGCCTCAACACGACGTACGAGGGGCTCGTCTCCCGGGTGCGGAAGTCGCTGCTCGCCAAGGACGTCGAAACGCTCCAGCCGCACGTGCGGGCCTTCGTGGAGCGGGCGGTCGCCTTCCAGCCGTGCCCCGACTGCGACGGCACCCGGCTCAACGAGAGCGCCCGTTCGTCGAAGATCAAGGCGATCACCATCGCCGACGCGTCCCGCATGCAGATCAGCGACCTCACCGAGTGGGTCCGCGGCCTCGCCGAGCCGTCCGTCGCACCGCTGCTCACATCGCTCCGGCACACCCTCGACTCGTTCGTGAGCATCGGGCTCGGCTACCTCTCCCTCGACCGGGCCTCCGGCACGCTCTCCGGCGGCGAGGCGCAGCGCGTCAAGATGATCCGCCACCTGGGCTCACCGCTCACCGACGTCACCTACGTCTTCGACGAGCCGACGATCGGCCTGCACCCCCACGACATCCAGCGGATGAACGGCCTGCTGCTGCGGCTGCGCGACAAGGGCAACACGGTGCTCGTCGTGGAGCACAAGCCCGAGACCATCGCCGACCATGTGGTCGACCTTGGCCCCGGCGCCGGCACGGCGGGCGGCACCGTCTGTTACGAGGGCACCCCCGCCGACCTGGTCGCCGCCCGGTCGACCCTCACCGGCGAGCACCTCGCGGGGTACGTCGGCGCCTGACAACGGCCCGACCGGTAGCGCCCGACTACGCTCCGGGCCGCCGGTAGCGCCCGACAACGGCCCCGGCCGGCCCTGCTCGACACGGTGCCGGCCGGAGGACCGGGCGTCGCCCGGCACCGGCGAGGGTGCCGCCTCCGCCCCTCGCCGCCCCGCCCCGCCTCACCCAAATGGCCCGCACCCCGGTGAGAGGTGCGTAACCGGGTTGCAGGGTGGTCCCATGTGGTCCCGCCGGATCGTCCTGGGCGCCGGAGCCGTGGTGCTGGCTCTGCTGGTGATACGGGACGCCCCGCTGCGCCCCGCCCGGCCGGAGCCCGTCGCCGTCGGCCCCGGGGTTCCCCGCCCCCCGATCGTCAGCCGGAAGACATGGCGGGCGAACGAGGCCCTGGTCCGGGAGCAGGCCGCTTACACGGGTGCGGTGAGCGCGGTCTTCCTCCACCACACCGGTCATCTGAACAGTTACGACTGCGCCGACGTCCCCCGCATGCTGCGGGCGATGCAGCAGGACCACATCGAGAGCGAGGGCTGGGACGACATCGGCTACAACTTCGTGGTCGACCGCTGCGGAACCATCTACGAAGGAAGGGCCGGCGGCGTCGGCCGTCCCGTCCGAGGCGCGCACACCAAGGGCTTCAACTCCGACAGCATCGGCATCGCCGCACTTGGTACCTTCGGCCCCGGTACGACGGTCCCCCCGGCGCTCGAGGCGGGAATCGTCAAGGTCGCCGCCTGGAAGTTGCGGCCGGGGGCCGACCCCCGTGGCACGGTCCGGCTCGTGTCGACGAACGACGAGAGCAAGTACAAGAAGGGCGAGGCAGCCGTGTTCGACGTCATCTCGGGACACCGCGACAGCTTTCGCACCAACTGCCCCGGCGACGTGCTGTACGGGCGGCTGCCCGTCATCAGGGAGTCCGTGGCGCGACTGCGCAAGCCCTGAGCGGGGCACCCCCGCCTACGCCCGCGCCGGCTCCGCGGGCCCCGTGCTCTCCCGCACCACCAGCCGGTAGCCGGCGGCCACTTCGCGCACCTCGGCGGCGGCCCGCCGGCTCGGCCGGGTGCCGTTGATCTGTGCATCGAGCATGCCGACGGCCACGTGCGCGATCTGCTCCTTGTCGGGGGAGACGGTGGTGAGAGTGGGGGTGCTGTAGCGGCCGTCCTCGATGTCGTCCCACCCGGCGACGGCGACGTCCTCAGGTACGCGCAGACCCGACGAGAGCGCGGTGCGCAGCGCGCCGAGCGCCAGCAGGTCGTTGAAGCAGAAGACGGCCTGCGGCGGCTGCGGCAGGTCCAGCAGCTGCCGCATCAGCCGGGCGCCGTCCGCGCGGCGGTACGCGGGCGTGGGCGGCGCGAGGGCTTCGTCGTAGGCGAGACCCGCCGCCTCCAGGGCCTGGCGGTAGCCGGACAGTCGCAGGTGGGCGGTGTTGGCGCTCGGGTTGTCCTGCCGGCCGATCGCGGCGATCCGCGTGTGGCCGAGGGAGAGCAGGTGCTCGGTCAACTCCCGGGCGGCACGCTGGTTGTCGATGGCCACATGATGGGTGGGGCCGTCGAGGACGCGTTCCCCGAGGAGCACCAGCGCGGTGGTGTCCGTACGGGCCGCCAGTTCCTCCGGTCCGACGGTGATGGGGCTGAAGACGAGGCCGTCGATCCGCTGTTCCCGCACCCCGTCCAGTACTTCCCGCTCGCGCTCCGGGTCTCCGTCCGTCTGCTCGATCATGACGGTCCAGCCGCGCTCGGCGGCGGCGGCGATCACGAAACGGGTGAGCTCGGCGAAGTACGGCGCGTCCAGCTCCGGCAGCGCCAGGGCGATCACCCCGGTCCTGCCCTTGCGGAGATTGCGGGCCGACAGATTGGGGCGGTAGTCCAGTACGGCCAGCGCCCGTTCGACCTTCTCGCGGGTCGGCGGGGAGACGTACGTATGGCCCGTGACGACGTTGGACACGGTCTTGACCGACACTCCGGCCAGGGCCGCGACGTCCTTGAGACTCGCCCCCACCTGCACCCACCTCCATCGGCACCGGCGCGGTGCCCTCCCCGCCCGTGACCTGCCCCACCGGCGTCCAACGGTACGCGGCTCCCGACCGGGCCCACGCCCGGAAGCTTCTCGCAAGAACTCCGGCGCTAGCTATTTACGACGCTGTTTCAACGATGTAATCGTAGCAGTCGACGGCGGACGGCCGTGGCCCTCCCCGGCCTGCGGCCGACCGCCGGCCCCGCCCTTCCCGCGGCGCACCCGTGCGTGACGTGCGCCGTGCAAGCCAACCCGCAGGAGTCTTCGCCTCATGCCCACGGCCCGCCTCACCCTGGACCCCGCATTCCGGACCGGAACCGTCGACCGCCGGCTGTTCGGCTCCTTCGTCGAGCACATGGGCAGGTCCGTCTACACCGGCGTCTACGAGCCGGACCACCCGACCGCCGACGAGGACGGACTGCGCACCGATGTGCTGGACCTGGTGCGCGAACTGGGCGTGACCGTCGTGCGCTACCCCGGCGGCAACTTCGTCTCCAACTACCGCTGGGAGGACGGCGTCGGCCCCCGCGAGACCCGCCCCCGCCGGCTCGACCTCGCCTGGCGCAGCGAGGAGAGCAACGCCTTCGGGCTCAACGAGTTCATGACGTGGGCCCGCAAGGCGGGCGTGGAACCCATGCTCGCCGTGAACCTCGGCACCCGCGGCACCGCGGAGGCCCTCGACCTGCTGGAGTACACCAACTACCCCTCGGGGACGACCCTTTCGGACCTGCGCCGCTCCCACGGCGCCGCGGACCCGCACGACGTGCGGATGTGGTGCCTGGGCAACGAACTCGACGGCCCCTGGCAGATGGGGCACAAGACCGCCCATGAGTACGGCCGGATCGCCGCCGAGACCGCCCGGGCCTTCAAGCGCTTCGACCCCGCGCTCGAACTCGTCGCCTGCGGCAGCTCCAACGCGTACATCGACACCTTCGCCTCCTGGGAGGCCACGGTGCTGGAGCACACCTACGAGTTCGTCGACCACGTCTCCCTGCACGCCTATTACGAGCCGGTCGGCGGCGACGTCGACTCGTTCCTGGCCAGCGCCGCCGAGATGGACCAGATGATCTCGGCGGTCACGGCCACCGCCGACCACGTGGGCGCCAAACTGGGCAGCAAGAAGAAGATCAAGCTGTCCTTCGACGAGTGGAACGTCTGGTACCAGAGCCGGTTCGGCGGCGAGACGTCGCTGGATTGGCGCTCCGCGCCCGAACTCATCGAGGACGTGTACGACGTCACGGATGCGGTCGTCGTCGGCAGCCTGCTCGTCACACTGCTGCGCCACGCCGACCGCGTCGGCGCCGCCTGCCAGGCCCAACTGGCCAATGTGATCGCCCCGGTGATGACCCGTCCGCAGGGCCCCGCCTGGCGGCAGACGATCTTCCACCCGTTCGCGCAGACGGCACGGCACGCCCGCGGCACGGTCCTGCGGGTCGAACCCACCTCACCGGTGGTGGAGACGGAGCGCTACGGCGAGGTCCCGACCCTGTGGGCCACGGCCACGCACGACGAGGAGTCGGGCGACGTGGTGCTCTTCGCCGTGCACACGGGACGCGAGGAACCCCTCGTCCTCACCGCCGACGTCCGGGCCCTGGCCGGCGCCAGGGTCGTGGAACACCTCGTGCTGCACGACGAGGACCCCACCGCCGTCAACTCCGCCGAGCAGCCCGACCGGGTCCGGCCGCGCCCGCTCGACGGCACCAAGGCCGAGGACGGTCTCCTCACGATCGAACTTCCCCCCGTCTCCTGGTCCATGGTCCGCATCGCCACCCGCTGAACCGACCCCATCCGTCCACGGGCCCCGCCAGGGCCCACATCCGAGGAGCACAACGATGAGCACCACCTCTCCCCTCGACACGGGGGCCTCCCGCAGAACCTTCCTGGCCGGCACCGCGGTCGCCGCCGCGGGACTGCTGACGGCGTGCAGCGGCGGCACCAGTATCGGCTCTGACGACGGGGCCACGGACGCGGGACCCAGCTTCAGCGGCGGCGAGTACCAGGGCCCCAAGGTGACCCTGGAGTACTGGAACGGCTTCACCGGCGGCGACGGACCGCACATGCAGAGCATGCTCCGCGCCTTCAACAAGCGCCACGCCGGGCGCATCGAGGTCAAGAACATCACCCGCCAGTGGGCGGACCTCTACCCGGCCATGCCGACCGCGATAACCGCCGGCAAGGGACCGGACGTCGCGGTGATCCACAACGACCAGATCGCCACCTTCGCCGCCCGCCGCACCCTCGTCCCCGTGGACGACGTCGTCTCCGCCCTCGGCCTCACCGAGTCGGACTTCATCCCGGCGGTCTGGCAGGCCGGCGTGTACGAGGGCAAGCGCTACGGCGTGCCGCTCGACGTGCACTGCCTCGCGGACTACTGGAACGTGAGGCACCTGACGAAGGCGGGACTCGACGAGGCGCCGAAGGACCGGGCCGGCCTCGAGGACACTCTGCGGGAACTGAAGAGCGCGGGGATCGCCCACCCGTTCTGGATGCCCAACAAGTGGCCCGCCCACCTGATGTTCATGACCCTGCTGTGGCAGTTCGGGGGCGAACTGTACGACACCGAGGGCACCAGGGCGCTGTGGGGCTCCGACGCCGGCGAGGAGGCGCTGGGCTGGATGGTGCGGCAGATCCGGGAGGGCCACAGCCCCCGGCAGGTCGCCCAGGACGCCCAGTACAACGCCTTCAAGAACAACAGGGTGAGCTCTACCTGGGACGGCATCTGGCAGATCAACGACCTGAAGGAGACGGCGAAGAGCATCAGCTGGGAGATGTCCCCGGTGCCCGTCATCGGTGACACGGCGGCCGTGTGGACGGCCGGACACAACTTCGTGCTCACCTCCCAGGCGGCCAAGGACAAGAACAAGGTCCAGGCGGCCAAGTTCTTCATCGACTACATGAGCGAGCGCTCCACGGAATGGGCGCAGGCGGGCATGATCCCGGCCCGCAACACCGTACGCGCCGACCCCGGGGTGGCCCGGCTGCCGCAGACGGCCCTGGCCCGGGACGTGGAGGTGTTCCGGTTCCTGCCCACGCTGCCCGGCCTCGGCGACGTACAGACCGCCGCCCTCGAACTGGCCGTGCAGAAGGCCGTGCTGGGGCAGAAGTCGCCGGCCGACGCCCTGGCCGAAGGGGTGCGGACCGCCGACAAGATGCTGGCCGAGAACAAGCAGAAGTACGCGAAGTGAGGCGGGTGCCGTGCAACGGCTGACAGCGCGGCCGTCCGCCACCGCCGCCAGGGAGCGGAGCCGGGGCCGCGGGCCGGCCCCGGCCCGCCCCAGGTCGTACCGGTGGTGGACTCCGTACGTGTTCACGGCGCCGTACCTGGCGCTCTTTCTGACCTTCGTCGTGGTGCCCATCGGGTACGGGCTGTGGATCAGCCTGTACAACTGGGACATCAACATGCCGGCCAAGCCGTTCGTCGGCCTGGACAACTACCGCGAGCTGTTCGACACCGACAGCGTCGAAGGCCCCCGCTTCTGGCGGGCGATGCGTGCGACCGGCCTCTTCACGGCCCTGTCGCTGCCGTTCCTGCTCGTCGTGCCACTGCTGGTGGCCCTGCTGATGAACGGGAAGTTCCGCGGCCGCAACCTGTACCGGGCCGTGTACTTCGCGCCGTACGTCCTCGGTGTGGCCGTCGTCGGCCTGCTGTGGCGCTTCCTGCTCGACGGCAACATCGGCATGGTCAACCACTACCTCGGCGCCCTCGGCCTGCCCGACGACATCCAGTGGACCACCGACACACCGCCCGCCTGGTGGGCGCTGGTCGGCGTCACCGTGTGGTGGACGCTCGGCTTCAACGCCGTCATCTACCTGGCCGGGCTCCAGGACATCCCCGCCGAGCTGTACGAGGCGGCCAAGGTCGACGGCGCCGGCCCCTGGCAGCGGTTCCGCCACGTCACCCTGCCCGGACTGCGGCCGGTGGCGCTGTTCGTCGTCAACGCCACCCTGCTCGCGTCGGCCAACATGTTCGGCCAGTCCTATCTCATCACCGGCGGAGCACCGGCCGACCAGACGAAGACCGCCATCTTCCTCATCGCGGAGACCGGGCTGCGGCGCTTCGAGATGGGATCCGCGTCGGCGATGAGCTTCGTCCTCTCGGCCGCGCTGATGGCGGCCAGCGCGCTGGTCTTCCGGCTCTTCCGCGAACGGCAGGAGGAACGATGACCCAGACCGACGTCCGCAGGCACGCGCCCCCTGCCCGTACCGCCGAACCCGCCGCCGCACGGGCCGCCCGGCGCCGGCTGCGGCGCTCCCTGCTGCACCTGATCCTCGCGGTGGTGGCGGCCCTGTATCTCAGCCCGCTGCTGTACATGCTGGTCACGTCCTTCAAGACGGGACCGGACGCGGGCGCCACCGACCCGCAGTGGATTCCCTCGCCCGCCACGCTCCAGGCGTACCGCCAGGTGCTGGAGGCCGGCGACAGCCCGGTGCTGCAGTGGCTCCTCAACAGCGTCCTCGCGGCGACCGCGCACGCCCTCCTGGTCCTCGCGACCGCGACCCCGGCGGCCTACGCGCTGGCCCGTCTCCGCTTCCCGGGCCGCCGGCTGATGTTCACGGCGATCGTGGCCACGCTGTTCGTGCCGCCCATGGTCCTGCTGATCCCCAACTTCCTGATCGTCAACGAACTCGCCTGGGTGGACAGCCTGCCCGCCGTGATCGTGCCGGGCGCGGCGAGCGCGTTCGGCGTGTTCTTCATGCGCCAGTTCTTCCTCACCCTCCCGCAGGACCTGGAGGAGGCCGCCGAGATCGACGGCTGCAACCGCTGGCAGATCTTCGTACGCGTGGTCCTGCCACTGGCCAAGCCGGCCCTCGCCACCCTGGGCCTGCTCGCCTTCCTGGCCAACTGGAACGACTTCCTCTGGCCGCTGTACGTGCTGCTCAGCCCCGAGTCCCTCACCCTCCCGGCGGGCCTGGCGAACTTCCAGAGCGCCAACAACATCCACTACGACCTGCTGATGGCGGGGGCCGTCATCGCCAGTGTCCCGGTGCTGCTGCTGTACGTGGTGGCTCAGCGCTGGGTGATCGAGGGGGTGTCCCGGTCCGGTCTGAAGGGCTGACACCGCCGGCCGGCCCGGCTCTGCATACTCGCCCTACTTCTCGGAGTTTGCCGGCCTCCTCGTCGACGCCGCGCGGCAGCGGTCCTGGACCGTCGTCATCGACCAGACCTTCGGGGACCCGGAGGCGGAACGGCGGCTGCTGGAGGACGTTGACGGGCGTCTGGTCGACGGTCTGATCATCAGCCCGTGGTCCGTGAGCCCCGAGGAACTGGCGTTAGGGCCCGCGACGTGCCCGTCGTCCTGCTGGGCGAGCAGGACCCGAACGGGGCCGCCGACCGCGTGGCCGTCGACAACGTACTCGCCGCCGACCAGGCGACGGCCCACCTGATCGTGACGGGCCGCCGCCGGATCGCCGCGATCGGCCTCCAGCCGCAACTCCGCAACGGGACGGCCCGGCGCCGGCTGGAGGGATATCACAACGCCCTGCGGCGCGCGGGCCTGACGCCCGATCCGGCCCTGGAGAAGGCGGTCACCGCCCTGCACCGACGGGACGGAGCGGAGGCGATGGCCGACCTGCTGAGATCCGACGCCCGGCCGGACGCCGTCTTCGCATGCAGCGACGAACTCGCCCTGGGCGCCCTGCACGTGGCGTGGGAGCAGCGTCTGCGACGTCCCGGACGACCTCGCCGCGGTCGGCTTCGACGACGTCGAGGACGCGCGGTACCCCAACCCGCCCCTGACGACCGTGGTCCCCGACAAACGGCAGATCGCCGAACGGGCCCTGCAGTGCCTGGCGGACCGCGTCTACAGCCCCGCCGCACATGTGCCCCCGCTCGACATCGTCGTCCCGCACCGCCTCGAGATCCGCGCCAGCACGCTGCGCGGCGGGTGACCCGCCCGGCGGGGCGCACCGGGACGGATCAGGGCAGGGTCAGGATGCGCGGGCCGTCTTCCGTGACGGCGACCGTGTGCTCGATGTGGGCGGCCCGGCTGCCGTCGACGGTGAGCAGAGTCCAGCCGTCGGTGCCGGTGCGGTAGTCGTCGTGTCCGCCGGCCATGAGCATGGGCTCGATGGCGAGGGTCAGGCCGTGGCGGAGGGGGAAGCCGCGGCGCGGGCGTCCTCGGTTGGGGACGTGGGGGTCTTCGTGCATACGGCGGCCGATGCCGTGGCCGCCGAAGTCGGCGGGCATGCCGCAGCGCGCCGAGCGGGCGACGTCGCCGATGGCGTGCGAGATGTCGCCGATGCGGTTGCCGGGGCGGGCCGCGGCGATGCCGGCGTCGAGAGCGCGCTGGGTGGCGTCGATCAGCTCCACGTCGGCGGGGCGTGGGGTGCCGACGGTGAAGCTGATGGCGGCGTCGCCGGTCCAGCCGTCGAGCTCCGCTCCGCAGTCGATGCTGACCAGGTCGCCGTCGCGCAGACGGTAGCCGGTGGGGACGCCGTGGACGATGGCGTCGTTGACCGAGGTGCAGAGCACCGCGGGGAAGGGGGTGGTGGCGAAGGAGGGCTGGTAGCCGAGGAAGGGCGAACGGGCCCCGGCCTTGGTCAGCACCGTGCGGGCCGCCTCGTCCAGCTCGTGCAGGGACACCCCGACGCCTGCCGCTTCCCGGGCGGCGGCGAGGGCGTTGGCCACCACCCGCCCTGCTTCCCGCATCGCGTCCAGCGCCGTATCGGTCTTGATCTCCACCATGTCCTGCGACTCCCTGTCTCCCGCACAGCGTCCAATTCTTATACCGGTATTAGTATCACGGGACGTGGGTGCGGGGAGCGGTTCGGCGCGCCGCTGCGTCGGGCGTCAGGCGGCTGCGGCACGGCAGAGATCGCCGCGGCGGCGGGGGCGGCGGTGGAGAGGCTGCGGGCGACTGCCTGCGTCCAGAGCGGCGAGGTCCAGTCGGCGTGAACCTCGATTCCGGGGAGGCTCGGACCACCCCGGCCCCGGGAGGGAGCGGCAGCCCGCCGCTCTCCCACCGGCGTCTCAGTGCCCGTGCGGTTCGTCGTCGTGGCCGGGGTCGGCCGGCTCCCCGGACGACGGTGGTTCGCCGGGCTTCGGCGTGGACGAGTCGGGTGAGGTCGGATCCGCCTCCCCGCCGCGGGGAGTGGCAGGCTCCCCGGGGTCCGACCCGTGTTCGTCGTCGCCTTCGTGCCCGTGCGGGGCCGACTCCTCCGCCGTGCCGTGGCTGTGGCTCATGGCGGTTTCCACCGCGGGCATGGTCAGGCCGACCACGGCCGCGCTCGCGGCGCCGACCATCAGGACCGCTCGCACCGAGGACGCGAAGCCCCGCGGGTTGCGGCGTTTCACGTGCCACAGCGCCACCAGGCAGATGACCACCTGGAAGGCCCCGGCGGTGATGCCGGCCCGGCCGATGTCCTCGGGCACCCCGGCGCCGGGGCCCACGGGGGATCCGACGGTCCGGCTGACCGCCCATATCGCGGTGACTCCCGCGTTGCCCAGCAGGCCGAGCAGCATCACGACCGGACCCGGACGCCGGAGGGCCGCCACGGCCCAGCCGGTCTGGAACGCGCCGACGGCGTAGAAGAACACCCCCGCCGCCCACCACTCGCCGTAATGGTCCGGAGCGGACGCGAAATGAATGGCGGCGGCCCCCAGGGCGGCGAACGCCGCCGTGACGCGGGACGCGCTCATGTCCTCCATGACAGAAGGTGCGCTCTTCTTTCTCGATCCCATCTGCGGCTTTCCGTCCTTTCCGTGTGAGCTCTCCTGAAGCACGCTGATCCGCGCGCCGCTCATGGGCGGCGGCACGCGACGCGTCCTCTAGATCCGCCACACGGAGAGAACCGTCAGGGACGGTGCCGGAGGGGACCGGGCCCCCACCGCGCACCCGCGCGGCCCGTCGGGCGGACACCCGTCGCCGAGCGGGCCGACGGTGCAGCCGCTCTCCGCCAGGTCCCGCGAGCCGGGTCCGCCGCCCGCGCCGACCTGGCAGGAGGTGTCGTCCTCACCGGACATGCCGTGACGGTGCGACTCGACGCTGTACGACTCCGGGGACCCGGCGGCCGTCGCCACGAGCGCCCCGTCGGGATGGTGCGGAAGGTGCGTCGCCGCCCCCGCGAACCCGTGCCCCAGGGCGAGGGCAGGAAGCACCACCAGCGCCAGCCAGTACAGTGCCCTCCTCCCGGCCATCGGCGTCGTCTCCCTCAGCAGTCCTGCCATTGGCGGTGCACAGTACAGCAGCCGGATTCGCCGGGACGGCCCTCCCCGAACGGCTGTGCCCGTCTGGCCCGCCCCGGCCGTCCGGGTGATCCTGCAGGCGTCACCCGAGGACGAGGCAGCCGCGGTGACCGCCCCCGGGCCCCGCCCGCCGCGACCGCCTGCCCCACACGCACACGCGGGACGTGAACCCTCCGGCGGCGGCACGCGGCACGCCCGAGAGGCCGTCAAGGAGAGCCGATGCGCCGTTACCCTTCCATCGCCGAGCACGGTCTCGTCGGGGACCTGCAGACCTGCGCGCTCGTGTCGTCCGAGGGCGTGCTGGACTGGTTCTGCTCGCCGCGCTTCGACTCCCCGAGCATCTTCGCCGCCCTGCTCGACCACGACCGGGGCGGCCACTTCACGATCACCGTGGACAGCCCCGGCACCACCGTCCGCCAGCTGTACCTGGCCGACACCGCGATCCTGGTGACGCGCTTCCTCACCCCGGAGGGCGTCGGCGAGGTCGTCGACTTCATGCCGGTCGACGCGTCGGCGGAAGCGAGCGGCCGCCACCGGATCGTGCGCGCCATGCGCGCCGTGCGCGGCACCGTGACCTTCGGCCTGCAGTGCCGTCCCCGCTTCGACTACGGGCGCCTCGGGCACGAGCTGGTCCTCGGCGACGACGGCTCCCGGTTCACCGGCCCGGGCGTCACCGCGCATCTGCAGACCGCGGGACCGGTCCCGCTGGAGCGGGACGGGGACGACGTCGGGGCGACTGCTGCACGCCGGCGAGCTGGCCGCGGTGGTGCTGACGGTGGACGACGCGGACGCCGAGCCCCCGTACCCGGTCACCGAGGAGAGCCTGTGGGCCGAGTTCACCGCCGTACGCCACTTCTGGACACGGCTGGATCGGCCGCTGCCGTTACCGGGGACGCCGGCAGGAGATGGTCACGGCGGCCATGTCCCTCGACGCGGAACTCGACAACGCCGCCGCACGCACGACCGGACCCGCCGCACGTACGGTGTGACCGGGGCGGCCGGGGGCCGGGCCGGGTTCATCCGCCCGGGTGCGCGGAAGCTGACTGCATGAGCCGAGAAGAAGCGAAGGACCCGTCGGACCGGACCGCCGCCCACAAGCGCACGGGCCGGGGCGTCGCGCTGACGCCGACCCGTGTCACCGCACTCGTGCTCGCCGCGCTGGCGATCGTCCTGATCGTCGAGAACACGAGGGACGTCGAGATCCGGCTGCTGGTGCCGGTGGTGACCATGCCGCTGTATCTGGCTCTCCTGATCATGTTCGTGATCGGCGGGCTGTGCGGTGCGCTGCTGATGCGCCGGGTGAAGTGAACCGGAGTCAGTACGACGGCGTGCCGCGCCGGTTCGGGCCTCCCAGGCCCTGGGCGTCCGGCCGGGAGGCCACCTCGCGGAGGAACGGATCGGCCAGGAATCTCGCCGGCCATGAACGGCGACGACCACGGCGGCCGGCGTCCGCCCGCGGAACTCGCCCACCCGCAGCTGAGCGGCGGCGGCCGCGGCCCGCACGCCGTAGCAGAGGAACACGACCGTCCCCGTCGCGACGATCGCCGTCACATTGGTGGCGAACAGCAGCGCCGGCTGACCGGCGTCGTGATACCGGTGCGCGGTGATCAGCAGGCCCGTGACGCTCAGCGGCGGAACGAGGGAGATGGCGATCGCGACGCCCGGCAGGCGAACGCGCCGAGCAGGACGTCGAGACCGAGGACCGACGACAGCGCGAGCATCGCGACGAGGAGCAGCATCACCAGACGGACGGCGAACTGGCCACTGCTGTGCACGGTCGCCTCGACGACCTGCGAGAACCAGGCCGCCCGCTGCATGGACGCCCACCACACCGCCATCACCGTGATCACCGCGAAGACCAGCAGCACCAGGGCGGACGCCAGCGGCTGACGCCCGCTGAGGAGCAGGGCCATGGTGATGACCGGGCCGAACTCGCCGACCGCGCCGAAGGCGAGCATGGCCGTGCCGAACCGGCCCCCGAGCCGCCCGCTGTCGCGCAGGATGGGCGGCACCGTGCCGAGAGCGGTGCTCGTCAGCGCGGTTCCGATGACGAGCCCGCGGTCGATGTCGCCCTCGGCCAGCGCGGTCGCCGCTCCGATGCCGACGACGAGGGCGATCAGCCAGGAGCCGACCGCGCGCCGAAGGGTGCTGCGCCCCAGGGCGGCGAAATCGAGCTCGTACCCGGCCAGGAAGATGAGCATCGCCAGCCCGAGTTCCGAGAGTGTCTCGAGCACCGTGTCCGTGCGGACCCATCCCAGGACGTCCGGCCCCAGCAGTTACCCAGCCCGATCTCGAAGATCACGACCGGCACCGTGAACCAGCGGCGGCCGGCGAACGCGAGCAGCGGCGCGAGTGCCGAGGCTGTCATGACGAGGATGAAGTACCCGATATGCGTCATATCGGCATTCTTCATGGGGTGACCTGCCGAACCGCGCGCGACACCGGGCCGGCCGCGTCTTCGGCGGCGGCGCAGTCGGACCGGCCGCCCGGTCATCACAGCGGCGTGTCACACGGGACAGCGGGGAGCCAACTCCCGTGGCGAGCCGCGGCAGGACGGCTACGCCGAGGAAGCTGAAGGCGCCGACCGTCGGGGCACGGTCCCGGCGGTTCGTGGCCACCGTGGTCATGGGTGCGGGCGCCCGTACGGTCCGCCGGGCGTCGGTGCACACGGCGGCGACGGGGCCGTTTAGGATGCCCGCATGAATCAGCGTGCGCGTCACGGTACCGGGCCCCAGGGGCTGCGGAGCCGCGTGCTGCTGGTTCTGGCGGTCCTCGCCGGAGTCGTGGCCATGCACGGGCTCGGACCTGTGGCCCCCTCGGTGCCGTCCGGCACAGTGGCCGCCGGTACGCACCGGGCGGCGGTGGCCGCCGAAGCCCACGCGCATGCCGACGGCGCGGACGGGTGCGACTGCGCGCACGCCGACGACCACGGTCGCGGGGGCGGGCACACCGAGCACGCCGACGAGACGTGCGCGGCCGGCGGCACGAGCGCCGCGCCCGTGCTGCCGGCTCTCGCTCCGGGGGCACTCGCACCCGCTGCGGCGGACACGCCGGCAGCCGCGCTCGCCGTGACCCGCGACGGCCGGGCGCCGCCGTCGTTGAGTGAACTGCAACTCCTGCGCATATAGGGGCGGCCCCGGCGTGCCCCGGCCTCGGATGCCGGTGCCGCCGTGCGAGCGATGCCCCGATTCCCCTGCACGACACAGGAGCAGCACCACCATGACCGCACACCGTTCCATGCCCCGCCGCACCACGATCCGCCGTACCACCGCCCGCCGTGCCGCCGCCGTGGTGGCCGCGGCGACCGCCGCCGCCGTCCTCGCGGCCTGCGGCGGGGCAGACGACAATCCGGCCGGCCACAACGGCCACAACGCGTCGTCGTCCCCCGGCGCCGTCGCCTCCGCCCCCGCGAAGCAGGGCGAGCACAACGCCGCCGACGTGGCCTTCGCGCACGGGATGATCCCCCACCACCGCCAGGCGGTCGAGATGGCGGACCTGGCGGAGACGCGCGCGCAGTCCGCGGACGTGAAGGCGCTGGCCGCGGAGATCAAGAAGGCGCAGGACCCGGAGATCAGGACCCTCTCCGGCTGGCTGACCTCCTGGGGCGAGGACGTCCCGAAGGAGGGCGGGGGCGGCGATCACGCCGGTCACGCGATGTCCGGGATGATGACGGACGAGGAGATGACCGGGCTCGGGAAGGCCTCGGGCAAGGCCTTCGACACGGCCTTCCTGGACCTGATGGTCAAGCACCACGAGGGCGCGGTCGAGATGGCCAGGACCGAGCAGACCGACGGCGCCTACGGCCCCGCGAAGGACATGGCCGGCGACATCATCACCTCGCAGACCGCCGAGATCACCCGTATGAAGGGGCTGCTCGGCAAGAACTGAGGGCCCGGCAGCGGGGCGGAGCCGTCCGCCCCGCTGCCCCCGCTCCGGCCGGTGCCTCGGGCCGCCTCGGCAGTGCCCGGCCCGCGCACCTTCCTGCCGTACGGCTTCGGCGGCCGGGTCTCCAACGGCCACTGACCGACTCCACTTGGCCGCCGCGCCACCGTCCACGCGGCGATGGACCCGGCCGCAACCGGGCCGTACTCGGGATGCGCCCGGGTTCCCTCCCGTACGGGCGTCGTTCCGGTCATCCTTCCCGGGACCGTGGCCCGCGGCTACCAGGCCCTTTGCGGCGGACGTGCTGGAATCAGGCCAACGCGTCCACCGGTCCCGGTGGTTCGGCGGACGGCCGCGGCAGGTGTGGAGGCTAAGATCACGGCATGGTCACGGCCCGGTCGTCCTCCCGCGTCTCGCGGGCCCGCTCGTCTGCGGGTCCGCTGCGACTGCTGTGGGTGGCGATGGCGCTGTTCGCTTTCGTGTACACGCACGGCGTGAGCATGGAAGGCGTCAGCGGCCATCTGGACACGACTGCCGGGGCCGTCGGTGCGGCGTCGCCCGCTTCCGCTCCGGGGCACCACCCCGGCGGTGAGCACCGCTCCGACCACGTGGTCCAGGAATGCGTCCCCGGCCAGCCGCAGCAGGCTCCCGTGCTGGGCGCGCCGGTGGCCTCCGCCCTCGTCCCGGAAGCCGCGCCCCTGGTCAGCCGGCCGGCTTCGTGCGGCTTCGGTGACACGGCGTCGGCCAGGCCGCTGCCGAGAACCACGATAAGAGCCACGATTCTCCAGATCTAGAATCCCGGCGGACCGGAGACCCCGGCGGCTCCAGGCCGGCCCGGCCCCGCGGCGATCGGCCCCGCCCAGCCGGAGACCGCGCCCGCGCCCCATGCACGGGTGGCGCGGCGACGGCCCACTACGACGGCCCTCAACTGCCCGTCTGGCCCGCCGACTTCTCCTGTCCGGTGTGACGAACCACCGGCGCGGCACCAACCGCTTACTACGGCGAACGGCTCCGCCGCGCCGCCCCCGTCCGACCACAACGCCGCCCCCATGTCCCCGGGCGGTGGCGTGCCGTTCGCGCATGTCGGTGCAGGACCCTCTGCCCGGTCGCCCCGTACGCCGCGACCGCCGCGCAGCCCCGGTGAACAGGGCCGCGCGGTGCGCGAAGAGGCCGCACCCGACGCGCGCGCCATCGACGAAAGACGAGAGCAGACGATGCACTCTCCCGATACGACGACCCATCCGACCCCCAGGCCCGTCCGGGCCGCCCTGTCCGGGCTGGTCGGCAACACTCCGCTGCTGCGCGTCGGCGAACCCTTCGCCCACGCGGGCCGCGGGTTCTGGGCGAAGCTCGAAGGCTTCAACCCCGGTGGCATCAAGGACCGTCCGGCCCTGCACATGGTCGAACGCGCCCGTGCCCGCGGCGACCTGCGCCCCGGGGCGCGGATCATCGAGTCCACCAGTGGAACCCTCGGCCTGGGCCTGGCCCTCGCCGGCATGGTCCACGGACACCCCGTCACCCTGGTCACCGACCCCGGGCTGGAGTTGTCGATGACCCGCCTGCTGACGGCATACGGTGCCCAGGTCAATGTCGTCTCGGAGCCGCACCCGGCCGGCGGCTGGCAGCAGGCCCGCCGGGACCGGGTCGCCCAGCTGATGGCCCGGCACCCCGACGCCTGGTGCCCGGACCAGTACAACAACCCCGACAACATCTCCGCCTACACGCCGCTCGCTCTCGAACTCGCCACCGAACTGGGCCGTATCGACGTGCTGGTGTGCAGCGTCGGCACCGGCGGTCACTCGGCGGGCATCTCGGGCGTCCTCCAGCAGCTCTGCCCGGAGCTGCGGCTGGTGGGAGTCGACACCGTCGGATCGACGATCTTCGGCCAGCCCGCGCGGCCGCGGCTGATGCGCGGACTCGGCTCGAGCATCTATCCGCGCAACGTCGCCTACGACAACTTCGCCGAGGTGCACTGGGTCGCTCCGGCGGAAGCCGTGTGGGCCTGCCGGCAGCTCGCCACCTCGCACTACACCTCGGGCGGCTGGAGCGTCGGCGCGGTCGCCCTCGTCGCGGGGTGGCTGGCACGTTCCCTGCCGGCGGACACCCGGATCGCGGCGGTCTTCCCCGACGGGCCGCAGCGGTACCTCGGGACGGTGTACGACGACGACTACTGCACCGCCCACGGCCTCCTCGACTCGCCGCCCGCGGCCGAGCCGGAGCTGATCGGCCGCCTCGACGAGAAGGAGGTCACCCGCTGGACCCGCTGCACCACGGTGACCGACCCGTTGGGCCCCGCCCGGGACAAGGACCCGGCCGAACAGGTGGCGGGGACCGGCGTGAAGGAGGCCCGGTGAGGAGCATCGTCGCGCAGGTCCGCACGTACGACCGCAGCGTTCAGCTGCTGATGGTGAACCAGTTCACCATCAACCTCGGTTTCTACATGCTGATGCCCTATCTCGCCGCCCACCTGGCGGGGCCGCTCGGGCTGGCCGGCTGGCTCGTCGGGCTGATCCTCGGGGTGCGCAACTTCAGCCAGCAGGGGCTGTTCCTGGTCGGCGGGACGCTCGCGGACCGGTTCGGCTACAAGCCCATGATCGTCGCCGGCCTCGGGCTGCGTATCGTCGGCTTCGCGACGCTCGGGCTGGTCGACAGCGTGCCCGCGCTGATCGCCGCCTCCGCGGCGACTGGTATGGCCGGGGCGCTGTTCAACCCGGCCTCCCGCGCGTATCTCGCCGCCGACGCGGGGGAGCGGCGGGTGGAGGCGTTCGCGCTCTTCAACGTGTTCTACCAGGCGGGCATCCTGCTCGGGCCGCTGGTGGGCATGGTGCTGACGGGAGTCGGCTTCCGGGTCACCTGTCTGACGGCGGCCGGGATCTTCGCGGTGCTCAGCGTCGTGCAGATCCGCGCCCTGCCCGCGCGCCGGGCGGGGGAGGGGGCCGCAACGGGCCCTGAGCAGCGGGGTGTTCTGGCGCAGTGGCGCGGCATGGTGGCCAACCGGCCGTTCCTGCTGTTCTCGTTCGCGATGATCGGCTCGTACGTGATGTCGTTCCAGGTCTATCTGGCCCTGCCGCTCGAGGTCCGACGCCTGGGCGGGGACGGGCAGTTCGGCACGGCGGCGGTGGCGGTGCTGTTCGCCGTCTCCGGACTCAGCACGATCGTCGGCCAGACGAGGGTCACCGCCTGGTGCAAGGCCCGTATGGCGCCGGGCCGTGCGCTGACCTGGGGGCTGCTGACGATGGGCGTCGCGTTCGTGCCCCTGCTCCTGGCGACGGCGGTGCCCGTGCCGGACGGGGGCATCGGGCTGTGGCTCGTCGCGGCGGTGCCTCCGGCGCTGTCCGCGCTGCTGCTGGCGGTGGGGACGATGATCGCGTACCCCTTCGAGATGGACACCATCGTCCGGCTCTCCGGGGGGCACCTGGTGGCCAGTCACTACGGCCTCTACAACACCATCTGCGGGGTCGGGATCGCCCTGGGGAACCTGCTGACCGGGGCCGCCCTGGACGCCGCACGAGCCGCGGGAGTGGCGGCTCTGCCGTGGACCGCCCTCGTCCTGCTGGGCCTCTCCTGCGCCGGCGCCGTCCACGTGCTCCACCGCACGGGCCGCCTGGAGGCCCCGGAGAAGACCACGCGCCCGGCGCCGGCGACCGCCTGACGCTCCGGACGCTGCCGCCGGCCCCGCTCCGGGGCCGGCGGCAGCGGGCGGTCAGCGCTCGGGACGCAGGCCCGACAGGGTCACGGTCACGAGACGGCGGACCGCCGCCTTGGAGCGCAGCGCGCCGGCCGCCGTGAGGGCGTGCAGGCAGTAGCCGGCCGGCTCGTCGGCCGGGACGTCGTCGCGCAGCTCGCCGGTGCGCGCGCCCCGCCGGCAGGTCGCGGACGATGTCGCGGACGTGCTGGTGCGCCAGGGCGACGTGGTCGCCCCGGTGGAGCAGGGCGGCCGGTCCGTCGCCGTGGCCGTGGTGCTGTCCGTCTTCAAGCCGCAGGGGACGACCCGCTACGGACGGCGCCGCTCCGCATCGCCGGGCGACGGCCTCTGACGGCGACGATCCGCCGTACCGGAACCGGTACGGCGGATCGTTGTGTGTACGGGCGGTTGCCGGCCTGCCGGCGCCTCCGCGTTCACGCGGCCTTGAAGCCGCGCAGCCGCAGGGAGTTGCCGACGACGAAGACCGACGAGAAGGCCATGGCGGCTCCGGCGATCATCGGGTTGAGAAGTCCGGCGGCGGCGAGGGGGAGGGCGGCGACGTTGTAGGCGAAGGCCCAGAAGAGGTTGGAGCGGATGGTGCCGAGCGTGCGGCGGGAGAGGCGGATGGCGTCGGCGGCGGCGTTGAGGTCGCCGCGTACGAGGGTGAGGTCGCCGGCCTCGATGGCGGCGTCGGTGCCGGTGCCCATCGCGAGACCCAGGTCGGCCTGGGCCAGGGCGGCGGCGTCGTTGACTCCGTCGCCGACCATGGCGACGCTGCGCCCCTCGGCCTGGAGCTTTTTGACGACGTCGACCTTGTCCTCCGGCATGACCTCGGCGATCACCTCGTCGATGCCGACCTCGGCGGCCACGCTCTTCGCGACGGCCTCGTTGTCGCCGGTGAGCAGGATGGGGGTGAGACCGAGGGCGCGCAGTCGGCGGACCGCCTCCGTGCTGGTGTCCTTGACGGCGTCCGCGACCTCGAGGACCGCGCGGGCCTCGCCGTCCCAGGCGACGGCGATCGCGGTGCGGCCGGCGGCCTCGGCCTCGTGCTTGGCGCGGGCGAGATCCGCGGGCAGATCCATCGCCCACTCGATCAGCAGCTTCTCGCGGCCGACCAGGACGGCGCGCCCGTCGACGATGCCCTGGACACCGAGACCCGGGATGTTGGCGAAGTCCTCGGGGTCGGCGAGAGGGCCGGTCTTCTCGGTGGCCCCGGCGGCGACGGCCTGGGCGATGGGGTGCTCGGAGGCGTTCTCCAGCGCGCCCGCCAGACGCAGGACCTCGGTCTCGGTGGTGGTGTCGGTGGTGTGGACGGCGAGCAGGGTCATCCGGCCGGTGGTGACGGTGCCGGTCTTGTCCAGGACGATCGTGTCGACCTTGCGGGTGGTCTCCAGCACCTCGGGGCCCTTGATGAGGATGCCGAGCTGGGCGCCGCGGCCGGTCCCGACCATCAGCGCGGTCGGCGTGGCCAGCCCGAGGGCGCAGGGGCAGGCGATGATCAGCACGGCGACGGCGGCGGTGAACGCGGCGGTCAGACCGGAGCCGTTGCCGAGCCAGAAACCGAGCGTGCCGAGCGCGAGGGCGATGACGACGGGCACGAACACGGCGGAGATCCGGTCGGCCAGCCGCTGGGCGGCGGCCTTGCCGTTCTGCGCGTCCTCGACCAGCTTCGCCATCCGGGCCAGCTGGGTGTCCGAGCCGACCCGGGTCGCCTCGACCACCAGCCGGCCGCCGGCGTTCAGCGTCGCGCCGGTCACCGGGTCGCCGACGGAGACCTCGACGGGCACGGACTCGCCGGTCAGCATCGACGCGTCCACGGCGGAGGAGCCCTCGACGACGGTGCCGTCGGTGGCGATCTTCTCGCCGGGGCGGACCAGGAACCGGTCGCCCACCTGCAGATCAGCGGTCGCGATCGTCTCCTGGCGGCCGCCGCGCACCACGGTGACCTCCTTCGCGCCCAGCTCCAGCAGCGCCCTGAGCGCGGCCCCGGCCTTCCGCTTGGAGCGGGCCTCGAAGTAGCGCCCGGCCAGGATGAACGCGGTCACGCCCGCCGCGGCCTCGAGATAGATGTTCCCGGCGCCGTCGGTGCGGGCGATCGTGAACTCGAAGGGGTGGGTCATCCCCGGAGTGCCCGCGGTGCCGAAGAACAGCGCCCACAGCGACCACAGGAACGCGGCCGAGACGCCGACCGAGATCAGGGTGTCCATCGTGGCCGCGCCGTGCCGCGCGTTGGTCCACGCCGCGCGGTGGAACGGCCAGGCCGCGTACGTCACGACCGGCGCGGCCAGCGTCAGGCTGAGCCACTGCCAGTACTCGATCTGCAGCGCCGGGACCATGGCCATCGCGATCACCGGCACGGCGAGGGCGACCGCGGTCAGCAGTCGCTGCCGAAGGGGCCGCAGCTCCTCGTCCGCCCTGCTCTCGTCGTCGGCCCCGTCGGGGCCGGACCCGCTCTCGGTGCGGGGCGGGGCCGGCTCCTGCGCGGTGTAACCGGTGGCCTCGACCGTCGCGATCAGATCGGCCACGGCGACGTCGTCGGCGAAGGTCACCTTCGCCTTCTCCGTGGCGTAGTTCACGGTCGCCTCGACGCCGTCCATGCGGTTGAGCTTCTTCTCGACACGTGCCGCGCACGAGGCGCAGGTCATCCCGCCGATGGCGAGTTCGACCGCCGCTGTGCCGACTGTCGTCGTTGGGCTTCCCATGACGTGCTCCTCGTACTCGGAACGCAAGTATCGGCGACGCCGGGACCGGGTGGTCCGGCGGGCCGAAGTGTCATACCCCCTGGGGGTACCGATTGACGAGTTCATGTATACCCCTCACCGGTATCGATACGCAAGGCCGCCCGTGATTTGACTTTATACCCCCTGGGGGTACCGTGTCTGTGTGGCCGCGCGTCGGGCGGCCTTTGCGGAAGGGGTAGGTCATGAACACCGGTCTCAAGATCACGGCCTTTGCGGCGGCGCTCGCGGCGACGTTCGGCGCGGCATATGGGGTCGGCAGCGCCGTGGAGCCGGTCGTCGCCGAGAAGAAGCCCGCGAAGCACACCACGCACGAGGCGAAGGAGAAGGACGCCGCGGCGCATGAGGACCACGTCGAGGAAGGGAGCGGTGAGACGTCGCTGCCGGGCGGGCTCCAGATCGCCGACCAGGGCTACGCACTCGATCTGCGGACCCCGCGCGTCGCGGCGGGCAAACCCGCGGAGCTGCGCTTCGCCGTCGTGGACCAAGCCGAGGACCGCAACGTGACCGAGTTCCGCCGCGAACACGGCAAGGAGCTCCATCTGATCGTCGCGTCGCGCGACCTGACGACCTACCGCCACCTGCACCCGGTGCGCGCCGCGGACGGCACCTGGTCCACACCCGTCGAGCTGCCCACGGCCGGCGGCTACCGGGTCTTCGCCGACTTCGCCCCCGCGGCGAAGAACACCGGCGGCCTCACCCTCGGCGCGGACCTGGCCGTCTCGGGGCAGTCGAAGCCCGAGGCGCTGCCCCGCCCCGTGCGCACGGTGACCGTGGACGGTTACGAGGTGACGCTCAAGGGCGGACTGCGCCCCGGCGCGGGCAGCGAACTGAAGCTCGACGTCGCCAAGGACGGCAAGCCGGTCACCGACCTGCAGCCGTACCTGGGCGCGTACGGCCACCTCGTCGCCCTGCGCTCCGGCGACCTCGCCTATCTGCACGTGCACCCGAACGGCGAGCCCGGCGACGGGAAGACGAAGCCGGGCCCGGAGATCTCCTTCACCGCGACCGCCCCGAGCAAGGGCTCGTACCGCCTCTTCCTCGACTTCCAGCACGACGGCAAGGTCCGCACCGCGGCGTTCACCGTGCAGGCGGGCGGGTCTGCGGCGGGGCAGCAGGAGTCCCACCCCGAGGGCGACGAGCCTGCGGGGCACGGGCACTGACCGGCGCGGCCGGAGCCCGACGGCCGGCACGAAGGGGCGGGACCGCAACCGGTCCCACCCCTTCGGCGTCCCTCACTCCGGGCGCGGCGCCGCCCCCGGCTTCCGTGGCGGCGGATTCCCGCAGTCGCCCCCGCGTGCGCCCGCCCCGGCGGCCGAGGAGGGCTCGGCCAGCCGCGACGCGGCGTACTGGAGCAGCGCCACCGCGACGACGCGGACCAGCGGATGGGCGGCCGTCCGCCGGACCGCGTCCCAGGGGCCCCGCGTCACCTCTCGTCACGCCCGACGAGCTCGTATCCCGCCTCTTCCACCGCCGCGGACACCGCGTCGGGGTCGAGCCGGTCCTCGCTGGTGACCGTCACCTCGCCGGTGGCGAGGTCGACGCTCACCCGCTCGACCCCGGGCAGCGCGCCGACCTCGGTCGTCACCGCGCGCACGCAGTGGTCGCAGGTCATTCCCTGCACGCCGTACACGTCCTGAACCATCGGATCACTCCTTCCCTCGCACCCCAAGTATACGGGTGGGGGGTATGGTCCTCGATGGTTCCGTCCCGGCCGCCGGGCGAGGGCCTCTTACGTCCGCTCCGCCGCCGGCGGCGGTTCCGGCGGGGTGCCGTCCCCGAAGGGGCGGCCGCCGAGCTTCTCCCGGTGGTGCGGCGTGGTCAGCCGCGACAGGTCCGGACCCGCCGGGACGATACGCGTCGGGTTGATGCCGGTGTGGACCGTGTAGTAGTGCCGCTTGATGTGGTCGAAGTCCACCGTGTCGCCGAAGCCCGGGGTCTGGTACAGATCGCGGAAATACGCCCACAGCACCTCGTTCTCCGCGATCTTGTAGCGGTTGCACTTGAAGTGGCCGTGGTACACCGCGTCGAACCGCACCAGGGTCGTGAACAGCCGGATGTCGGCCTCGGTGATGGAGTCGCCGACGAGGTACCGCTGGTCCGTCAACCGCTCCGTCACGGCGTCAAGACGGCGGAAGACGTCCGCGTACGCCTCCTCGTACTCCTGCTGATCCGTCGCGAAACCGGCGCGGTAGACGCCGTTGTTGAGGTCGCGGTAGATCTCGTCCATCACCGCGTCGATCTCCTCGCGCAGCGCCTCCGGATACAGATCCGGGGCGCCCGGGCGGTGCAGGGCACGCCACTGGGTCGCCAGGTCCAGCGTGATGTGCTGGTAGTCGTTGGTGACCAGCTTCCCGCTCGGGACGTCCACCACGGCGGGCACACTGACACCGCCCGGATAGTCCGTCTCCCGCGCGTCGTACGCCTCTGCGAGGTACCGGATGCCCAGTACGGGGTCCTTCCCGCCCGGGTCCAGGGTGAAGCGCCAGCTGCGGTCGTCCTGGACGGGGTCGGCCACGGCGAGCGACAGGGCGTCCTCCAGACCCAGCAGCCGGCGGGAGACCAGCGAACGGCTCGCCCAGGGGCACGCCTTGCTGACCACCAGCCGGTACCGGCCCGGCTCCACCGGCCAGCCGTCACGCCCGTCCTCGGTGATGCGGTCGGCGAAGTGGCTGCGCGAGCGTTTGAACTTCCGCTGCCCGTAGTCGCTGTTGCGGTTCTGCTCGGTGCCGGCTCCGCTGCTGCTCATGCACGGCTCCTTCTCTCGGCGAGGACGGGTGGGTCCGCCCGCCTCCTGTCAGGACCGGGCGGCACGCGTCTGGGAACGGTTCTCCTTGCGGATCGCCTCCAGCAGCTCCGCCCGGTTCATCTTCGACCGGCCGCCGATGTCGAGGCGGCGGGCCACCTCGTGCAGATGCTGCACGGTGGCGTTCTCGTCGACACCTTCGCCGCTGCGGGCCGGCCGGTCCCGCGGCGTACCGGCGCGCGGATCGGAGGGACCCTTGCGGCCCTGCTCCTTGCGCTCCCAGTGGTCCGCGACCTTCTCGTACTTGTGCTTCAGCGCGCTGAAGGCGACCCGGTGGGCCCGCTCACCCTCCCCGTACTGCTCGACGGCGGAGTCATGGGCCTTGATCCAGGTCCGCTGCGCGTCCTTGGGCGAGCGCTCCAGCGTCGAAGGAAGCTCCTCGCGTCCCGGCATGGTTCACCTCCGATGCGATGCGGGGCGGGTGCCCGGGCCGCCACCGCCGAAACAGCCGCCGTGGTGTCCCCCGCGGTGTTTGCGCGCCGCGAACCGGGACACCATGGTCATGTGCCGCAGTGCCCGCCGCGTGAGGGGACCGTGAGGGATACGGGGACCGGCACCATCGTTCCGATCGGCCCCGGCAGCTGCGGCACACCGCACGCGCCGGACGAGCTTGGAGGCCGGGTCGCGTCTTCACCACAGCAGGCCCACCGACCCGGGCTACCGCCGCATCCGCCACGGGCGCGGCTTCCGTTACGCCGACACCGACGGCCGCCCGCTGCGCGACCCCCGCCGAGCGGGCCCGCGGACGCGCACGCCTCGGGGACGAGGGCGCCTACGGCATTTCCGCGGCCGGGGACCGGCCGAGTCGACCGTGCGGCACTGCCGCGCACCGGGCTGACCGGCGGTCCGTCGACGGCCGTCAGCGCGGGCCCTCCGCGACGATCGCCGCCAGAGCGGCGACGGGCGGCCACGACCACTGGCCGGCGCGCGCCAGAAGGGAACTGCGGCGTGTGCCGGCCAGCGGGTCCAGCGGACGGAAGGCGACGTCCGTCCGATGCCGCTCGATACCCGAACTGGCCAGCACGGCCACCCCGAGACCCGCGCCGACCAGGCTGTTGACCAGATGGAGGCTGTCCACGCGGTGCGCGATCCGGGGTACGAAGCCGGCCATCGCGCACACCCGCTGCACCAGCTCGTCGTCGTCCGTGCCGCGGGAGTTGGCGATCCAGCCGGTACCGGCGAACTCCGCCAGCCCGGACAGGGCGACAGGGCGGCCGGCGTCCGGATGGTCCGCGGGCACGGCGAGATACAGCGGCTGCTCCTCGAACTGCCGGGCGCTCAACTCCGGTGGCACGGTCCGCGGTACGAGGCTGTAGTCGTACACCACGCCCAGGTCGGCGCCTCCCGAGCTCAGCAGCCGCGCCGTGTACTCGGGCTCGTGCTCGTGCACCTCCACCGTGACCCGCGGATACCGCTCCCGCAGACGGGCTATGGCGGGCAGCACCACCGGCTCGACCGCTGTGAAGAAGCTCGCCAGCCGCACCCGCCCGACCGGATCGGCCGTGCCCCGCAGCTCCGCCTGCGCCTCCTCGACGGCGGCGAGGATGCCCACGGCGTGCCCGACCAGCCGCTCGGCGGCCGGTGTCAGCCGCACCCGGCGGCCGGCCGGGGTCAGCAGCGGGACACCGACCTCCTGTTCCAGGACCGCCAGATGCTTGGAGACGGCCGAGGTTCCGTAGCCGGTGCTCGCCGCCACGGCGGCCATGGTGCCGAGCCGGTGCAGCTCGACCAGCAGCCGCAACCGGCCCAGGTCGGGCAGGTGGTCCGTGCCGTTGCCGGCGCTGTTCCCGGTGTCGTTCGCCGTCTCGTCCGCGTTCATCCGCGCATTGTCCACAAAAAGTGGCCGGTCGATCCACTTTCGGCCCGTGGACAGAAACATAGCGAGGCCGGTCCAATGGGCCCGGTGACCACCGAGACCGCCCGAATCGCCACCACCGACGCTCCCGTCGGCACCGACGCCCCGCCCCTGCCGGGAACGCGTCCGGCCCCCGCGCCCCACCGTGTGCCGGGGGCCGTGCTCGTCCTCGTCGCCATGGTCGTGCTGCACACCGGCAGCGCGCTGGCGACGGAGCTGTTCCACTCGCTCGGCCCGGCGGGCACGACCTGGCTGCGTCTCACCTTCGCGGCGGTCTTCCTTGCCGTGTTCACCGGCAGGTCGCTGTGGCGGACGCTGCGGAAGACCCCGCGGCGCGATCTGCTGGCCACCTGTCTGCTCGGCGGCGCCAGCGCGGGCATGATGCTGCTCTTCTCCGAGGCCGCCGCCCGGCTGCCGCTGGGGACCGCCACCGCGCTGGAGTTCCTCGGCCCGCTCACCGTCGCCGTCTTCGCGTCCTCCCGGCTCAAGGAGCTGGCCTGGCTCGGGCTGGCCGGTGCCGGAGTCGTACTGCTCACCTCGCCGTGGACCGGCGGCACCAGCCCGACCGGCGTGCTCTTCGGCCTCGGCTCCGCGGCCTGCTGGGCGCTGTACGTCGTCGGGACCGCGCACGTCGGCAGCCGGTTCTCCGCGCCGCACGCCCTGGCGGTGTCGCTGGCGGTCGCGGCCGTCGCCGCCGCGCCGTTCGGGGCGCCGGGCGCGCTGGCGGCCCTCACCTGGCAGACGGCCGCCGCCGGGGCGGGGATCGCCGTGCTGATGCCGCTGGTGCCGTTCCTGCTCGAGATGCAGGCGCTCCAGCGGATCGGGAAGACCACGTACGGCACGCTGGCCGGTCTGGAACCGGCCGTCAGTCTCGTGGCCGGCATGGTCCTCATCGCCCAGACGCCCGGGGTTCTGCAGATCGCCGGCACCGCGCTGGTGGTCGCCGCCGGCATCGGGGCGACCCGGGCGGAGGCCCGGCGCTGAGCTTCGGCACCATCACGTACGGCACCACCCGGGCCGCCGACGTTGAAACGCCGGGTCCGCGGGTACCCGGACCGGCGTCCCGCCCCGAAGCGGTCCACGGCCCCGTACGGCGGCGGTCGTTGTGTGCCGAGCCGCCGGGCGGGTACACGGGCGCCGTCGGACGGCGCACGTGCGGGCCGAGCGGGGAGGAGCGCCGGGTGAAGTGGGTGATCACGGCGGCGGGAGCGCTGCTGGTGCTGGCCGGTCTGCGCGATCTGTTCCATACGCTGTGGCACTCCACGGGCCGGGGGACGCTGAGCAGGGCGGTGATGACAGTGCTGTGGCGGCTCGCCCGTCGCTTCGGCGCCCGCGGGACGATCGCCGCTCTGGCCGGCCCTCTGTCGATGATCGCCGTGATTCTCATGTGGACGTTGATCATCGTGGCCGGCTGGACCCTCGTCTACTGGCCCCACGTCCCCGACGGCTTCTCCTACGCTCCCGGCCTCGAGCCCGGCCGGCGTGCCGACATCGTGGACGGCCTGTACCTCTCCCTGGTCATGGTCGGCACCCTCGGCCTGGGCGACATCGCCCCCACCGACGCCTGGCTCCGCATCGCCGCCCCGCTCGAAGCGCTGATCGGCTTCGCCCTGCTGACGGCCGCCGTCTCCTGGATCAGCCAGATCTACCCCGCCCTGACCCGCCGGCGGCTCCTGGCCCTGCGGCTGACGTCCCTGCGCGCCACGGGCGGCCTGCCGCCCCCGCCCGGGGCGACGGCCACCGCGGTCCTGTTCCAGCAGCTGGCCGAGGACGGCAACCACGTCCGTATCGACCTGACCCAGCACGGGGAGACGTACTACTTCCACGACGGTGAACCGGACACCTCACTGGCCGCGACGGCCGGCTACGCCGCCGACCTCGCCGTCCAGGAACAGTACTCCCGGGAAGTGGCCGTCCGCATGAGCGCCGCCATGTTCGGCAGATCCCTGGAGAAGCTCGCCGGGACCCTGGGCGCGCACTTCCTGCGCACAGACGGCACCCCCAGACAGATCTTCGCCGCCTACGCGGCCGACCACGGCCACGCCCGCGAGCCCTGAGCCCGAGTCCTGAACCCGGGCCCGGCTGCCCGCCCCGCGGGGGTGCATCCGCACCGCCAGCCGGGGGACTTGACCGGCCGCCCCGCGTGGTGGGCGTCCCACCCCGGCGCCCCCGCTGGAAAATGCTGCGCGGGCCGGCCGACTGTCCACCCGCATCGCAAGAAGCGGCCCCGTACGGCAGCAGCCGCCCGTGGCCGTGCCGCCACCCGACCAGGGGACCTGCCGAGCAGCGGAGGGGGAGGAACGTGCTGGTCCTGCTGGCACTCCACGCCACGGTCGCCGCCGTGCTGCCCTGGTGGGCACGCCGGTTCGGGGCCACCGCCTGGTATCCGGCCGCCGCCGTGCCGCTGGCCACTGCGCTCTGGGCGGGCTTCCAGGCCCCGGAGGTGCTGGCCGGCGGCGTGGTGGAGGAGTCCTGGGCGTGGGCGCCCGCGCTGGGGCTCGTCCTGGACCTGCGGCTCGACGGCCTGTCGCTGCTGATGCTGTGGGTCGTCGGAGGCGTCGGAGCAGCCGTCCTGCTCTACTCCCGCCACTACACGGAACACGACACGGGCCGGGAGTCGGCCCTGCTGCTGGCGTTCGCCGGAGTCATGACGGGACTTGTCCTCGCGGACAACCTCTTCCTGCTGTACGTGTTCTGGGAGCTCACGACCGTCGTGTCGTTCCTGCTCATCGCCGGACGCGGGGACCGGGCGGAGCGCCGCCGCGCCGCCGTGCAGGCGCTGCTCGTGACGGCCGGGGGCGGCCTCGCCATGCTGCTCGGCTTCGTGCTGCTGGGCGAGGCCGCCGGCACGTACCGGGTCTCGGCGATCGTCGCCGACCCGCCGCAGGGCGGCGCGGTCACCGCCGCGGTCGTCCTGGTGCTGATCGGGGCGTTCGCCAAGTCCGCCCAGATGCCGCTGCACAGCTGGCTGCCCGCGGCGATGGTGGCACCGACGCCGGTGAGCGCCTATCTGCACGCGGCCAGCATGGTCAAGGCCGGTGTGTATCTCGTCGCCCGGCTGGCCCCCGGACTGGCCACCGCAGGACCGTGGCGGCCCATGGTGTTCGCCGTGGGGCTGGCGAGCCTGGTGCTCGGCGCGTGGTGCGCCCTGCGGGAGACCGACCTCAAGAAGCTCCTCGCGTACGGCACGATCAGCGAACTCGGCATGCTGATCGCCCTGTTCGGGGCAGGCACCAGGACCGCCGCCCTGGCGGGCGCCGTGATGCTGCTGGCGCACGCGGCGTTCAAGGCGGCCCTGTTCCTCGTCACCGGCATCATCGACCACCAGGTCGGCACGCGGGACATACGCGAACTCTCCGGGGTGGGACGTCGGCTGCCCGGACTGCTGACCGTCGCCGTCCTCGCGGCCGCCTCCATGGCCGGTCTGCCCCCGCTCATCGGCTTCCTCGGCAAGGAGGCCGCCTTCGAGGCGTTCCTCCACGCCCCTGACCTGGCCGCGCACGGCTGGCTGCTCGCGGCCCTCGTGCTCGGCTCGGCGCTGACGGTGACCTACGCCGCCCGCTTCCTCGCCGGGGCGTTCGGCGGCGCGCCGCGACCCGGCGGGAAGGAGCCGCGTCCGCCCGCCGCGGGGTTCGTGGCGCCTGTGGCGGTACTGGCGGTCGCCGGCCTGGTGGGCGGCGTGTGGGCGACGGGCACGGACCGGGCGGTGCGCCCGTACGCCGACGCCTACCCGCCCGGCCCCAAGGGCCCCTACGAGCCGGCTCTGTGGCACGGACTGACGCCCGTGCTCGGACTGTCGGCCCTCGCCGTGCTCGCCGGTGTGCTGCTGCACCTCGCCGGCCGGCAGGGCATGTCCACTGCTTCCGGACCCTCCCGCCTGGGGCCGCCCCAACTGCCCGGGGAGCAGCCCGGCTACCGCCGTACGCTGGCGGCGCTGGACGAGGCCGCGGCCCGGCTGACCCGCCGCACGCACGTCGGCTCGCTGCCGGTCCACCTCGCGGTCATCCTGACGACGGTGCTCCTGCTGCCCGGCACGGCGCTGGCGGCCATGATCCCGGACATCGGCTCACCGCCGCTGTGGCGGGCCGTCCTCGAACTGCCGCTGGGCGTGGGGGTGCTGGCCGCCGCGGCGATGGTGCTGACCACCCGGTACCGGCTCACCGGCACCCTCCTGGTCGGCGCGGTCGGCTACGGAGTGGCGGGGCTCTTCCTGGTGCGCGGCGCGCCCGACCTGGCCCTGACCCAGTTCCTCGTCGAGACCATGACGCTCGTCGTGGTGGTGCTGGTGCTGCGCCGGATGCCGGCCCGGTTCACGCCCGGCAGGACGACCTGGCGCGTCCGCACCGTGCGCGCCTCCGTCGCCGTGGCCGTGGGGCTCTTCGTGGCCACGTTCGCGCTGGTCGCGGCGTCCGCCCGGCGAAGCCCGTCGGTGGCCTCCGAGTACCTCCGCCGGGCGGAGGAGGCGGGGGCGCACAACGTGGTCAACGCCGTCATCGTCGACTTCCGTGCCCTGGACACCCTCGGCGAGATCTCCGTGCTGCTGGTGACGGCCATCGGTGTCGTCAGCCTGGTGCGGGTCTGGAACGAGCAGCGGCCGTCCCGCACCGCCGCAGAGGACCGCGCCGCAGAGGACGACCGGACCGCCGCCGTGGACCGGGCCTCCGACGAAGGCCGGACCGGCGGGGGCGCGACCGAGCACCAGCCCGGAGACTTCCCCACCGCGCACTGGGACGAGCCGCAGGAGAAGTGGCTGCCCGGAGCGGACGAGCGCGCCGGGAGCGAGCGTTCCGTACTGCTCGAGGTCGTCACCCGGCTGCTCTTCCCGTCGATCCTCGTGCTCTCCCTCTTCCTGCTGTTCTCCGGCCACTCGCACCCGGGCGGCGGGTTCGCGGGCGGGCTGGTGGCCGGGCAGGCGTTCGTCCTCAGGTACCTGGTGGGCGGCAGAGCCGATCCGGGCACGGCGGCCCCGGTCGGCGCGGGCGCGCTGGCCGGCGGCGGACTCGTCCTCGCCGCCGCCGTCGGCGCGCTGCCGCTCCTGGCCGGCGCCGCGCCGCTGTCCGCCACCGTCGTGACGGCCCGGCTGCCGGTGCTCGGGAAGGTCGAGTTCGCCACCAGCCTCTTCTTCGACATCGGCGTCTATCTGCTGGTCGTCGGAGTCACGCTCACCCTGCTGTCGGCCGTGGGCGTCGCCCTCGGCCGTCCCCGCGACACGGCGACACCGCAGGAGGCCGCATCTCAGGGGCCCGCGACGGACAGAGACGGGACGCACCGGCCCGACGGCGCCGAGAGGAGCGACGAGGCGTGAACGCACTGGATCTGACCATGGCCGTGGTCGTCGGCGGCCTGTACGCCCTCGGCTTCTATCTGATGCTGCAACGGTCGCTGATGCGCATCGTCCTCGGTTTCCTCGTCCTCGGGCACGGCACCAACCTGCTGCTCCTGGTCGCCGGCGGCTCACCCGGAAAGCCCCCGATCGTCGGGGACAAGGCCGTGGACGCGGCGGAGTATGCCGATCCGCTGCCCCAGGCCATGGCGCTGACCTCGATCGTCATCACCTTCGGGCTCACGACGTTCCTGCTGGCCCTGGCCTTCCGCTCCTGGCGGCTCTCCGGGCACGACGAGGTACGCGACGACATCGAGGACCGCCGCATCGGAACCGTCCGGGAGCGGGCCGAGGACGGCCGGGCCCGCGATCCGCGCCAGGGCCGGGACGACCGTCCACGCGACGAACCGGGGGAGCACTCGTGACCGACACCCTGCTCGCGGCCCCGGTCCTGCTGCCGGTCCTCGCCGGGGGCGTACTCCTGCTCGGCGTCCCGAAGGCCCTCGTCAGGCTGATCAGTGTCGCCGTGCTGACCTGCGTACTCGCCGTGTCCGTCGCCCTGTTCGCGGTGGTCGACGAACAGGGCCCGGTGGCCGTGCACATCGGCGGCTGGCCCCCGCCCCTGGGGATCGCGCTCGTCGCCGACCGTCTCTCGGGGCTGCTGCTGACCGTCTCCGTGCTCGTGGCGCTGGCCGTGCTGCTCTTCGCCGTCGGCCAGGGCACCGCGGAGGACCGTCCCGGCACGGCCGCCGTGCTGCACCCCGCGTATCTGCTGCTCGTCGGCGGCGTGGCCCTGGCCTATCTGACGGGCGACCTCTTCAACCTGTTCGTCGCCTTCGAGGTGATGCTGGCGGCGTCGTACGTGCTGATCACCCTCGACTCCGACGAACCCCGGACCCGGGCCGGCATGACGTACACGATCGTCTCCCTGACCTCCTCGCTGCTGCTGATCACCGTCGTGGCCCTGGTGTACGCCGCCACCGGCACGGTGACGCTCGCCCAGCTCCCGGAGCGCCTCGCCGCCCTGCCCGGCAGCCTGCAGAGCGCGCTGGGCCTGCTGATGCTCGTGGTCTTCGGCATCAAGGCGGCGGTCGTGCCGCTCCACTTCTGGCTCCCCGACAGCTATCCCACCGCCCCGGCGCCGATCACCGCCGTGTTCGCGGCCCTGCTGACCAAGGTCGCGGTGTACGCGGTGCTGCGCACCCAGACCATGCTCTTCCCCCGCACCGGGGTGTGGCTGCTGCTCGCCGTCGTGTCGATCGCCGCCCTCGTGGTCGGCATCCTCGGCGCGGTCGCGCAGGACGACATCAACCGGCTGCTGTCCTTCACCCTGGTGAGCCACATCGGCTTCATGCTGCTGGGCCTCGCCCTGTTCGACGTGGCCGGCCTGACCGGCACCATCCTGTACGTGGTCCACCACATCGTCGTCCAGGCGACGCTGTTCCTCGTCGCCGGCCTGGTCCTGCGCGGCACGGGCACCACGGCGTTGCACCGCATGGAGGGCGGAGCGGCCACCGGCGCCGGGATCGCGGTGCTCTTCGCCCTGCCGGCGCTCAGTCTGGCCGGCATCCCGCCGCTGTCCGGGTTCGTGGCCAAACTGGCCCTGCTCCAGGCGACGGCGCGGGCGGGCGCCGCCGGTTACGTACTGGCGGGCGCCGCGCTGCTGACGAGTCTGCTGACGCTGTACGCGATGGCGCGCGTATGGAACGCGGCGTTCTCGGGTACCCGGCCGGCTCCCGCACCGCCTGCGCCGGGCGGCGACCCGGCCGCCACGCGGACCATGCGGCGCGGGACGGCGCTGATGCTCGCCGCGACGGCGGGCATGGCGCTGACCGGAGTGGCGATCGCGGCCTGCGCCGGACCGCTGTCCCGCGTCGGCGAGCGGGCCGCGGAGGACCTGCTGGACCCGCGGGAGTACCGGGCGGCCGTACTGGGCGAGGAGGGCCGGTCGTGACGAGAGGTGGGCGACACGCAGCGAGCCGTGCCTTCGCGGTCTGCTGGCTCTGGGCGCTGTGGGTGGTGCTGTGGGGATCACTCAGCCCCCTCGTGGTCACGGCCGGGTTCCTGGCGGCGCTGGCCGTCGTCGTGGCGTTCCCGCTGCCGCCGGTGCGCACGCCCGCGGGCCGGCGCCCACTCCGGGTCGCCGGGCTCGTCGGCCGGCTGGCCCTCGACCTCGTCCGCTCCGCCGCCACCGTGGCGTGGGAGGCCGTCCGCTACGGCAGCAAGACCTCCGCGGCGATCGTCGAGGTGCGGCTGCGGGCCGACACGGACCTGCTCGTCACGACCGTCGCCAACTTCACCACCCTCACCCCGGGAACGCTCGTGCTGGAGATCGACCGCAGTGGCCAGACCCTGTACGTGCACGCGCTGCCGGCCCGCGACCCGGACGGCCCCGAGCGCCGGCGGCGCGAGGTCCGCGCCGTGGACGAGCGCGTGACGCGCGCGCTCGGCCGGGACGACGGCCCCGGAGGCCCCGACGCAAAGGAGGAGCCATGAGCGTCGTCTTCACCACCGCCCAGGCGGTGATCACCGCCGCGGCGCTGCTGACCCTGCTCCGCCTGCTGCGCGGCCCCGCCGCACTCGACCGGATCGTGGCCCTGGACGTCGTGGTCACCCTCGTCATCGCCGGCACGGCCGTGCACATGGCCGCCCACTCGGAAGCCACCCCGCTGCCCGTGCTGCTCGTCCTGGCGCTGCTCGCCTTCATCGGCTCGGTCGCCGCCGCGCATCTCGTCGAGGAACGGGAGCACATGCGATGAGCACGGTGCGGGACGTCGCCAGCGCCGTGCTCCTCCTCGGCGGGGCCGGGCTGTGTCTGCTGGCCGCGCTGGGACTGCTGCGGTTCCCCGACACCGTCACCCGGCTGCACGCCTCGGCGAAGGCGCAGTCGGTGGGGCTGGTCCTGATCCTCACGGGGACGGCGATGCAGGTGCCGGGCCGTTACGCCCCCGTCGTCCTGCTCGTGGCCCTGTTCCAGCTGTTCACCGTTCCCGTCACCGGCCAGATCGTGGGACGCACCGCGTACCGCACCCGTGGCATCGCGCGCGCCGCCCTGGTGCGGGACGAGCTCGGCGACCGCCTGGAACGCGAGGGCGGCGCGCCCCCCGAGGACGAGCGCGACGTGGAGACCGAAGACGACCGGTGAGACCGCGGGAACACCGGGACTCTCACAGTTGCCGGCGTACCCCCGCCTCGCCGGTCACCTGGGCCGACTCGGCCCCAGCCCCCGCTGAACGCCTCGGCGCCCTTGAAGCCGACGGGACACGGGCTGGCCGGCGGGCGCATATGGACGACGGCGGCCGGTGTGTCGTTGGGCTTCGCGGTGCCTGTCATCCCGCTCTCCCTCGGTCGGCGCGGATCGCCCCGCCGCCCGGGCGGCGGGGCACGCTGTCCCTCGGGCGATACGCCGGCGCCGGACAAAACGCCCCCGCCGCAGCCGGGAGCCCGGGCGGACCCGCGGCCCGCCCGGGCTCCCGGCACTACGGAATCTCAGCGCGCGAACCAGCGCTGCGGCTCCGGATCGGTGTTCTCGTAGATGTGCTTGGCCTGGCGGTATTCGGCGAGCCCTTCCTGACCGAGCTCCCTGCCGATGCCGGAGCGTTTGAACCCGCCCCACTCCGCCTGCGGCAGATACGGGCCGAAGTCGTTGATCCACACCGTGCCGTGCCGCAGCCGCCGCGCCACCCGCTCGGCCCGGCCGGCATCCTTGGTCCACACGGCTCCGGCGAGCCCGTAGTCGGTGTGGTTGCCCAGTTCGACCGCGCGGTCCTCGTCGGTGAAGCGCTCCACGGTCAGGATGGGACCGAAGGTCTCCTCCTGGACGATGCGCATGTCCTGCATGCAGTCGACGAACACCGTCGGCCGGTAGAAGAAGCCGTTGCCCAGCTCCGGTTCGTCCGGCCGCTTGCCGCCCGCGACCAGCCTCGCGCCCTCCTCGACGCCCAGCCGCACGTAGGACTCGACCTTGTCCCGGTGCGCGGCGGAGACGAGCGGGCCGCTCTCGGTGTCCTCGTGCAGCCCGTTGCCCAGCCGGATGCGCTCGGTGCGGCGGACCAGTTCGGAGACGAAGGCGTCGTGCAGGGAGTCCTCGACGATGAGCCGGGTGCCCGCCGAGCACACCTGCCCGGCGTGGAAGAACACGGCCATGAGGGCGTGGTCGATCGCGGTCTCGACATCGGCGTCGGCGAACACGATGTTGGGGTTCTTGCCGCCCAGTTCGAGGGCGACGTTCTTCACGGTGTCGGCCGCCGTGCGCATGATCATCTGCCCGGTCGACAGGCCGCCGGTGAAGGACACCAGGTCCACGTCGGGGCTCTCCACCAACGGCGCGCCGGCCGTCCCGCCCGCACCGAGCACGAGGTTGACCACGCCGGCGGGCGCACCGGCCTCCTCGATCAGCTCCACCATCTTGATGGTGGTCAGCGGGGTGATCTCGCTGGGCTTGATCACCATGGTGTTCCCGGCCGCCAGCGCGGGGGCCACCTTCCACGACGCCTGGAGCAGCGGGTAGTTCCAGGGCGTGATCAACGCGCAGACACCGACCGGCTCGTGGACGACGCGGCTGCGGATCTTGGGGTCGCCCGCGTCCACCACCCGTCCGGAATCCACCTCGGCCTGGCCCGCGTAGTAGCGGAACACCGCCGTCACGTCATCGACGTCGATGCCGCTCTCGACGAGTGTCTTCCCGGTGTCCAGCGTTTCCAGCCGGGCGATCTCCGCCCGGTCGCGCTGGAGGTACTCGGCCGTTCTGTGCAGCAGCTCGGAGCGCTGCCGCGGGGCCCAGGACGGCCAGTCGCCGCGGTCGAACGCGGCCCTCGCCGCGGCCACCGCGGCCAGCGCGTCCGTCCGGTCGCCCTCGTCCACGGATCTGACAACGGACTGGTCGTAGGGATTCAGAATCTCGCGTGTGGCGCCGCTCGAAGCGGCGATCCACTTTCCGCCGATAAACAGACTGGACGTAGCAGTCCTTCCCCGGTTGAGCCGAATGCAGCTGCACCGTTGTGCGCCGGAATTCCCCGCCGCTTATGTTTAGCCTGTAACGCTGAGTAGTGCAATGAGCGCGAGGAGCAACATGGGCCGGACGGAGTACGACTACATCATCGTCGGCGGAGGCTCGGCCGGTTGCGCACTGGCGAATCGGCTCAGCGCGGACCGGGAGAACAGGGTCCTCGTGCTCGAGGCCGGCCGCCCGGACTGGATCTGGGACATCTTCACGCACATGCCCGCCGCGTTGACGATGGTCATCGGCAATCGTTTCTACGACTGGTGCTACGAATCGGAACCCGAGCCCTTCATGGACGGCCGGCGCGTCACCCAGGGCCGCGGAAAGCTGCTCGGCGGATCCAGTTCCATCAACGGGATGATTTTCCAGCGCGGAAATCCCATGGACCTGGAACGCTGGGCCGCCGACCCGGGCATGGAGAACTGGGACTACGCGCACTGCCTGCCGTACTTCAAGCGCATGGAGCACTGCGTCGCCGGGGCCGACCAGTGGCGCGGCCAGGGCGGCCCGCTGTGGCTGGAACGCGGTCCGGCGCGGAACCCGCTGTTCGCCGCGTTCCTCGAGGCGGCGCAGCAGGCCGGCCACCCGCTGACCTCCGACGTCAACGGCTACCGCCAGGAGGGCTTCGCCCGCTTCGACCGCAACATCCGCCGCGGCCGGCGCTGGTCGGCCGCGCGCGCCTACCTCCACCCGGTCAAGAAGCGGCCGAACCTGACGGTGCAGTGCTTCTCGCAGGTGGACCGGGTGCTGTTCAAGGGCAAGCGCGCGGTCGGCGTGGACTACCGCCGCTGGGGCCGGGAACGCCGGCGGGTCTTCGGCGGCGAGGTGATCCTCTGCGGCGGCGCCATCAACACGCCGCAGCTGCTGCAGCTCTCCGGAATCGGCAATCCCGACGAACTCCGGCCGCTGGGCGTCGACATGGTGCACGAACTGCGTGGCGTCGGCGAAAACCTCCAGGACCACCTCGAGGTCTATGTGCAGCACGCGTGCAAGCTGCCGATCTCGTACAACCCGTCGCTCAAATGGTCCCGGCGGCCCGCGATCGGTCTCCAATGGCTGCTTTTCCGCACCGGACCGGCGGCGACCAATCATTTCGAGGCGGGCGGATTCGTCCGCGGCAACGACGAGGTGCGCTATCCCAATCTGATGTTCCACTTCCTGCCCATCGCGGTGCGCTACGACGGCACGCCGGTGGACGCGGAGCACGGCTATCAGGTGCACATCGGGCCCATGTATTCGGATGTGCGCGGGTCGGTGAAAATCAAGTCCCGCGACCCGAAGGTGTATCCGGCGCTGCGGTTCAATTATCTGTCCACGCCCAATGACCGGAAGGAATGGGTGGAGGCGATCCGCGTCGCGCGCGAGATCCTCGCCCAGCCCGCCTTCGCCCTGTACGACGCGGGCGAGTTGTCGCCCGGCCCGGGGGTCGAGACGGACGAGGAGATTCTGGAGTGGGTCGCCCGCGACGCCGAGACCGCGTACCACCCGTCCTGCACCGCCCGCATGGGCGTCGACGAGATGTCGGTGCTGGACCCCGACACCATGCGCGTGCACGGCGTCGAGGGGCTGCGTGTGGTCGACGCGTCCGCGATGCCGTACCTCACCAACGGCAACATCTACGCGCCGGTGATGATGCTCGCCGAGAAGTCGGCCGACCTCATCCTCGGCAACACCCCGCTGCCCCCGGCCACAGTGGACTTCTACCGGCACAGCACCCAGGAGAGCTGACACCGTGTCGATCGACGGAGGAAGCGGCAACGTACCGGAGCCGCAGGACCCGGCAGCAGCGGTCACCGGCCCGGGGAGGGAGAGCAGGCTCAAGCCCGTCGTCTTCTTCGGGTCGTCCGTGCTCATCCTCGCCATCTCGATCTGGGCCATCATCACGCCGACGGGCGCGGAGAACACCATCGGCGTCGTGGTGGACTGGATCTCCTCGGTGTTCGGCTGGTACTACTTCCTCGCCGCCACCCTGTATCTGCTGTTCGTCGTGTTCGTGGCCGCTTCCCGGTACGGAGCCATCAAGCTGGGGCCGCAGCACTCCACCCCCGACTACGGGCTGTTCGCCTGGGCCACCATGCTGTTCGCGGCGGGCATCGGCATCGACCTGATGTTCTTCTCCGTGGCCGGGCCGGTCAGTCACTACCTCGCCCCGCCCGAGGGCGATCCGCAGACCGTGGAGGCGGCCCGGCAGGCGGTCGTGTGGACCCTGTTCCACTACGGCATCACCGGCTGGGCGATGTACGCGCTGATGGGCATGACCCTCGGCTACTTCGCCTTCCGTTACCGGCTGCCCCTGGCCATCCGGTCCGCGCTGTACCCGATCATCGGCAAGCGCATCCACGGCCGGATCGGTGACGCGGTCGACCTCGCGGCCATCATCGGCACGGTCTTCGGCATCTCCGTGTCGCTCGGCATCGGCGTCGTGCAGCTGAACTACGGCCTGACGTTCCTCTTCGACATCCCCCAGGGGACCGCCGCGCAGATCGGCCTGATCGTCCTCGCCGTGGTCCTGGCGACGGTGTCCGCCGTCGCCGGTGTCGACCGGGGCATCAGACGGCTGTCCGAGCTCAACGTCGTGCTCGCCATCATCCTGATGCTCTACATGCTGTTCGTCGACAGCCCGATCCGGATCCTCAACAGCCTCATCCTCAACATCGGCGACTACGTCAGCCGCTTCCCGTCGATGACGCTGAACACCTTCGCCTACGACCAGCCGACCGACTGGCTCAATGCCTGGACGCTGTTCTTCTGGGCCTGGTGGATCGCCTGGGCGCCGTTCGTCGGGCTGTTCCTGGCGAGGATCTCGCGCGGCCGCACCATCCGGCAGTTCGTGGCGGCGACGCTGGTCATCCCGTTCCTGTTCACGCTGACCTTCCTCTCCGTCTTCGGCAACAGCGCCCTGGGGCTGGTGCGGGCCGGCAACGAGGAATTCGGCGAGACCGCCGCGAACGCCCCCGAACAGGGCTTCTACGAGCTGCTCGCGCAGTTCCCCGGCGCCACGTTCAGCGCCGGGCTGGCCACCTTCGTCGGTCTGCTGCTCTACGTCACCTCCGCGGACTCCGGCGCGCTGGTCATGAGCAATCTCAGCTCCCATCTGCGCACCCCGCTGACGGACGCCCCCTCGTGGGTCCGCATTTTCTGGGCGTCGGCGACCGGACTGCTGACCCTCGCCATGCTCCTGGTCGGGGGGGTGGCAGCGCTGACCGACGCGACGATCATCATGGGCCTGCCGTTCTCGTTCGTGATGTTCCTGATCATCTGGGGCCTGTACAAAGCGCTGCGCATCGAACGGATGCGGGAGGACGCGCTGACCACCACGCTGCCGTCGTCGCTGTCCGGGCGGATGGTGCAGGCGGGCCGGGGCACGGAATGGAACTGGCGGCGGCGCCTGGCGAGGGCGATGAGCTTCCCCAGTCATCGGACGGCGGTCAGATTCGTCGACGAGGTCTGCCACCCCGCGTTCGAGGACGTCGCCGCGGAGTTGGGCCGGCAGGGAGCGGAGGCGTCGATCGTCGAGGGAGTCGACGACGTGAACGGGCTGCCGCACATGGAACTGCGGGTCCCGATGGGAGGGGACGAGGTCTTCATCTACCGCCTGTGGCCGGTCGAGGTCCCCACGCCGGCGTTCGCCCACCGCGTGGTCACCGAGCACGACACGTATGTGCGGTTCGAAGTGCACCTCGCCGACGGCAGCCAGGGCTACGACGTGATGGGTTACAGCAAGGAGCAGCTCATCGGCAACATCCTCGACCAGTACGAGCGGCACCTGGAGTTCCTGCGGCTGCACCGGGAGTCCACCGCACGCTCGGCGCTGCCCGACCACCGGCCCGACACGGCCGAGGTGCATCTGCCCGGCAAGGAGGTCTGACGCCGGACGCGGTGCCCCGCCCCGCCGTCCGGCGGGCCGTCAGGACGGCGGCACGGGGCGGACGGCGAGGACGGCGATGTCGTCGTCGCTGCCCGCGCCCAGCCCGATGAGGAGTTCGTCGCACAACACGTCGAGCGGTTCGCGGGCCAGCGCGGCGGCGTGCCGGCGGAGCCGGTCCATGGCGTGGCTCAGGGACTCGTCGCGGCGCTCGATCAGACCGTCGGTGTAGAGCAGTACGGTCGAACCGGCCGGGATCGCGTCATTGGCCCGGGGGCGGGGCATTTCGGGGTCCATCCCGAGCAGCAGTCCCGAGCCGCCCTCCAGGAACCGGGTGCGGCCGTCCTCGCTGATCAGCAGCGGCGGCAGATGCCCCGCGGATGAGTGCACCAGTTCCCAGGGGCCGTCCGCGGGCCCCTTGATCAGACCGTAGATGCAGGTGGCGGTGGCCTCCCGGTACAGACTGTGGTTCGCCATGTCCAGGCGGCGCAGCACCGTCTCCGGAGGCTCCTGCCGGTCCACGGCGATACCGCGCAGCATGCTGCGCAGCTGGCTCATGGCGATGGCCGCGTCGAGGTTGTGCCCGGTGACGTCGCCGATGACCAGCGCCGTGTCCCCGCTGGGCAGGGTGAAGCAGTCGTACCAGTCGCCGCCGACCTGGGCGGTGGTGGAGGAGGCCGCGTAACGGGCGGCGAGCTGGAGGTGGTCGATCTCCGGCAGTACGGGCAGCAGCGAGCGCTGGAGGCGCTCGGCGATGTTCCGCGTCTCCTGGTAGAGACGGGCGTTGTCCGTTCCCAGGGCGAGGCCGCGGGCCAGGTCGTCGACGAGCGGCAGATCCTGTTCCGTGAACGGCCGCTGCGAGCCGCCGCGGGCCACCGTCAGAGCGCCGATGACCTCCCGGCGGGCCCGGAGCGGTGCGACGACGGCGCTCGTCGCGCCCATTCTCCGGAACAGCTCCAGATAGTGGGCGTCCAGCGGACTCGCGCCCTGACTCGGCGGCGGGGGATCGGTGAGCAGCAGCGGGCCCGCGCCGCGCAGTGCGCGGGCCAGCGGACCCCGGGCGGCTTCCGACACCGGCGGCAGCCGGCCCTCGTACTCCTCCGGCCACGGCCCCTGGGCGGCGCAGCGGATCACACAGACCCGCTCCACCTGGGCGTCCTCCGTGATCAGGTCGACCGCGCACCAGTCGGCCAGCTGGTCGGTGAGGATCGCGCCCACCTGCTGCAGGCCCTCGTCCAGGTCCGTGGCGTTGCTCAGCGCGGCCCCGATGTCGGCCAGCAGGGTGAGCCGCTCCAGCGCCGACATGCCCGCCGGGCCGCGGTCCGCCCTGCGGTCGCCCTCGCGGACCGGCGCGGGCGCTCCGCCCGGCTCCTGCGGCGCGGCGGGCCGGACCCGGACGGGCGGGCGGGGCGACGGGCCGGGCGCGGCCGCCCGCGGGGAGAGCTGGGCGACGAACACCGTACGGCCGTCGGCCGTCTCCTGGGTCTGGATGAACAGCCGGACGGGGACCAGCCGGCCGTCGCGGTGCAACGCGGGCAGCGGGACGGAGCGGCCCAGGATCCGGGGCTGGCCGCTGAGCAGCAGGGACGTGAACGCCGTGATGTGGCGCTTGCGGAGGTGCTCCGGGATGAGTGTGGTCAGCGGCAGTCCGACGAGATCGTCCGCGGGCCAGCCGAGCAGGTCCGCGGCCAGTCCGTTCACCGCGATGACCCGGTTCCGCTCGTCGGCGGCGATCGTCGGATTCCGGCTGACCTGGACCTGGCTCGGGTCCCACGGCACCAGCTCGGAGGGGCCGGCGCCCGGCTCCCTGGGTACCACCGTCCAGGCGGTGGGATGTGCCCCGGCGAGCTGGTCGACGATCTGGTCGAACAGCCACTGGTGGAAGACGCGGCTGCGCGGCAGCGCCGGCAGCGTCAGCAGGCGCTCGTCACGGGCCGACTCCTCCGCCCGGTCCAGAACTCTTCGCAGAGCCTGCACCGCGGGGCCGGCGTCCGGCGGCATGGACAGGGGGAGCGAGCGGATCTCCGCCTCCGCGGCCCACTCCCGCAGCGCACTCGTCACACAGGCGCTGATCACGTTGCTCATGTCCTGGGCGGCCGCGAGGTCTTCCGGGGAGACCCCGGGGTCGGCCCCGGTGGCCGCAGCCAGGGTGAGCTCGCGCAGCAGCGTGTGCCGGTGCTGCTGGGAGGCGGCGTACAGCGCCGCCGGCACGTCGACCAGCGTCACGGTCTCTTCGGCGCCGGAGGCCGGCGCGACGGGCTGCCAGCCGTCCGGTTCCGGCCGCGCCCCGTCGGGCCGCAGCTCGAACCACACCGTCTTGGCCGCGTCGTCGGTGTCGACGCCGTACCGGGACGCCAGCCGTTCGACGAGGGCCAGGCCCTGCCCCGTACCGGCGTACGGAGGGCACTCGTTCGGCACCAGGGCGCGGTCCGGCCGCAGGTCCCTCACCCGTACGCGGACCGTGCCGCCGTCGGCGCCGGCCGACACCTCGGTCTCCGTGCGGGCATGGAGGACGGCGTTGGTCACCAGCTCGCTGACCAGGAGCTGGGCGGTGTCCACGATGTCCGGCGCGACGCCGGCGAGAGCGCCCCGCACGAACCGCCGGGCCTCCGCCACGCTCTCCGGTCCCCGGGGGAACCGCCGTGATGGTGCCTCCGGGGCAATGACGTCGCCCATGGATTCAGTCTGCCTCACGAGATCCGCCGCCGCGCTGACGCCCGCCCCACGCGTGGCGGACCGTCCGGGAGCCGGCATGCACCCCCGTGACGGGGACGGGGCGGGCCGGCTCGGGGATCAGGGCTGGTCGCGTGCCTGGTCGGCGGCCTGGCCGGCGGCGGCGGTCTCGGTGGTGGCGCCGCGCGTGCTGAGCCTGCCGCCGCTGGACTCGAGGTGGGCGCGGACGAACCACTGGAACAGTTCCAGCGAGCGAAGCTGCTCGATGAGCATGTCCTGGGTGACCGGGTCGGACGTCTCGGTGGCCTGCATGGCCTCGCGATGGTCCTTGATGACCGACGAGTAGACGAGGTCCAGCGCACCGAGGTGTTCGATCGACTCCGCACGGCCGATCGAGTAGTCGTTCCAGGTGCGCTCGTCGACCAGCGCCCCGGGGGTGCCGTTGGGCTCGCCGCCGAGGGTGGAGATCCGCTCGGCGAGGTCGTCCGTCATGTCGCGGACCTGGTCGACCTGCGGGTCGATCATCTCGTGCACCGCGATGAAGTGCGGTCCGACGACGTTCCAGTGGATGTGCTTCAACGTGAGGTGGAGATCGTTGAGGGAGTGCAGGCGCATCTGCAGCAGCGAGATGATCTGCCTGCTGTCCTGGGTGCTCATCCCCGGCACTGTGTACGAGATCTCCGGACGCTGTGACGACACGGCGGTGCTCCTTGGTGTCCCTGATGTCTTCGGCTGAGGTGTTCAGGAAATCAGCCGCAGCGGGACACCGCCGCTCGGCCGCGTGCGGGCGGAGCGAGGTTCACCGGTGCGGACGCAGACCGCGGTCACGCCCCCGCCGGCGGCCTGCGCGCCGCGTACGCTCCCGCGCACGACGCCAGCACCAGGACGAACCCGGTGAAGATCAGCCCGGCGGGGCGCAGTCCGAGCCAGGTCGCCAGCGCGCCGACGCCGACCACCGGCACCGAGATCCCCGCGTAGGCGACGACGAAGAACGCCGAGATGGTGCCGCCGCGGTGCCGGGACGGAGCCGCGCCGCTGATGAGGGTGAGCGCCGCGCGGAACGCCAGTCCCTGGCCACCGCCGCCGCACAGCGCGCCCGCGACCAGCAGCGGCAGCGACTCGGCGATCAGCGACGACGCCACCAGCAGCAGCCCGGCGACGAGGACGCCGCACCCCACGGGCAGCGCCCGTCGCGCGCCGATCCGCCCGGTCCCGTACTGCCCCAGGGTCGACGCGAGGAACACGCAGAAGACCACCGCGCCCGACACCGCGAGGTTGTGGACCCCCAGCGTCCGCGACGTGAAGCTCGGCGCGACCGCCGTGAACAGGCCGAGCAGCGCGAAACCGGCGAACGCCGCGACCGAGGCCGGCGCGAACACGCCCTTGACCTCGGGCGGCACCGTGACCCCCTGCGGAGCCGGCGGCGGCCACCGGCGCGTCACCGCCACGGTCTCCGGCAGGAACCAGGTCACCACCGCGGCCACCGCGACCAGCACGAGATGGATCCAGAACGGCAGCGTCAGCGGCCACGGCGTGTACTGCGCGACCAGGCCCGAGAGCAGCGGACCGCAGCCCAGCCCGCCCATGTTCGCCGCGGTGGCGGCGAACGCGGCCCGCTCCTTGTGCCGGGGGCCGGCGAGTTCGATCACGGCCGCCGTCGCCGCGCCGCTCAGCAGTCCGGCCGCGCCGCCGGACAGCAGCCGCCCCGCGAAGAGCAGCGGCAGACCGCTCTGCAGCAGGAAGCACCCCGCGCTCGCGGCCGACAGGGCCATGGCGCACAGCAGGACGGGCCGGCGGCCGGCCGCGTCCGAGTAGTTCCCCGCCAGCAGCAGCACCAGGATGACGGCGACGGCGTACACGGCGAAGACGACGGTCACCATCAGCTCGGAGAAGCCGATCTGCTCCTGGTACCGCCCGTACAGCGGCGTGGGCAGCGTGGTCCCGGCCATCCCCACGGCGAACACCCCGGCGGCCGCCGGGTAGCCCGGCCGCCTCCCCCCGCTCATGCCGTCACACCCCGTCGGGCTCGGGGTCGGCCTCCCGGCGCCGGGTCGACTGCGGCTTGGTGTGGATGTAGAGGTCCTGGCGCTGCGGTGTCGTGGCGCGGTGCGTGGGCAGCGGCAGTTCGTAGCGGACGGGCCGGCGGTGGTCGGCCATCTGGCGGTCGGCGTTGTAGACGCGGCCGAACTTCCACAGCATGCGGGCGAAGTTCGTCTGGCCGCGCAGCAGATTGCGCCCCAGGATGCCCATGGCCCCGACGGCGGTGCGCAGTCCGAGATGCTTGCGGTTCAGCACGCCCTGGGTGCGCACGAGTTCCCGGTAGAAGACCTCCAGCGGGAGCTTGGTCGGGACGACCGCGTGCTGGATGTCGAAGAGCCGGTAGTCACGGGTGGTCAGCTGCCGTGCCTCCGTGTGCCAGATCTCCGTGCCCGGATACGGCGTCATCACCGTGAGATGCACGATCTCCGGCACGGAGAGGGCGAACTCCCGTACCAGGCGGAACTGTTCCTCGTCCCACGCCGGGTCCACGATCAGGTTGATCGCCACCATGATCCCCATGCGGCGGGCGGCTTCCAGGGCGCGGAAGTTCTCGTCCGGGCTGACCCGCTTGCGGTAGAGGTCCAGCCCCTCCGCGTCGATGGCCTCCATGCCGAGGAACATGTACCGCAGGCCGAGCCTGGTCCAGCGTTCGAAGACCTCCTCGTTGCGCAGGAGGACGTCGCTCCGGGTCTCCAGGTAGTACTGCTTGCGGATCTTCCGGCGCTCCAGTTCGGCGGCGATGCCGTGGCCGTGCTCGGGCCGGATGAAGGCGACGTCGTCGACGATGAAGACGTTGGGCTCCCGGATGGTCGCCATCTCCTCCGCGGCGGCCTCCGGCGACGCCTTGCGGTAACTGCGCCCGTAGAACGTCCAGGCGGAGCAGAAGGAGCAGTCCCACGGGCAGCCGCGGGTGAACTCGATGGAGGCGCAGGGGTCGAGCTCCCCGATGAAGTAGCGGTTGCGCCGGCGCATGAGGTCACGCGCGGGCGGCAGGTCGTCGAGGGTGTCCAGCAGGCGGGGCGCCGGTCCGCGGCCGTCCGCGCACACCACGCCCGGCACGGTCGCCAAGCCCCCGTCGCGTGCCGCTTCCAGCAGCGGCGCGACGGCCGGCTCGCCCTCGCCGCGCACGATCGCGTCGACCGCGCCCTCGGCCTGTTCCAGTACGTGTTCCGCGATGAAGGAGACGCTGTGCCCGCCGAAGAAGACGAAGCATCCGGGGGAGGCGGACTTGACCTGCCGGGCGATGTCGATCGCCTCGGGGATGTTCGCCAGATAGTTGAGCGAGATTCCCAGCGCCTCGGGTGCGAAGGAGCGCATCTCCCGTTCGAGGAGTTCGTGCGACAGCACCTGGAGGTCCACCACCCGGACCTCGTGCCCGGCGGCCCGCGCCGCCGCCGCCACCCGTTCCAGCCCCAGCGGTTCGAGTCGCAGAAAGATCTCCGAGTACATCAGGGCGCTCGGATGGACGAGCATCACGCGCATGGGGAACTCCCAGGATGAAGGTGCACAGCCGCCGGACCCGGCGCCTACGTGGACATGCGCCGCGTCGACGGGCGGCGGAGCGGGCGGCGGCGCGGCTGCCGGACCGCGGTACGTGTGATCGATGCACCTCCCTGCGGTTTCCAGCCAGGAATACCGCATGGCCGCCCGGTCACGGAGACAGCGCGCGCCCGGCACGCCTTCGTGGCCGCCATACGGGTGGGCGGCGGTTTCCGCCCCCGCTTCCGGCCGGTGTCCGCCGGCGGCAGGCGGGGCCTTTTCGGGCGACGGCCCTGTGTCCTGCGCGCTTCGCGCGGCCCGGCCCGTGAGACTGGGCCCATGGAACCGGTCACCCTAGGGGTGGAAGAGGAATTTCTGCTGCTCGACCCGGAGACCGGGGTGCCGGTGCCGCTGGCGGAGCGGGTGCGCGCGGCCGCCGGTCTGGCGCCGGGCGTCGACGAGGAGGAACTGCAGTCGGAACTGCTGCAGGTCCAGGTGGAGCTGGTCACGCCCGTCTGCACGGACCTCGAGGAGGTCGGCGGCAACCTGCTGCGGATGCGGCACGCCGTCGGCGCGGCCGCGGAGGCGAACGGGTGCCGGCTCGCGGCCTGTGCCACCCCGCCGCGGCGGGGCGCCGTGTCGGCGCTGGTGACCGAGCAGCCGCGCTATCGCGCCATGCGGGCGCAGGCTCCGCAACTCGTCGCCGAGCACCTGGTCAACGGGATGCATGTGCATGCGGGGGTGCCGTCCAGGGAAACCGGGGTAGCCGTCCTGAACCGGCTGCGCGGCTGGCTGCCCGTCCTGGTCGCCATGTCCGCGAACTCGCCGCTGTGGGACGGCCGGGACACCGGATTCGCCAGTTGGCGAACCGTGATCTTCGGCCGCTGGCCCGTCAGCGGGCCGCCGCCGGTCTTCCGCGACCTCGCGGACCACGACGAGCGCATCGCGACACTGCGCTCCAGCGGCATCATCTCCGACACCGGGCAGCTGTACTGGCAGGCCCGGCTCTCCGACCGCTTCCCGACCGTCGAGGTGCGCTGCGCGGATGTGCAGCTGCGGGCCGACGACGCGGTCATGTTCGCCGGCATCGTACGTGCGCTGGTCACCGTCGCGATCCAGGAGGCCGCAGCCGGTACGCCGCTGGTCGCCGGGCCGCCCGAAGTGGCGCAGGCGGCGAACTGGCAGGCCGCCCGGCACGGGCTGAACGGGCATCTGATCACCGCGACGGGGGAGCGCAGAAGCGCCGGCGACGTCGTCGCCCTGCTCATGGAGCACATCGCGCCCGCGCTGGACGCCGCCGGCGACAGCCGGGAGGTGGTGTCGCTGGTGCACCGGTTGCTGCGGCAGGGCACACCGGCCGACCGGCAGCGGCGGGCACTGGCCGAGGGCGGCCTGAAAGCGGTGACCGACCTGGTCGTCGCGGAGACCACGGCCCCCTGATCAGGCCCCCGACACGCCGTGACGGCGTTTCCCGGGGCCCCGGTCGGGCGCCTGGGCCTCGGCCGACCGCGGACGCAGTCTGCGTCCGACGACGTCGGCCAGTGAGATGACCAGAGCGGCGACGACGAAGGCGACGGACACGAGGAGACCGGCGTCGAAGGCGGAGGACCAGTCGCCCGGACGGAGGCGGGCGAAGAAGACCGACCCGACGGCGGCGATCCCCACCGCGGAGCCGACGCGCTGAGCGGTCTGCAGTGTGCCGGCGGCACTGCCCGCGGAACCCACCGGCACCTGGTCCAGGGTCAGGGTCTGATTCGGTGCGATCACCAGGCCGCCGCCCAGCCCCGCGATCAGCAGCGGACCCGCCATGGCCCAGCCCGCCCCGCGGCCGGGGGCCAGGCCGACGGCGAGCGCGGTACCGGCGAGCCCCAGCGCGACCATCGTCAGACCGACGGTGATCAGGGGCCGGCCGAAACGGCTCACCAGCCGGCCCCCCACCGTCGCGGAGACCCCCGAGCCGAGGGCGAACGGCGTGATGGTGGCCCCGGCCAGCAGCGCGCTGTAGCCCAGACCGCTCTGGAGATAGAGCGTGGAGACGAAGAAGATCGAGGTGAATCCGGCGAAGTAGAAGAGGATGAGCAGGCACCCGAGCCAGTAGCTGCGGACCCGGAACAGCGACAGGTCCAGCACTGGTTCCTCGCCGCGGCGCTGCCATCGGCGCTCCCAGAGCGCGAAGCAAGCGAGCAGGACCGCGGAAGGGACGGTCAGCAGCCACTTCCAGGACCCCTCCCACTGGTGTGCCTGGACGAAGGGCAGCAGCAGGGTCAGCAGTCCGGCCCCGAGCAGCAGGACACCGACGGGATCGAGCCGGCGCACGGTGATCCGGCCCGCCGAAGGGGTGTCCGGCAGCAGCCGCCTGGCCAGGACCAGGCAGACCGCGCCGAGCGGGAGATTCACGTAGAACACCCAGCGCCAGCCCTCCTGGGCACCGGCGAGATGGATCAGCAGTCCGCCGAGCAGGGGGCCGACCGCCGTGGAGATGGCTACGACGGTGCCGAAGACTCCGAAGGCGCGACCGCGTTCCGGACCGGAGAACATCTGCTGGATCAGCGCCGAGACCTGCGGCGTGATCAGACCTCCCGCCAAACCCTGCGCCACACGGGCGACGACCAGCCAGGTGCCCGACTGGGCGGCCCCGCAGGCGGCGGAGGCGAGGGTGAACAGGACCAGCCCCAGCATGAACACCGCACGCCGTCCCCGGGCGTCGCCCAGCCGCCCGGCCGGGACCAGCACCAGACCGAAGGCCAGCGCGTACCCCGACAGCACCCACTGCAGGACGGACTCGGGCGCGTCGAGCCCCTCACGGATGGACGGCAGCGCCACATTGACGATCGACACGTCCAGCAGGGTCATGAACCCGGCCATCAGGCAGACGGCCAGCGCCTGCCACCGCTGTGCGGGGGAGAGGTCGCCTGCGCCGTGCGGCCGGACACCGCTCGGCGGCGCGCCGCCGGACGAACCCGAGGTCACAGGAACCACCCTCTTCGGCGCCGTGTCCGCGCCCGGTGCCACGGACGGCACGGACTCCTCCACCGCCACTCTGGCAGCTCCACGGCCGACCGGCTCGGGAACGCTGCGTCGTGCGCGGCGGCGGAGGACGCCCGGCCGGGGCCGCGGCCGGGTCGGCGTCCGCGGCCCCGGCGGGCCCTGCGCGGACGGTCAGGCGGCCCGCGCCGACCGGGCCGCTCCATGGGCGCGGATCAGGTCCGCGCAGTGCCGGCCGCTGCCCTTGACCGTGCGGCGCTGGGTCGCGTAGTCGACGTGGACCAGGCCGAAACGCTTGTCGTAGCCGTACGCCCACTCGAAGTTGTCCAGCAGCGACCAGGCGAAGTAGCCGGCCGGCGGCGCGCCCTTGCCGGCGGCGCGGGCGCAGGCGGCGAGGTGCTCCTCCAGATAGCGGGCGCGCTCCGGGTCGTCGACGGTGCCGTCGGCGCGGACCGTGTCCGGGTAGGCGGAGCCGTTCTCCGTGACGTAGAGCCTGCGGGCGCCGTACTCCTCGGTGAGGCGGAGCAGCAGGGTCTCCATGCCGCCCGCGTCGACCTCCCAGTCCATGCCGGTGCGAGGTACGCCCGGCCGGGGGATCTGCCGGGCGAACGGTGCGGGGCCCGTCGGGTCGTCGGTCACCACGGCCGGGAAGTAGTAGTTCAGCCCCAGCCAGTCCAGCGGCGCGGCGATGGTCTCCAGGTCGCCGGGGCGTTCGGGCAGTTCGACGCCGTACACGTCGAGCATGTCGGCGGGGAAGCCGCGGCCGTGGACCGGGTCGAGCCACCAGCGGTTGGTGTGGCCGTCCATCCGGCGGGCGGCGGCCAGGTCGCCTCGCTGTCGCTCGCCGGGGCCACGGTGGAGAGGTTGTTGACGATGCCGACCTGCGCGCCCGTCGCCGCCGCCCGGATCGCCCGGGCGGCCAGGCCGTGCCCGAGCAGCAGATGGTACGAGGCGCGGACGGCGGCCGTGAGGTCGGTCAGACCGGGGGCCACGTGGGCTCGGAGAGCGCTCTCCGATCGCAGAGACTGCCTGGCGCCGACGGGTGTGGTCAATACGTGCGACAGGGCTTTTCCTTAGCCTTGATTTTAAGTCGGAAGTTTGTCCCGTCCGGCGTCCGTGCTCGGTTGTTCGGAGGCGTGCTGCGTGGCGATCAACCCGCGGGCCGCGTGACCATGGAGAGGACGGGCAGAGAGGAGCGGTGGTCCGACATGTGCCGATGGCTGGCCTACACGGGCACGCCCGTCCTTCTCGACTCCGTGCTCTACCGCCCCGCCCACTCGCTCATCGACCAGAGCCTGCACGCCAGGATGGGCGTCGAGACCACCAACGGCGACGGATTCGGCATCGGCTGGTACAGCCCCGACATGGACACTCCGGCCGTGGTCCGGGAGACGGGACCCGCGTGGAACAACCGCAACCTCCGGGAGATCTCGGCGCACATCCGCTCCCACCTGTTCTTCGCCCACATCCGGGCGTCGACCGGCTCGGCCGTCCAGCAGACGAACTGCCACCCGTTCCGCCACGGGCGGTGGCTGTGGATGCACAACGGCGCGATAGCCGACTTCCACCGGCTGCGCCGGGACCTCTGCCTGGTCATCGACCCGTCCCTGTTCGCCGACATCGAGGGATCGACCGACTCCGAGGTGATGTTCTTCCTGGCGCTGACCTTCGGCCTGGACCAGGACCCGCTGACGGCCGTCGCACGCATGGCGGGGCATGTGGAGCACCTGGGCCGCCGGCACGGTGTGGACTCCCCGCTCCAGATGACCGTCGCGGTGACGGACGGAGAGCGGCTGTGGGCCTTCCGGTACTCCAGTGAGCGGCGCTCACGGTCGCTCTACTACAGCGCGGACGTCGACACCCTGCGCGCGCTTCACCCGGATCTGACGTTCCTGGACGGGCTGTCCCAGGAGACGCGCCTCGTGGTGTCGGAGCCGCTCAGCGGCCTGCAGGGCGCGTGGACCGAGTTCCCCGAGAGCAGCTGCGGTCTGGTCGGGGCGGGCGCGGACTTCGTACAGGACTTCGTCCCGCTCTCCGCGGACGGCGAACTGCCGCACCCGGCGGTGGGCTGACTTCCGCGCGGGCCTGGCTCAGGGTCATCGGCAGCCGCTGCTCGGCGGGGAAGTCCACCCCGACTTCCGCGCGCGCCCGGCTCAGGGCGCCGGATGGCCGGGGTTCAGATCGATGACGTCGCGGAGCGTGAGCGCCGATCCGCGCGGCAGGGGGCGGGCCCCGCCGTCGACGGGCGTCAGTGCGAACCCGACGTGGTCCCCCCAGTCGGCCCGGTCCTCGATCCTCCCGACGAACCAGGCGCAGGCGTCGTCGAGCACGGGTACGCCCTCGCTTCCGGGCGCCCAGCGGGCCCGGGCGAACTTGTCCACCCGGTCACCGGTCTCCTCACCGAACAGCCGCGCCAGGCCGCGCTGTTCGCGGCCCAGCAGGTGCACGCCGAGGAACGAGGCCCGGCACGCCACGCGGTAGGTGTGGTTCACCTTGGAGAGCCACACCGCGAACCGGACCGGGCTCAGCGAGCACTGCGAGGCGAAGCCGACCAGGCAGCCCGCCCGCTCCCCGTCCGCCGCCGCCGTCACCACGTACACGGGGGGATCCAGCAGGTCCACGAACCCGTCCACCGCCACCATGCGCCGCCCTTCCGTACGTCCGCCTCGCCCGCGAACATCATCCAGCACGGCCTCGTGCGTCGCGCCTCGACGGGGAGCATTCCGGCATACCGCGCGCTTCACGGGGCAGGCGGTGGGCGTGGGCCGAAGGGCCCTGCAGCACCGATCCGGAAAGGAGCTCCTCCATGTCCATGAAACTGAGCTCGATCGTCCGCGGCATTCGGCGCCACGGGATCGCGCCGCGCCGCCGCCAGCCCCATCCGCCCTCCCGCCTCGGGCGCGGACCGCACGGCATCTCGACCGTGGCCGTCGGCCGCAGGCTCGTCGACGCCCTCCGCGGCCGGGCCGGCTCACGCCGGCACTGACAGGGCGCCGGGGCGGGAGTCGGTGGGGGCATGACCTGCCGCGTCACGGCAGGGCGAGCCCCCGTCGCGCCTGGACGATCAGGTGCTGGGCCTGGGCCCCGAACATTGCCGACTCCTTCAGCTTCAGCCACACCCGCTGATACGTGGCGATGGTGTGGGTGTCGTCGAGCCAGAGTTCCGCGTGCCAGTCCTCGGTGATGGCGAGGCGGTCGTCGAAGATCCAGAAGCCGTCGGCGGCAGGAACCTCCAGAAGTGCCCCCATGGGCACGATGCCGAGTTCCACCGTGTCCATCCCGACGACTCCGGTGAGGCGGTCGAGCTGGGCGGCCAGCACCGAGGGCGGACAGACGAGGGCGTGAAGGGCTGCCTCCCCACAGCAGCACGTGGAGCTTGCTGCCCGGGCGGTACAGCCACTCCTGTCGCTTCATTCTCGAGCGCACGGCTTCTTCGGTGTCACGCGGCGAGTTCTGCAGTTCGGCGTAGCGGATGAAGACATGGCGTGCGTAGTCGGCCGTCTGGAGCAGGCCCGACACCATGGCGGGCTCCCATTCCTGGATGACGGAGGTGTCTGCCACGAGTTCGTTCCACGCGTCCTGCACGGGCCGGTGTCCGGCGGCGAGCTGCCGCCGCCACGAGCGGATGTGCGACTCGAAACCTCTGAGCCGCGCATGCAGCTCGTCGAAGGTCTCCGGCCGGCCGGTGGCCGTCGCCCACGCTCTCAGGTCGTCCGCGGTCGCCGTCTGCCGGCCGTTCTCCAGCTTGCTGACCTTCGACTGTGTCCAGCCGAGCCGGCCCGCCAACTGGGGCCCGGTGAGGGGGCCCTGTGGGCAGGACGTCCGAAGCTCCCGGAGCCTGGCTCCGAGAGCTGATCGCGCCTGCTGGTAGTCCGTGCTCACCTGCTCAACAACGCTCCGGGGCCCGCTCGTCCGATGCGGCCGAGCAGGCGGCGAACGTCTGGAACGGGACGGCGTGATGCCAGGCGGTGTCCCGGATCAGCGAGCGCGCGACCACCTCGGCCGGCTCGGTGATCAGCTCGACGTCCACGAGCCGGTCGTCGTCGGTGAAGTTGAGCCTGGCGACGATCCGGGAGTCGAAAATCCAGAAGTCCTCCTGAGGGAGCCGCAGCCGCTCGGCGTCGGGCCTCGACAGGTTTCTGATGTCCTCACCGATGGCGCTGTTCCGCCTGGCGTTGTCCAGCAGGTAGAGCTGACCGGTCGTCGGCGGCGTGTCGACGATGCGGACCCGTTCCACCCGCTTCCCCTGGCCGGTCTGCGCGCGAATCATCGCGCAGTACGCGTCATCGAGGTCCCACTGCGCCGCGCCGGTCTCGACGAACCGGCGATAGGTCTCAGTGGTCTCGTCGCTCGCGTACCTGCGTCGGGACTCCAGCCGCCAGGCCGTGTGCTCGAAGGTCCGGAACAGGTTCTCGAACTCTGCCAGGTCGATGATCCGCGCCGCGCGGGTCGCGTCCTTCGGCGCGTAGTCGACCAGCAGTTCGCGGGGCACCACGACAGCCACCTCGCCCTCGGAGAGATGCTGAAGCTGTGCCACGTCCGCCGGGTCGTCCAGCGGCCGGCCGTGAACGATGACCTCCCGGCTGTCCACGTCCTCATGGATGGACGGACAACCCGTGCCTCCGCTGCCCGTGCCGTTGAAGCGCAACCTGCGTGCCATGTCCGTGCCCCTCACGTGTCGAAGCCTGTCGGGTTCCAGGGTCCGGGCCGGCGTCAGCGAATGTCGAGGCATAGCGGATCCGGTCGCGAGAATAATCGAGAATATCCCTCACTTTGCCGAACTCGTCATCCGTAGCGTCCCGTTCATGAGCGAGCCCACGCGGTACCACACTGCTCCCCTTGAGTTGCCCATCGACAACTGGATCTTCGAGGCCCACCCCGCGAACGGCTGCGGTGTCTGCGCCGCACTGGACGGGGAGCTGGGCGAGGCCCGGAGGCGAGGGGAGGACAGGAAGGCATTCCTGGTCGCGGCCGAGATCCGGAACCATCCCCGGGATCACCGGTGACGGTCCCGAGGGCGGCCTACCGCTACGTGCTGCACCGCATCCGTCGAGCACCCGGACACCGACGTCACCTACGAGGCGGAGTGCCTGTGGTGCGAGTGGCGGGCGACGCCCTCGGAGGACTCGGCGGCGGTCGACGTCGAGTGCATGAGCCACACCGGCCGCAGCGGGCACACGTCGTTCCGGCGGCTGCGCACGTCGTTCGCTCTGGTGGTCCGGGCGGAGTGACGAACCGGGCGGCGGACGGGAGGCGCGGAGCAAGTACTGGTCGCCGCCCCGCCACCCCGCCGCCCCGGCCCGGGCTCGCGCGCCGCCCAGGGTCAGGCCGAGTCCCGGCGTACCAGTTCGGTCGGGAGGATGACGGCCGCCGGGTCGTCGCCGCCTATGCGGGCCAGGAGCATGCGCACCATCTCCCGGCTGATCCGGTCCCACGGCTGGCGGATCGTGGTGAGGCGGGGGCGGGTCGACAGGGCGGCGGGGGAGTCGTCGAAGCCGCCGACCGCCACGTCGTCCGGCACCGAGCGACCGACGCGGCTCAGTGTGTCGAGGACGCCCTGGGCCATCAGGTCCGAGGCGACGAACACCGCGTCGAGGTCCGGGGCGCGGTCCAGGAGGAGTTCGGCGGCCTGTTCGCCGCTCGACCTGCTGTAGTCGCCCGTCGCGATCAGCGACTCGTCGGCGGGCAGTCCGCATTCGGCCAGCGTCTCGCGGTAGCCGGCGAGGCGCTCGACACCGCCGGGCGTGTCCAGCGGGCCGGAGACCGTGGCGATCCGCCGGCGGCCGGACGCGTGGAGGTAGCGGACCATGTCGCGGGCCCCCTCCCGGTCGTCGGCCGCCACGTAACTGACCTTGGCCTGCTGGCCGATGGGCTTGCCGCAGGCGACCACGGGCACGCCCGCAGCCTGGAGCTCCCCGGCCACCGGGTCGCCGGAGTGGCTCGAGACCAGCAGCACCCCGTCGACGTGGCCGGCCTCGATGTACCGCAGGTTGCGGCGCCGTTCGTCCTCGCTGCCGGCGATCATCAGCAGCAGCGGGATGTCCTGCGCGGCGAGCGCCTGGGTGCAGGAGCGCAGCAGGACGTTGAAGTTGGGGTCCTCGAAGAAGCGCTCCTGGGGTTCGGTCAGCAGGAAGGCCACCGAGTCGGACTTTCCGGTGATCAGCGACCGGGCATGCCGGTTGACGACGTAACCGGTCCTGCGGATCGCGTTGTTGACGGCCGTCTGCGAGGCCGGGCTGACGTAGTGCCCGCCGTTGAGCACCCGGGAGACCGTGCCGCGCGACACTCCGGCCTCGCGCGCCACGTCGTGGATGGTCACCGGCCGGCGTTTGCCGTCTGGGCCGCGGTTCATGGTGTGTCCCCTCGTTCCCGTGCGGTCATGACTTTACGGCTCCGGACAGCAGGTCCAGGCTCCAGAACCGCTGGACGACCAGGAAGAGCGCGATGAGCGGGACGATGGCGAGCAGCGCGCCGGTGATCACCAGCGTGTAGAGGGCGGGTGTGCTGCTGCCCTGGGCGAGCAGGGTGAACAGGCCCACGGTCATGGGGAACCTCTCGTCGTCGCTGAGCATGATGTACGGCAGCAGGAAGTTGTTCCAGATCGCCACGAACTGGAAGAGGAAGATCGTCACCAGGCCAGGCGCCATCATGGGGACGCCCACCCGGAGGAAGATCCGCCACTCTCCGGCCCCGTCCATCCGGCCCGCCTCGACGAGCTCCATGGGGATGGCCGCCTGGGCGTAGATCCGCCCGAGGTAGACGCCGTACGGGGAGAGGATCAGCGGCAGCAGCACGGACAGATACGAGTCCGTCATGTCGGCCTTCGCCATCAGCAGGTACTGGGGGATGGCGAGGATGACCGGCGGCATGAGCACGCCGGCGAGCAGCACGTTGAACAGGGCCTCCCGGCCGCGGAAGCGGTAGACGGCGAGGGCGTACCCGGAGACGGCGGAGACGATCGTGGAGAGCACGGCGCCCAGGCCCGCGTAGAGACCGGAGTTGGCCATCCAGCGCCAGTAGATGCCGTCGCGGTAGGCGCCGAGGTCGGTGACGTTGTCGCCGAAGCCGCTGCCGGGCAGGAAGGTGAAGGTGGAGAAGAGTTCGGCACCGGACTTGGTGGAGGCGACCAGGACCCAGGCGACCGGCAGCAGGCAGTACAGCGCGCCGAGCAGCAGCGCCGCGGTGGGCAGCAGGGCGATCCGGCGGCCGGGCGGCGGTCCTTGGGAGGTGCCGGGGGTGGTGCCGGCGGCCGGGACGGTCCGGCGGCGCCGTGCGGGGAGGGTGGGCGTGCTCATCGGTTTCCTTGGCGCTTGGCACGGGAGTCGGAGGCCCGCAGCAGGGAGAAGGAGAGGACGAACGTCGCGGCGGCGAGGACCACGGCGGTGGCCGAGGCCGCGTAGACGTTCCCCGCCACGAAGGCGTCGTGGTAGACCTTCATCAGCGGACTCCAGGTGGTGGAGATGCCGTTGGTCAGCGGCTTGAGCGTGGTCGGCTCGCTGAAGACCTGGAGGGTGGCGATGACCGAGAAGAAGAAGGTCAATACCAGCGCGGGCACCACCATCGGGATCTTGATCCGCAGGGCGATCTGCAGCGGTGTCGCGCCGTCGAGCTTCGCCGCCTCGTACACCTCCGCGGGGATGGACCGCAGCGAGGTGTAGATCACGATCATGTTGAAGCCGGTGCCTCCCCAGACCGCGATGTTGGCCAGGGCCACGAAGAGCGGTCCGCCGTCGAGGAGGTCGGGCTGCGGCAGCCCCAGCCGTTCCAGGACGTGGTGGAAGGGGCTGACGTCCGGCAGGTACAGAAAGCCCCACAGCAGCGCGGCGACCACGCCGGGGATGGCGTACGGCAGGAAGATCGTGAGCCGGGAGAAGGATCGCGCCCGGACCCGCTCGGTGTCCAGGAGCAGCGCGAACAGCAGGGCCAGGCCCAGCATGACGGGGACGACGATCGCCCCGTAGCCGAGGACCCGCAGGGCGCCGTGTCCGAGATCGGAGTCGGTGAGGGCGGCGGTGTAGTTCTCCAGGCCCGCCCAGACCTCGGTCCGGGCGTTCTTGCCCAGGCCGAGGCCCTGGACGTCGACCTTGTGCAGGCTGAGCCAGAGCGCGTATCCGACGGGCAGCGCGAAGAACAGGGCGAAGAGCACGACGGCCGGCAGGAGGAAGCCGTACGGGGCGGTCCTCACCCCGTTCGGCGTCCTTCTCCCCGGTGCCCTTCGGCCGGCGGAGGACATGCTCACTTGGCGACCTCGAAGCCCTGCTTCTCCAGGTCCGCGACGGTGGCGTCCTGCATCCGGCCGAGGGCGGCGCCGAAGTCGGCCCTGGCCTTGGCGGCCTTGCCGAACTCGTCCTTGAAGGTGGCGTACGCGACATTCACGTTGGGGCCCCAGTGGGCGGGGGCGGCGGTCTTCGCGATCTCGGCGGCGCGGCTGTAGAAGTCGGGCTGGCCGGCGAAGAACTCGGGGGCCTCGACGAGGATGCCGCTGGTCTGGGCGGAGGTGGCGGCCGGGTAGATGCCGCTCTCCTTCACCAGGGCGGCCAGCGCCTCCTCGTCCGTGTTGAGCCAGGTGGCGAACTTCGCGGCGGCCGCCTTGTGCTTCGAGTCCGTGGTGACGGCGGTGGTGGAGCCGCCCCAGCTGCCGGTCACGTTCTTCGTGTCGTACCACTGGGGGAGCGGGGCCATCTTCCACTTGCCCTTGGTGTCGGGGGCCGCGGTGGTGAGCGTGCCGGGCGCCCAGACGGCGCTGACCCAGGCGATCTGCTCGCCGGTGTTGAGCGCCTTGTTCCAGGCGGGGGTGTACATCGGCTGGTTGTCGATGGCGCCCTCGGCGACGAGACCGCCCCAGAAGTCGGCGACCTTCTTGGTGGCGGGGTCGTCGATGCCGACCTTCCACTTCTCGCCGTCGATGGTCCACCAGCGGGCTCCGGCCTGCTGCGCGAGCCCGGCGAAGAGTCCGGAGTCGTTGGAGGAGAAGGTGGTAAGGGCCTTGTCCGGGGCCTTCTTCTTCAGTTCGCGCGCGGTCTGCGCGAACTCCTCCCAGGTGACCGGGACGTCGAGGCCGTACTTCTGGAACAGGTCGTCGCGGTAGTAGAACATCATCGGCCCGGAGTCCTGGGGCACCGCGTACACGGCGTCGGAGCCCAGGGTGGTCTGCTGCCACACGCCGGGGGCGAACTCGTCCTTCGCGTCGCCGACCTCGTCGGATATGTCGGCGAGGGCGTCGTTGCTCACCAGCGTCGGCAGTGCCTGGTACTCGGCCTGGACGAGGTCCGGGGCCTTCTTCGCCTTGTGCGCCGTGATGATCTTGGTGACGAGGTCGTCGCCGGAGGCCTGCTTCTGGACCGTGACCCGGATGTCAGGGTTCTTCTTGTTCCACAGGTCCGCGACCTTGTCCATGCCGGGCGCCCAGGCCCAGTAGGTGAGCTTCACAGGGCCGGACGCGGCCTGGTCGCCACCGTCGGACGAGCCGCAGGCGGTGAGCGCCGTCGCACCGAGGGCGACGGCGGTGGCGGTGGCCGCGAGGCGGCGGTGCAGCGAGTGGGACATGGGTTGTTTCTCCCTGGCCGAAGGGCCGGTCCGCGGGGCGCGGTGGCCGGCTCTGCATCTGTGAGCGTTCACAGTAGAGAAACGTCCCGGACGCTTGTCAATGGTTGTTCGTGTGCGGTTATGTTGCGTCATCGCATCGATATGGATGTGTGCACGTTCCCAGAATCTTTGATTCATGTTGGATCCAATGCCTCAGGAGAGATTCATGCCGGAGACCACTCACCAGGGCCGCGCCCGGCTCGCCTTCGGCGGGGACTACAACCCCGAGCAATGGCCGAAGAGCGTCTGGGACGAGGACGTCCGGCTGATGCGCGAGGCCGGAGTGACCATGGTGAGCGTCGGGATCTTCTCCTGGGCCCTGCTCGAACCCCGGCCCGGCACATACGACTTCGGCTGGCTCGACCGGCTGCTGGACCTGCTGTACGAGAACGGCGTCGACGCCGACCTCGGCACCCCCACGGTCTCCCCGCCCGCCTGGTTCTACCGCGCCCACCCCGACGCCCTGCCCGTCAGCCGCGAGGGCATACGCCACGCCTTCGGCTCACGCGCCGCCATCTGCCACAGCAGCCCCGCCTACCGCGAGGCCGCCGCCGCAATCACCACCCGGCTCGCCGAGCGGTACGCCGGCCACCCCGCGCTCGCCCTGTGGCACGTCCACAACGAGTACGGCGTGCCCGTCAGCGCCTGCTACTGCGACAACTGCGCCGCCCACTTCCGGCGCTGGCTCCAGGGCCGCTACGGCTCCGTCGAGGCGGTCAACGACGCCTGGGGAACCACCTTCTGGGGCCTGCGCTACGGCACACTCGACGAGATCGACCCGCCGCGGCTCACCCCCACCGCGGGCAACCCCGCCCACCAGCTCGACTACCGCCGCTTCGCCGACGACACGATGCGCGAGAACTTCCGCGCGGAGCGCGACATCCTGCACCGCCTCGCCCCCGGCGTCCCCGTCACCACCAACTTCATGACCGCGCTCAGCCAGTGCGACACCGTGGACTACTGGGCCTGGGGCCGCGAGGTCGACCTCGTCACCAACGACCACTATCTGATGACCGACGGCCGCCGCACCCATGTCAACCTGGCGATGGCCGCCGACCTCACCCGCTCCGTCGCAGGCGGCGGCCCCTGGCTGCTGCTCGAGCACTCCACCAGCGGCGTCAGCTGGCAGCCCCGCAACCCGGCCAAGCGCCCCGGCGAGATGGCCCGCAACTCCCTCGCGCACGTGGCCCGCGGCTCGGAGGGCGCCATGTTCTTCCAGTGGCGCCAGTCCCGCAAGGGCGCGGAGAAGTTCCACTCCGCGATGCTGCCGCACGCCGGTACCGACTCCAGGATCTGGCGCGAGGTCGTCCGCCTCGGCGCCGACATCGGCTCGCTCGCCGCGCTGAAGGACACCCGTACCGTCGCCGACGCGGCCATGGTGTGGGACTGGCAGTCCTGGTGGGCGCAGAACCTGGAATGGCGCCCCAGCGAGGACCACGACGCCCGCGAGCGCGCCGACAGCTTCTACGAGGCGCTCTACGACCGGCACCTGACCGTCGACTTCGCCCACCCCGAGGCCGACCTGTCGGCCTACCCGCTGGTCGTCGTGCCCGCCCTGTACCTCGCCACCGGAGAAGCCGGCCGCAATCTGCGCGCGTACGTGGGATGCGGCGGCACGCTCGTCGTCTCGTACTTCTCCGGCATCGTCGACGAGCACGACGCCGTGCACCCCGGCCCCTACCCGGGCGCGCTGCGCGACGTGCTCGGCCTCACGGTGGAGGAGTGGTCGCCGCTCGGGGAGGGCGAGAGCGTACGCGTCGACGGCCCCGGCGCAGCGCCTGTGACTGCCGACGTCTGGACCGAGTTCGTCGTCCCGCGCGGCGCCGAGACCGTGTGGACGTACGCAGACGGCCCGGCCGCCGGGGGCCCGGCCGTCACCCGGCACCGGCTCGGCCGGGGCACCGCCTGGTACGTGTCCACCCGGCTGGGCCCGGCCGGACTGGACACGGTCCTCCAGAGCGCCGGTGAGGACGCGGGCCTCGCACCGCGCACCGGACTTCCCCGTGACGTCGAGGTGGTGCGCCGCTCCGGAGAGAGCGGCGACTTCCTCTTCGCGATCAACCACACGGAACACGACGCCAAGGTGCCGCTGGAGGCGCCCGGCACCGAACTCCTCGGCGGCGAGCGCGCCGCCGGGCAGCTCACCGTCCCGGCCGGCGCCGTCAGGGTCGTACAGCTCGACGCCTGACCTGCCGACCGGACCAGAACTCCCCGGGGGCGGCCGCCGAGCCTGCCGCGAACCGACCGGAGGGCGCGACGGTGTCGAAAGCGACGCGAGGCCGAGGGAGCGAAAGGCGACCGCGGGCCGAAGAACGTCGACACCGGCATCGAGCGCCCGCCGGGAAGCGAGCCCAGGAGGCGGCCGCCCCCGGGCAGGTGCACCACCCGTCCTCGCCCACCACCGTCGAAGGGACTCGACGATGCACGTCCAGGCACGACGCACCTCCCGCCCACGGCTGCTGAGAGCCGCGGTCCTGCCCGCGCTCGGCGCCCTGCTGTTCACCGCCCTGCCGGCCCAACAGGCCGGCGCGGCCTCGACCCTCACCAACGCCGGCTTCGAGTCCGGCACCTCCGGCTGGTCCACCTACTCGGCCACCGGTCAGGACGCGGCCTCGTACGCCGAGGCCGGCGGGCACAGCGGCAGCCGCCGCCTCTCCCACTGGTCGTCCTCCGCGTACAAGGTGGAGACGTACCAGTACCTGACCGGCCTCAGCAACGGCAGCTACCGGCTCAGCGCCTGGGTGCGCTCGAGCGGCGGCCAGAACTCCGCGTACCTCGCCCTGCGCAACTGCGGCTCGGCCGAGCAGCGGACCGACCTGCCGCCCACGCCCGACGGGAAGTGGATACGGATCGTCACCTCCGTCCGGGTGACCGGCGGTCAGTGCACCGTCAGCATCAACTCCGACGCGAAGGCGGGGAACTGGATCAACGTCGACGACCTCGCCTTCACCCCCGGCTCCTCCGGGCTCCCGGTCAAGGGCGTCGACGTCTCCATGCTCAAGAAGAGCGAGGACTTCGGCGGCACCTACCGCACCAGCGGCGGCACGGCCGGGGACGCGCTCGGCATCCTCGGCTCCGCGGGCGCGAACTACGGCCGGCTCAAGGTCTGGGTCGACCCGGCCGACGGCTACAACGACAAGGCGCGCGTGCTGGAGATGGCCCGGCGCATCAAGGCCCGGGGCATGAAGGTGCTGGTCGACTTCCACTACTCCGACATCTGGGCCGACCCGGGCGCCCAGACCAAGCCGGCGGCCTGGTCCTCGCACTCGTACGAGCAGCTGAAGAAGGACGTGTACGACCACACGTACGACGTCCTGAACGCCCTCGAGGCGCAGGGCACCACCGCCGACATGGTGCAGATCGGCAACGAGATCAACACCGGGATGCTCTGGCCCGAGGGCTCCACGGCCGACTGGAGCCGCACCGCCGGACTCCTCAAGTCCGGGACCGACGCGGCGAAGGCGGTCTCCTCCTCCACCCGGGTCGCCCTGCACCTGGCGCACGGCGGGGACAACGGCCTCTACCGCTGGTGGTTCGACAACGCCACCGCGCAGGGGGTGCGCTTCGACGTCATCGCCCTGTCCTTCTACGGCTACTGGCACGGCGCGCTGTCCGACCTCCAGACCAACCTGGACGACATCTCCGCCCGTTACGGCAAGCCGGTCATGGTCGCGGAGACCGCGTATCCGTTCCGCCTGGACGACGAGGACGGCCACGAGAACATCATCGACCTCCCCGGCGAGCTCGTCGCCGGCTACCCGGCGACGCCGGCGGGGCAGGCGGCCTGGGTGCGCGACGTGATGAACGTGGTCGAGGCGGTGCCCGGCGGGCGAGGGCTGGGCGTCATCTACTGGGACCCGACGTGGACGGCGGTCAAGGGCAACGGCTGGGACCTGGCGGATCCGTCGTCGGGCAACGCGTGGGAGAACCAGGCCCTGTTCGGCTACGACGACAGGCTGCTGCCCGCGGCGGGGTGGCTGGGGCACCGCTGAGGGCGGTGGTGAGTGGGTGAGTCGAGATCGTGAATCGATTCATGATCCCGGCTCGCCTGACGGCGCGACTGGCCGTCACCGGTGTGCGGCCCTGGTTGCCGCCCCCGGGTGCTCCTGGGGTGCGCGGCCCGGGCGGTGGGCCGTGTGCGGCGGGCCCGGAGCCGCCACCTCCGGGGCGACGGGCGCCGCACGGTCCCGCGTTCACGCCACGCGCGCGGCGGGTCGGGCCGGCCTCGCCGCAGCCCCGCCGCGCGCCGTGGTCGTGATGACCTTCGGCGTCGCGATCCTCTTGCCGCCCGGCCCCCGCGCGCAGCCCGTACGGAACGGCCCCGCACGAACGGCCCCGCACGGAACGGCCCCCGTACGGGCTGCGCCGAACCGGCCCGGACCCGCCCGCCCCCGCCCCGCCCCCGCCAGAGCCGCGCGCAGGGACTCTGGCGCAGGCCCCGGGCGTCCGTTACCGTCGTCCAACGTCCGGCATCCCGCATGATGTTCGGCATGTCGGACGGACGGTCGTTGAAATTCGGCGTCGCCCAAACCGTTGACGCGATCTCGCCACGCCCATACATTTCGTGGCAAGCGCTTTCCTGAAACGATTCATTCATCAGGCAGTCATCAACCGAGTCATCACACATCAAGTCATCATGGCGAGAGGGTGCATCATGCGTATGTCCAGGCACGTGGAGAGGCGGACCTTCCTCAAGGCGGCCGGCGCGTCCCTTGCCGGTGCCGGTCTCACCGCCGCCGGCTGCGGCGCGGGCAGCGGCTCCTCCAGCGGCCCCGTGACCATCCGCTACGCATGGTGGGGTGCGGACGACCGGGCCGAGAAGATCAACAAGACCATCGCCCTCTTCGAGGAGAAGCACCCGAAGATCAAGGTCAAGACGGACTTCCAGCAGTACGCGGACTTCTGGAAGAAGTTCAACACCCAGGCCGCGGGCGGCAACCCGCCCGACGTCTTCCAGAACGCCGTCGGCTTCCTGCGCAAGTACGACGCCAAGCGCGTGCTGCTCGACCTCGCCCCGCAGGCCGAGAAGGGCAACCTGGACCTGACCGACTTCCGGGCCGGCCTGGAGAAGTTCGGCGAGATCGACGGCAGGCTCCTCGGCGTCCCCGTCGGTTCCAACTCGATGGGCTACATCATCGACGAGAAGGTCTACGAGAGGGCCGGCGTCACCCCGAAGGCCGGCTGGACCTGGGACGACTGGGACGACGCCCTCGTCAGGATCCACGACAAGGCCGGCCGGGCCGGCGACTCCGGCCCCTTCGGCATCATGTACCTCTACGACCTGATACTCCGCCAGAACGGCAAGGCGTTCTTCACCGAGAACGGACTCGGCTTCACCGAGAGCGACCTGATCCCGTACTGGACGGAGGCGATGAAGCGCGTCAAGTCCGGCCTGTACGCCGACCCGAAGAAGGTTGAGCAGATCAAGCCCAAGTCCGCTCTCGCGCAGGGGCTGGCCGGCGGCGAGTTCACCTGGGACAACTTCACCGCGCGTTACACCGCCGAGGGCGACAGTTCGTACGCCATCGCGCCCATCCCCACCAAGGACGGCAAGCGGACCGGCCAGTACCTCGGTTCGCTGATGCTCAGCGGCAGCGCCCGCACCAAGCACCCCGCCGAGGTCGCGACCTTCATCAGCTTCATGGTCCACGACCCCGAGGCCGGCCGGATCATGGGGTACGACCGCGGAGTGCTCTCGACCACCGAGCAGTTCGAGGCGTTCGAGCCCGCCGACCCGGTCAGCAAGAAGATCGCCGCGTACGAGCAGCAGATAGCCGACGCCGGTGTGTTGGAGCCCATCACCCCGCACCCCGCCGGCGCCGACATCGTGGAGGCGGCGTTCCTGCGGATCTCCGGTGACATGGCGCTCGGCAAGGCCCCTGTCGAGAACTCCGTGAAGCAGTTCTTCACCGAGGCGAAGACGGCTCTGGACTCCTGATGGGAAGCACCACCGTGACGAAGCCCGCGGCGGCCGAGGGGCAGGCGGGCGAGCCGCTCCCGGCCCGTGGCACGGCCCCGCCCGCCGCCCGGGGCCACGTGCGGCGGGACGGGCTGGTCGGCTATCTGTTCATGACGCCCTGGATGGCCGGCTTCCTGCTGCTCACCGTGGGCCCGATGGTCGCCTCGCTCTACTTCGCCTTCACCGACTACGACCTCTTCGCCTCCCCGAAGTGGATCGGCCTCGGCAACTTCTCCGAGATGTTCGCCGACCCCCGTTGGCGGACCTCCGTCGAGGTCACCGTCAAGTACGTCCTGATCGGCACCCCGCTGAAGCTGCTCCTCGCCCTCGGCGTGGCGCTGCTGCTGGCGCAGAGCCGGCGCGGCCAGGCCTTCTACCGGGCCGCGTTCTACGCCCCGTCGCTCGTCGGCGCCAGCGTCTCCGTCGCCATCGTGTGGCGCGCGCTGTTCTCCGACGACGCCGTGGTGGACCGGGCCCAGTCGTTCTTCGGCATGGACGTCGGCGGCTGGATCGGCGACCCGGCGTGGATCCTCTACAGCCTGGTGGCCCTCACCGTCTGGCAGTTCGGCGCGCCGATGGTCATCTTCCTCGCCGGACTCAAGCAGGTGCCGCGGGAGCTGTACGAGGCGGCCCAGGTCGACGGCGCCGGACCGTGGCGGCGGTTCTGGAGCATCACACTGCCGATGATCTCGCCGGTGATGTTCTTCAACGTCCTGCTGGAGACCATCCACTCGTTCCAGATCTTCGGGTCGGCGTACATCATCAGCAACGGCACCTGCGGGCCCGCCGACGCCACCCTCGTCTACACCTGCTACCTGTACCAACAAGGCTTCGAGAACAGCCGGATGGGCCTCGCCTCCGCCATGGCCTGGATGCTGCTCGTCGCGGTCGGCCTGGTCACCGCGGTGCTGTTCTGGTCCCAGCGGCGCTGGGTGCACTACGAGGAGGCGGCCCGATGAGCGGCACATCCACCACCGTCCGGCGGCGTCGCACCGGCTCGCTGAGCTGGCACGTCGGCGCGCTGGCGGTGCTCGGCGTCGTGCTCTACCCCGTCGCCTGGGTGATCGGCGGTTCGCTCAAGCCGAGCGGTGACATCGTCGGCAGTCTCGACCTGTTCCCCACCGAGCCGATCGCCGACAACTACCGGCGGCTGACCGAGGGCATCGCCGACATCCCGATCTCCACCTTCTTCGTGAACTCCACACTGCTCGCGGTGGGTTCCGTGGCCGGCGTGCTGCTGTCCTGCTCGCTCGCCGCGTACGCCTTCGCCAAGATCCGGTTCCCCGGACGGAATCTGATGTTCGCGCTGATGATCGGCACCCTGCTGCTGCCGTACCACGTGATCCTGATCCCGCAGTACGTGCTGTTCCAGAAGATGGAACTGATCAACACCTATGTGCCGCTGCTGCTCGGCAAGTACCTCGCCACCGACGCCTTCTTCGTCTTCCTCATGCTCCAGTTCATGCGGAACCTGCCGAAGGAACTGGACGAGGCCGCCCGGCTCGACGGCTGCGGGCATCTGCGGATCTACTGGTCGATCGTGCTGCCGCTGTGCCGGCCCGCGCTCATCACCAGCGCCATCTTCACCTTCATCAACGCCTGGAACGACTTCATGGGCCCGCTGATCTATCTGAACGAGCCGGAGAAGTACACCGTCTCGCTGGGTCTGAAGATGTTCATCGACCAGGACGCCGTCGCCGACTACGGCGGCATGATCGCCATGTCGCTCGTCGCGCTGCTGCCCGTGCTGGCGTTCTTCCTCGCCTTCCAGCGCTATCTCATCGACGGCATGGCCACCTCCGGCCTGAAGGGCTGACCGCCCATGGCAGCGCGATCCGCGACACAGCACACCTCCCGGCTCTCCACCGGCTTCGGCGTCTTCGCCGAGTGCCTGCTCACCGGGGTGTGGATGGCCCTCGCCGCCCTGCCGCTGCTGACGGCCCCGGCCGCGTTCGCCGCCGGGGCCCGTCATCTGCGGCGCCATCTGCGCCACGACGCGTCCGGGTGGCGGCTGTTCGCGGCCGACTTCACGGCCGCGGCGCGCGGCGGTTGGCTCGTCGGCCTGTCCGGCCTCGTGGCGCTGTGGCTGCTCTGGGTGAACCTCGCCGCCGTACGGGCCGGGCTGCCCGGCGGGCCGTTCACCGGCACCGTCGGCGTCCTCGCCTTCATCGCCGCCGTCGTCGCGGTGCTGCGCGCGGCCGCCGCCTGGCACCCCGGCGCCCGCTGGCGCGACCTGCTGCCCGCGGCGGCCCGGCGCACCGTACGCGACCCGGCCGGATCGCTGCTGCTGGTCGGCGGGTTCGCCGTGGTGGCGGCCTCCGCCTGGTTCATGGCGCCGCTCGCCGTCCCGGTGACCGGCGCCGTCGCGGCGGCCGCGGTGGCCGTCGAGACACGGTACGCCGCCCGCTGACCGCTTTGTCCGTACCGCTTCCTCTTCCCGCCCGCACGGTCGTACGGAAGGAATTGTCATGTCCCCCATCTCCCGCAGAACCCTGCTCTCGGCGGCCGCGGCCGCCGGCGCGGCCGCCCAGTTCAGCTGGGCCCTCGGCGGCAGCACCGCCCAGGCGGCGCCCAGGGCCGAGGCCGCCGACCCCCAGCCGGTGACCCTGAAATGGCTCGAGGCCGACGGGCTCGGGGCCGCCCCCGGCACCACGCTCGGCGTGCCCTGGCCCAAGGGCGCCTACCCCAAGGACCAGACCTTCTCGCTGGCCACCCCCGACGGCCGGGAGGTCCCGGTCCAGTCCTGGCCCCTCGCCCAGTGGCCCGACGGGTCCCTCAAGTGGAGCGCCCACGCCATCGGCCCCGAGCGGACCGCGGACGCGTTCACCCTCACCGCCGGCAGCGCCGCAGCCCCCGCGCGGCGGGTCACCGTCACCACCACGGGCGGCACGGTCACCGTCTCCACCGGCGTCATCACCGCGAAACTCGGCAGAAGCGGATCCAGCCTCGTCAAGTCCGTCACCCGGGGCTCCACCGAGATCGCCAGGGACGGACGGCTCGTCATGCTCCGCCAGGGCGAGATCGAGGACGGCGACCAGGGCAGGGAGATCTACGAACGCTTCGAGAGCCACATCGCCGAGACCCGGGTCGAACAGGACGGGCCCGTACGCGCCGTGGTCCGCATCGACGGCAAGCACCGCCGCGGCAACCGCAGTTGGCTGCCCTTCTCCGTCCGGCTCTACTTCTACGCGGGCGCCGAGTCGTTCCGCATGGTGCACACCATCACCTACGACGGCACCCAGGAGCCCGGCATGGCGAGCGGCGACTTCATCCGCGGGCTCGGCGTCCGCTTCACCGTGCCGATGCGGGACCCGGCGTACGACCGGCACATCCGGATCGGCGGCGACGGCACCGGCATGCTGCGCGAAGCCGTCAAGGGCGTCACCGGACTGCGCCGCGACCCCGGAGCGGCCGTCCAGGCGGCCCAGTTCGAGGGCCGGAAGCTGCCCGACCCGGCCACCTGGGACCAGCGGGTCACCAGCCGGCTCCACCTGGTGCCCGACTGGGGCGACTACACCCTCAGCCAGCTCTCCGCCGACGGCTTCACCGTGCGCAAGCGCACCAAGAAGGGCCACGGCTGGATCGCGGCCGGCGGCGGCCGACGCGCCTCCGGCTTCGGCTACGTCGGCGGCGCGAGCGGCGGTCTGTCCTTCGGGCTGCGCGACTTCTGGGAGAAGCACCCCGCTGGACTCGACATCCGCGACGCCCACACCGACAGCGCCGAAGTCACCCTCTGGCTCTGGTCCCCCGAGGCCCAGCCGATGGATCTGCGCTTCTACCACGACGGCCTCGGCCAGGACACCTACGAGAAGCAGCTCGAAGGGCTCAACATCACCTACGAGGACTACGAGCCCGGCTTCGGCACCCCCTACGGCATCGCCCGCACCAGCGAACTCCTCTTCTGGGCCCACGACTCCACCCCCGGCGCCGGCACCCTGGCGAAGGAGACGGCCGCCGTCCGCACCCCGCCCCAGCTCGCCGCGCCGCCCGCCCAACTCGTGTCCGCCAAGGTCTTCGGCGGCCTGTTCGCCGAGCCCGACCGCTCCACCCCGGCCAAGGCCCGGATCGAGGACCACCTCGACTTCCTCTTCACGTACTACCGCGACCAGGTCGACATGCGGCGCTGGTACGGCTTCTGGGACTACGGCGACATCATGCACAGCTACGACCCGGCCAGGCACCAGTGGCGCTACGACGTCGGCGGCTACGCCTGGGACAACTCAGAACTCTCGCCCGACCTCTGGCTCTGGTACGCCTACCTGCGCTCCGGCCGCGCCGACATCTTCCGGTTCGCCGAGGCCATGACCCGCCACACCGGCGAGGTCGACGTCTACCACCTCGGCGAATGGGCCGGCCTCGGCACCCGGCACGGCATCCAGCACTACGCCGACAGCGCCAAGCAGCAGCGCATCGCCAACACCACGTACCGCCGGTTCTACTACTTCCTCACCGCCGACGAACGCACCGGCGACCTGATGCACGCCAACGTCGACTCCGACGAGACCTTCCTCGCCCTCGACCCCATCCGGAAGATCCGCACCGAGCCGTACACCCCCGACCGCCACGCCCTGTCCATCGGCTTCGGCACCGACTGGAGCGGCCTCGTCTCCGCCTGGCTCACCGAATGGGAGCGCGGCGGCCCCAAGGCGGCCAAGGCGAAGGCCAGGGTGCTCTCCACGATGGAGACCATCGCCGCCCAGCCCAACGGCTTCGTCCAGGGCAGCGGGCTCTACGACCTCGACACCGGCCGGTTCGCGATCGACAAGGAGCCCAAGGTCGGCGTTTCGCACCTCTCCGCGGTCTTCGGCCTGAACGAGCTGTGCGCCGAACTGATCGACCTCGTCGACATGCCGGAGTTCAAGGAGGCATACCTTGACTACTGCCGCTACTTCAACGCCACCAAGGCCGAACAGGCCGCGCGCTACGGCTCGCACTTCGGCTCGCTGATCCTCTTCCAGGGCCACTCGCGGCTCGACGCGTACGCCGCCGTGCAGACCGGCGACGAGAAGCTGGCCCGGCGCGCCTGGGAGAAGTTCTACAACAGCGACGGCTACAAGGAGTCCGCCCCCTGGGCCACGGAGGAGGTCGGCGGCCCGGTCACACTGGTGCCGGGCAGTGAGGCCAACTGGGTCCACACCAACGACACCTCGCTCTACGGCCTCGCAGCGATCGAGAACCTGGCGCTGCTGGGCGACCGTATGCCGTAACGCCCTTCGGACTGTGTCACCAGGACCGCAGGCGGGACTCGATCCCCCTGCGGTCCAGTGCGCCGTCGGCCACCACGATCCGGTAGCGGTAGGCGAAGGCGGCCTCCGGCGGGAGCGCGAACTCCTCGTGGAACGCCCAGGAGAAGGCGACCGTCGGGGTCGGCTCCGACCGTACGAACCAGTGGGACGGATGGATCGCGCGCTCGTTCTCCGGCGCGTGGGCGAAGACGAGGGTGCTGGACGCGTCGACCTCGTCGTGCACGGCGGTGAAGGCCAGCCAGGGCGTGTGCCGTCCCATCAGAGCGGCGGCCCCCGCCTCTCCGTCGCCGTGCCGGCCCTCCGGTCCGTGCTGACTGTCCGGGCCGTTCGGGCCGAAGACCTGCCCGCCGGTGAAGTCGCGCGGGCCGCGCCAGTGCAGCCCGGTGTAGCCGGCCGTCTGACGGCCGGCGGTCGTCGGTGAGCCGAAGCGCAGCGGCTCGTCACGCACGTTGGTGAGGTGTATGGACCAGTCGAGCGCCCACGACCCGGCCTCCGGCTCCACGGAGTGGACGGTGAGGGTGCGCCGTTCGCGAGCCCACTCGGTCCCGCCGTTCTCGATCCAGGTGAGCCGCTCGGCCAGCGTCAGCCGGTCGTCCTCGGCCGTCAGGGCGTCGAAACCGTCGTGCCGCATCCAGCCGATCCGGTCCGGCAGCGGAAGGTAACCCTCGCCGTGCACATAGGAGTTGCCGCCCCAGAAGTTCTGCCCGGACAGATGGCTGGCCGTCATCTGCAGGCCCTTGTGCCAACGGTGGTCATTGGGGCGGTAGCCCGTGACGACGCGGCCGGACAGCGTCCGCAGCGGATGGACGTACGGCTTGCGGGACTCGAACGCCTCGGGGTCGGGCGGGTAGACGTACGTCATCAGCTCCACGCCCGCGCACGAGACGACGACCTTCTCGCCGTGCGTGTGCGTGATCTGGACCGGGGCGCTCACCGGCCGCCGCCCGTGGCGGGGACGGGCGCCCAGTCGGGGTGACCGCCGTGCATGGCGGAGTAGTACGGGTCGCCGGGCGTGATCTCACGGGCCCGCACGGGCAGTCCGGTGAAGGCCGACTTGTACAGCGCGGCGACGAACTCCAGGGTCCGGCGGGCGTCCGGCCCGCCGCCGGGCGGCCGCGTCCCCGCGCGCATCGCCGCGAGGACACCGGCCAGCTGGGCGGAGTGCGAGCTCGGCACCTCGGCGGCGGGCGTCCGCCACGCCTTGACGCGCTGCTCGTCGGCGGCGGCGTGCGGGGCGGGGGTGTAGCTCCAGTCGTCGTTGGAGTGCCCGTAGAGATGGGTGAGTTCGACGGTCGCGTCGGCGCAGTCGACGCGGATCCGGCTGACCTCCTGCGGCGACACGACGCTGTTGACGACGGTGGCCATCGCGCCGTTCGCGAAGCGCACGAGCGCCGTGGAGACGTCCTCGCTCTCCACGTCGTGAACGAGGCGGCCCGCCATGGCGCGTATCTCGGTCCACTCGCCGAGCAGATGCAGCAGCAGGTCGATCTGGTGGATGCCGTGCCCCATGGAGGGGCCGCCGCCCTCGGTGGCCCAACGGCCGCGCCACGGTACGGCGTAGTAGTCCGTGTCGCGGTACCAGGTGGTCTGGCAGTGGGCGACGAGCGGCGCGCCGAGCTTTCCGGCGCTCAGCAGCTCGCGGGCGTGCTCGGCCCCGGAGCCGTAGCGGTGCTGGAAGACGACGGACAGATACGGCCCGCCCGAGCCGTCCTTGCCCTCGGCCGCCGCCATCGCGTCGAACTCGGCGAGCGACAGACACAACGGCTTCTCGCACAGTACCCAGGCGCCCGCCCGCAGCGCCGCCACGGTCTGCTCGCGGTGGAACGCGGGCGGCGACGCGAGCAGCACCAGGTCGGGGCGGGCGCCGGCCAGCATCTCGCCGACGCCGGCGTAGCCCTCGACGCCCGCACCGGCGACGGCGCGGAACGCGTCGAGCTGCGCGGTGTTCACATCGACGGCGGCGATGAGTTCCACGGCGTCGGCGTGGTCGGCCAGTGCGGGCAGATGGCTGCCGCGCGCGATGGCTCCGGTACCGACGACGGCGGCACGCAGCCGCCTGGTGGGGCGAGACATGGGGTTGCTCCTCAGGGAGAGCGCGCTAGAAAGCGCTTGCTGTCCGGCCACTTTACGGGTGCGGGCCGCGGCGGGACAAGGGACGGGTGCGCGTGGGGCGAGGGCCGGGCACGTCAGAACGTGACCCGGGCCCGGCCCCGGCGGATCAGGGACTCAGGACCTCCCGAGGGTCGCCGGGGCGGGGCGCGGGCCGCGGCTACGCGCGCCGGGACTGACCGGTCAGCCGCCGGGCGTGGTCGCCTCGATGCGCAGGAACGTCACCGAGTTCGGCGGGAACGTGTGGCTGAAGGCGTTGTCCACGCCGCGCAGCACCGAGCGTTTCGGGCTGATCGGGGTGGCCGTCGCCGTGTTGACCGCGTCCGGGTCGCCCGCGAGGGTCGTCAGGCGGGCGACCGGTGAGACGTCGGTCCGGCGGCCGAGGTCGATACGGGTGCGGGCCGACGCGTCCTGGGCGTTGACGACCTTGACGACGAGCTCGCCGCGGGCCCGGTCGTAGGTCACGACCTGGCGGAAGGGCTCCGCCGGTCGGTCGGTGAAGCTGCCCCACTCCTTGCCGTCGAGGAAGAGCGTCACCTGCCGGCCGCGGATCTTGACCAGCAGGTCGTACTCCTGGCCCGCGTTGATCGTCGTGCCGTCCTCGATCACGACGTTCTTCGCGCCGTGCTCGGCCTGTTCCACGGCGGAACGGGTGTTGTTCCAGCCGCCGAGGTTCCACCAGTAGTGGTTGCCGGTGTCCTTGACGCCGAAGGCGACCAGGAAGCCCTCGCGGCCCGACTTCTTCGTGGCCTTCACCCGCAGGTCGTAGTTTTCCCACTGCGGGTCCCCGGCGGTGACCATGGTGTCCTCGGCGGCGTCGTCGGACTGGACGAACGCCCCGTCCTCGATCTGCCAGGAGCCGCGGCCCGCCGCCCTGGTCCACTGGGAGTCGGTGCCGGAGAAGTCGTCCCGGAGCAGGGTGCGGCCGTCGGCGGAGGTGACGGAGACGTCGTCGTACGAGGCGCTGGTCGCCCAGGTCGACAGCCCGACCGCGCCGGTGATGCCGGCCTCGGCCGCCGGGGTGCCGGACGCCTCGCTGGGCACGACGTGGTCGCCGACGTTGGTCATGAACAGCTTCTGCATCTCGTAGTTGGCCGAGCCCCACGACCGGTGGTTGTCGAACCAGATCATGTTCGGCTGCCACTGCACGTAGTCCTCGTTGGCGAGCAGCGGTGCGTAGGACGCCATCTTGACGATGGCCGCGTTGCGTTCGAGGCCGGTCATGAAGGCGGCCTCCGCCAGGGCGTTGCGGAACCGGTTGTCCCGGGAGGCGTACTCGCCGAGGAACACCTGGGGGCCCTCGCGGTCGTACGAGTCGTAGCGGTCGTTGTTCTCCAGGAACCACGACGGGTTGTTGTAGTAGTGCTCGTCGACCATGGCGGCGCCTGCCGCCCGGCTGAGCTCCCAGGCGCGGTCGAACACGGGCCCCGTGTCGTCCGGGCCCGAGTTGCTGATGACGGTGATGTCCGGGTACCGCTCCGCGATGGCGTCGCGGAATTGGGTGAAGCGGGCCATGAACTCGTCGGGGAGGTTCTCTTCGTTGCCGACCGCGAGGTGGGTGAGGCCGAACGGCTTCGGGTGGCCCATCTCGGCACGCTTCGCGCCCCAGGGCGAGGTCCTGGGCCCGTTGGCGAACTCGATCAGGTCCAGCGTGTCCTGGATGTGCCGCCGCAGCAGCTCGGGGTCGTCGGTGGCGCGGTTCTGGCCGCAGCCGGTGACCAGCGCGGGGACGACGGGTACGGGCATCGCGCCGATGTCCTCGGCGAACTGGAAGTACTCGTAGTAGCCGAGGCCGTAGGACTGGTTGTAGCCCCAGAAGTTGGCGTTGGTGGCGCGCTGCTCGACGGGCCCGATGGTGTCCTTCCACTGGTAGGAGCGGCTGCGTTCCCAGTCGGGCGCCTCGTAGGCCTCGTGGCTCCCGGTGTTGACCAGGCAGCCGCCGGGGAAGCGCAGGAAGCCGGGCTGCAGGGCGGCGATCTTGCGGGCGAGGTCCTCGCGCATGCCGTTCGGCCGGTTCTTGTACGTGTTCCTCGGGAAGAGCGAGACCATGTCGAGCCGCAGCGTCCCGGAGCCGCCGGCGCCGACGGTGAGCCGGCCCTCGGTGCTGGTGCGGCTCGCGGTGAGGGTGCCCGTGTAGCGGGTCCAGCGGTCGCTGCCGGCCCGGACGGTCAGCGGCTCGGCGAGGGCTCCGGACGCGTCGTCCAGGGAGACGGTCAGCGGGGTGCCGCCGGTCCGGTCGGTGCGGGCCCACACCGAGAAGTCGTACCGCTGCCCGGCCCGCACGGCGATGCCGGTGTTGTATCCGCTGTTGGTGAGCCGCACGCCGGCGTCGGGTCCGTCGAGGGACACCCGCAGATAGCGCCTGTTGCGTTCGTTCAGGCGGCCGTCGTCGTCGACGACCTCGGCGGTGGCGGCCCCCGCCGTGGTCGTGGCCCATGAAGTCAGGGGCGTGTACGAGGAGTTGTCCGTACGGTCGTACTCGAAGGAGCGGTTCTGTACGAGCTCCGCGTACAGACCGCCGTCCGCGGCGCGGTTGATGTCCTCGTAGAAGATGCCGTACATCGAGTCGTCGATCGAGGCGCCGCGGCCGGAGGGATCGACGGTGAGGCTGTAGTCGGTGACAGGTGCGGCGGGTGCGGCGGGCGTATCGGCCGCGGCGGCCGCGCCGGGCACGTCCGACGCGGTGGCCGGGCCGGCGCCGAGGGTGCAGGCCAGCAGGATGCCCGTACACAGACGGGGCCACGGCTTCGTCCATGGGCGTCGGGATGGCGCGCGCGTGCTTGTCGTGCGGGTTGCCATGGGGCTCTCCTAGAGACAATTCGTTCGAGATGCCGAACGTTGTGCGAAATAGCGCATGGCGAGCATGGGGGAGCCGGTCCGGGTGCGTCAATACGCGGGTCTGCGCGGGCTGTTGACATGACGCGAACCCGGTCGTTGACTTACGCCACCTTCTCGAACGTTGATCGACATATCGAACAGGTCGCAAATTCGGCGGCCGGCGAAGGAGTGATGAGGAACCATGACGACCAGCAGGCGCGCGGTCCTGGCGGCGGCCGCGGGCGCCGCAGCGGCCGCGGCCACCACGACGGCAGCAGCGGCCGACCCGGCTGCCGGAGGGGCCGCCCGCGCACACGAGCCGGTCCGCGAACGCTTCGGGACACTGGCCGACGGCACCCCCGTCGACCGGTGGACCGTCGCGAGCGGCGGTACCCGGCTGCGGGTCCTGTCGTACGGCGGCATCGTCCAGGCGCTCGAGATCCCCGACCGCCGCGGCCGCCCGGCGAACGTGTCGCTCGGCTTCGCCGACCTGGCCGGCTACGTCGCGAAGAGCCCGTACTTCGGCGCCCTCATCGGCCGCTACGGAAACCGCATAGCCGGCGCCCGGTTCACCCTCGACGGCACCGTGTACCGGCTCCCGGCCAACGACGGCCCCAACAGTCTCCACGGCGGGGACCAGGGCTTCGACAAGCGCGTGTGGGACGTCGAGCCGTACCGGAGGGGGGCCGACACCGGGCTCACCCTGCGCCGCGTCAGCCCGGACGGCGAGATGGGCTATCCCGGCGCCCTGACCATCCGGGTCGACTACGTCCTCACCCCGCGCGGCGACTTCCGCATCGACTACGAGGCGACCACGGACCGGCCCACCGTCGTCAACCTCACCAACCACACCTACTTCAACCTGGCAGGGGAGGGCAGCGGCGCCGTCCACGACCACCGGCTGCGGATCGACGCCTCCCGCTACACGCCCGTCGACGCCACGCTCATCCCGACCGGCGAACGGGCGCCGGTGGCACGGACGCCCTTCGACTTCCGGCACGCCAAGCGCATCGGCGACGACCTGCGCGAGGGCCACGAGCAGATACTGCTGGGGCAGGGGTACGACCACAACTTCGTGCTCGACAAGGGTGCCACCGCGACGCCGGAGCAGGTGATCACCGTGGTGGAACCCGCCTCCGGACGGATCATGAGGATCGCCACCACCGAGCCGGGAGTGCAGTTCTACAGCGGGAACTTCCTCGACGGCACCCTGAAGGGCACCTCAGGACGGGTCTACCGCCAGGGCGACGGCTTCTGTCTGGAGACCCAGCACTTCCCCGACTCGCCCAACCGGCCCGGCTTCCCCTCGACCGTGCTGCGCCCCGGGCAGACGTACCGGTCCTCGACGGTGCACTCCTTCGCCACCTTCTGACGGAGCTCGGGAAGCGGGCGCGCGGAGGCGGCGCTCGGCACCCCGTCGGCCCCGTCCCGGCCCGGACGGCGGCGGGCCGCCGGTACGGAAGTTCGTACCGGCGGCCCCGCTCGCCCGGCGTCAGTCAGTAGGTCAGGAACCGACCTTGCGCTTGTTCCAGACGTCGAACCCGACCGCCGCCAGCAGCACCAGCCCCTTGATGACCTGCTGGTAGTCGCTGCCGATGCCGACGAGCGACATGCCGTTGTTGAGCACACCGAGGACCAGGCCGCCGATGACCGCGCCGAGCACCGTCCCGACGCCGCCGCTCATGGACGCGCCGCCGATGAACGCCGCCGCGATGGCCTCGAGTTCGAAGTTCACGCCCGCCTGCGGCACACCGGCGTTCAGACGCGCGGCGTAGACGACGCCGGCCAGCGCCGCCAGCACACCCATGTTGACGAACACCAGGAACGTGACGCGCTTGTCCTTCACGCCCGACAGCTTGGCCGCCGCCTGGTTGCCGCCGAGGGCGTAGACATGGCGTCCGACGACCGCGTTGCGCATCACGAAGCCGAAGCCGACGAGCAGGGCGGCCAGGAGCAGCAGCACGACCGGGGCGCCGCGGTAGCTGGCGAGGGTCATGGTGAAGGCGAGGACCGCCGCCGCGAGGGCGGCGCACTTGGCCAGGAAGAGGCCCCTCGGCAGCACGTCGAGCTCGTACTTCTGCTGCCGGCGCCGGTCGCGGACCTCCTGCCACAGGGCGAACGCGAGCAGCGCGAGACCCAGCAGCAGCGTCAGGTTGTGGTAGTTGGTGACCGGGCCGATCTCCGGCAGATAGCCGGTGGAGATCTTCTGGAACCCTTCGGGGAACGGCCCGAGGGAACGGCTGCCGAGCAGGATCTGGGTGCCGCCGCGGAACAGCAGCATGCCCGCCAGCGTGACGATGAACGACGGGATGCCGACGTACGCGATCCAGAAGCCCTGCCACGCCCCCGCGACCGCGCCGAGGCACAGGGCCAGCACCAGGGCGAGCATCCACGGCACGTCGTGCTCGACCATCATCACCGCGCAGGCCGCGGAGACGAAGGCCGCCAGGGAACCGACCGACAGGTCGATGTGGCCCGAGATGATGACGATCATCATGCCGATGCCGAGCACCAGGATGTAGCTGTTCTGGAGCACGAGATTGGTGACGTTGTTCGGCATCAGCAGGACACCGTCGGTCCATATCTCGAACAGCACGACGATGAGCGCCAGGGCGACGAGCATCCCGTACTGCCGCATGTTGCGGCGGGCCGCGTCCATCAGGAGCGACTTCGTGCCGGCGCGTGCGCCCGGCGGCGCCGGGCTGGGCCGGCTGTTCTTGGCGTCGGTGGTGACCGGGCCCATGTCTGTTACCTCTTGTCGCTGGTGTCGGTCATGCGGCGCATGAGGACTTCCTGGGTCGCCTCCCCGCGCGGCACCTCGCCCGTGAGGCGCCCGGCGGACATCGTGTAGATGCGGTCGCACATGCCGAGCAGTTCGGGGAGTTCGGAGGAGATGAGGACGACGGCCTTGCCCTCGGCGGCGAGCCGGTCGATCACGGTGTAGATCTCGAACTTCGCGCCCACGTCGATGCCGCGGGTCGGTTCGTCGAGGATCAGCACATCGGGACCGGCGAAGATCCACTTGCTGAGGACGACCTTCTGCTGGTTGCCGCCGGACAGCCGGCCGACCTGCTCCATGACCGTCGGCGCCTTGATGTTCATGCTGGTGCGGTACGACTCGGCGACCCGGCGCTCCGCGTGCTCGTCCACGATGCCGCGCCGCGAGACCTTGGACAGGGCGCTCATGGTGATGTTGCGGCCGATGGTGTCGATCAGGTTGAGGCCGTAGTGCTTGCGGTCCTCGGTGACGTACGCGATGCCGTGTCCGACCGCCTCCGGGACCGTGCGGGTCCTGATCTCCTTGCCGTCCTTGAGCACCGTTCCGCTGATGTTGCGTCCGTAGGAGCGGCCGAAGACGCTCATGGCCAGCTCCGTGCGGCCGGCCCCCATCAGCCCGGCGATGCCGACGATCTCGCCCCGGCGGACGTCGACGGACACGTTGTCGACCACCTTGCGCTGCTGATCGATGGGGTGGTGCACCGTCCAGTCCCGTATCTCCAGCGCGGGGTGGGCGCCCTGGTCGCCGGTCCACGGCGTGCGCTCCGGGAACCGGTGGTCCAGGTCGCGGCCGACCATGCCGCGGATGATGCGGTCCTCCGTGGTGTCGCCGTCCCTGACGTCGAGCGTCTCGATGGTGCGGCCGTCGCGGATGACGGTGACGGAGTCGGCGACCTCGGCGATCTCGCCCAGCTTGTGCGAGATGATGATCGAGGTGATGCCCTGCTCCTTCAACTCCTTCATCAGGACGAGGAGTTTGGCGCTGTCCTCGTCGTTGAGCGCGGCCGTCGGCTCGTCCAGGATCAGCAGCTTCACCTTCTTGGAGAGCGCCTTGGCGATCTCCACGAGCTGCTGCTTGCCGACGCCGATGTCCGCGACCCGGGTCTGCGGATGCTCCCGGAGGCCGACGCGCTGGAGCAGGGCGGCGGCGTGGCGCAGGGTCTCGTTCCAGCTGATGACGCCGCGCCGGGAGTGCTCGTTGCCGAGGAAGATGTTCTCGGCGATGGACAGGTACGGCACCAGGGCGAGTTCCTGGTGGATGATGACGATGCCGCGGTCCTCGCTGGCCCGGATGTCCTTGAAGGCGCACCGCTCGCCCTCGAAGAGGATGTCCCCCTCGTAACTGCCGTGCGGATGCACCCCGCTGAGGACCTTCATCAGCGTCGACTTGCCGGCGCCGTTCTCCCCGCAGATGGCGTGCACCTCGCCGGGCGCCACGGTCAGCGTCACGTCGGACAGCGCGCGCACCCCGGGGAACGACTTGCCGATCGAGCGCATCTGGAGGATCGGCGCGGCGGCGCCGCCCGTCACAGGTCGCTCGCCTTGATGTAGCCCGAGTCGACGAGCACCTGCTGGTAGTTGGACTTGTCGACGCTGACCGGGTCGAGCAGGAAGGCGGGCACGACCTTCTTCTCGTTGTCGTAGGTCGTGGTGTCGTTGACCTCGGGCTTCTTGTCGTTCAGCACGGCGTCGGCCATCTGCACGGCCTGCTTGGCGAGCGCCCGGGTGTCCTTGTAGACGGTCTGCGTCTGCTGCCCGGCGATGATGGACTTCACGGAGGCGACCTCCGCGTCCTGCCCGGTGACCACCGGGTACGGCTTGGCCTTGGTGCCGTAGCCGTCGGACTTGAGCGCGGACAGGATGCCGATCGAGATGCCGTCGTACGGGGAGAGCACGGCGTCCACGGTGTCCGAGGAGTACGAGCCGGTCAGCAGGTCGTCCATGCGCTTCTGCGCGGTGCCGCCGTCCCAGCGCAGGGTGGTGATCTGCTCCAGCCGGGTCTGCCCGCTGCGGACCACGAGCTGCTTCTTGTCGATGTAGGGCTTGAGGACCTTCCACGCGCCCTGGAAGAAGAAGCGGGTGTTGTTGTCGTCGGGCGAGCCGGCGAACAGCTCGACGGTGAACGGGCCCTTCGCGCCGCCGTCCTTCAGGCCCAGCTTCTCCACGATGTAGCCGGCCTGGAGCTCGCCGACCTTCTCGTTGTCGAAGGACGCGTAGTAGTCGACGTCGTCGCTGCCGAGGATCAGCCGGTCGTACGAGATCACCTTGATGCCCTGATCGCCCGCCTGGCGCAGCACGTCGCCCAGCGCCCGGCCGTCGATGGCGGCGACGACGAGGACGTCGACGCCCTTGGTGATCATGTTCTCGATCTGGTTGACCTGCTGGTCGACGTCGTCGTCGCCGTACTGCAGATCCGTCTTGTAGCCGAGCTTCTGGAACTGGGCGGCCATGTTGTCGCCGTCGGCGATCCACCGCTCCGACGACTTGGTGGGCATGGCGATGCCGATGGTGGAGCCCTTGCCGCCCTTGTCCTCCTGCTTGCTGCCGCCCGTGCTGTTCTGGCCGCAGGCGGCGAGGGACAGCGCGAGCGCGGCGGCGACGGCGGTTGCGAGCGTGGTTCGGCGGTTACGCATCATCATCAGTCCTTCAGAGGTGAGAGAACGACCGCCGGAGCGGCGCCGGGCAGGTCTGTGGGCAGGTCGGTGACCGGGAAGCGGTGCAGCGGGCCGGGGAGGCGGGAGCCGAGCGGCGACATCCCGCCGTCGGCGCCGTGCCGGGCGAGCAGGTCGAGCACGAGCCGTCCGCGCCGGACGCGTTCGCGGGCCGATGCCAGCATCGCGTCCCGCATCTGGGCGCCGTACGGGTAGAAACCGGGAGCCCTGCTCAGCCCGAACTTGAGGTACAGCGGGGCGCCGCGCCGGATCAGTTCGGCCGTCTCGTACATGCGGACGTAGCCGCCGAGGTCGTCGGGGGCCTCGACGTAGAGGTCCATCGGCGCGCCGCTGACCCGGCGGATCTCGGTGAGGTGAGCCGGCGTCAGGTCCGAGGGGACGTTGACGGAGTCGGCGCCGAGACGCTCATGGACCGCGTACGCGGCCGGGTTGACCGGGCCGACGAGTGCGGAGACCTTGAACGTCGTGTCGGCCGGCAGCACCCCCTGCGCCCGCAGCCGGTGCAGGCACCAGAGCACCCCCTCGTCCGCGACGAGCAGGCACCGGACGCCGAGGGAGGCGGCGCGCAGGGCGTCCTCGACGCACCCGGCGAGCGCGTCGTGACCGCGGGCCCGCAGCCCGGAGCCGCCGGAGTCGGTACGGGTCGACGCGCCGGTGTCCCAGGTGCCGCGCGGTCCGGTGAACAGGCAGAGCTCGATGCCGCGTTCGGCCGTCGCCTGCACCATCTCGGTGATCTCGCGGTCGGTCAGCATCCAGACGCCGCTGCCCTGGCTGACGCGGTGGATCGGCAGGTCCAGCCGGGCGGCCTCGTCGAGTACGACGGCGAGCACCTCGGGGCCCTCGCAGGAGGGGATCTCGGTGCGCCAGCCGCCCCCGTCGGGGAACCGGTGCGGGGAGGCGTCCGCCGGGTTCTCGGCGGGAGCGGCCAGGCCGAGTGCGGCGAGCGCCGGCTCGCCCGGTCGGCGTTTGCCGGTGGCCGGCGCGGAGGGAGGAGTCACGAGCAACCTCAATGTTCGGTATATCGGACGGTGTTCGAGATTCTGCGGTGAAGGTAAGGACCGTGGAGGGCGGGTGTCAATGGGTCGGACAGCGAAAACAGCAGATCCGCACCGCTTACCGGCGGAAGGCTGCGGCGATAGACTGTTCGCTCAGTCGGTCAAGCGTTGATATCTCGAACAGTCGCTTCTCGAACGTTGCCATCTCGAACAAGGGGGAAGTCATGGGGCGCCACGTGCCCGCTGTCACCCGGGCTCTCGACATTCTGGAGCTCTTCCTCGACGGGGACGGGACGCTGTCGGCCCCCGACATCGTCCGCAAACTCCAGCTGCCGCGCACCACTGTGCACGAACTCATCACCACACTCACGGCCCGGTCCTATCTCGTCGCCGTGGAAGGCCAGTCCGGGCGCTACCGGCTCGGCGTCCGCACCTACCAGCTCGGCAGCCGCTACGCCGAGCAGCTCGACCTCGCCCGCGAGGGCCAGGAGGTCGCTCGGTCCGTCGCGCAGACCTGCGGCGAGACCGTCCACGTGGCGATCCTGGACGGCTCCCAGGTCCTCTACGTCGCGAAGGTCGACTCCACCCACGCCGTCCGCATGGTCTCGGCCGCGGGCCGGAGCCTGCCGGCGCACTGCACCGCCGTCGGCAAGATGCTGCTCGCCTCCCTCCCGGAGGACCAGCTCGACGCCCGCCTCGCACCGGGCACCGAACTGGTGGCCATGACGCCGAACAGCATCACCGACCCGGCCGCGCTGCGCTCCGAGCTCGCGACCGTGCGGTCCGCCGGCGTCGCCCTGGAGCAGCGCGAGTCGAACGCGGACGTCAGCTGTGTCGCCGCGCCGGTGCGCGACCGCTCCGGACGGGTCGTCGCGGCGCTCTCCATCTCCGTGCCGATGATCCGCTGGAGCGAGGAACGCCTCGCGGAGCTGCGGCCGCTGGCCGCCAAGGGCGCCGCGGACCTGTCCGAGCGGCTCGGCCACCGGGCCGCGCTGTGAGGCGCCCCGAGATCGCGGTGCGGCACGAGGCCGTACTGGGCGAGGGCCCCACCTGGGACGCGTCGGCCGCCCGTCTGCTGTGGGTCGACATCCTCTCCGCGCGCGTGCACACCTACGACCCCGCCACCGGCCGGCGTAGCGTCATGGCCACCGAGCAGCACGTGGGAGCCGCCAAGCCGCGCGCCGGCGGGGGACTGGTCGTCAACCTCCGGGACGGCGTGGGACTCTACGACGCCGACGGCGCCTTCCGCTGGCTGCACCGGGCCCCGGTCGAGGGGCGGCGCGGCAACGAGGCGGCCGTGGCGCCGGACGGCTCCCTGTGGGCCGGGACCATGCGCTACGACGAGGCGCCCGGCGGCGGGACGCTCACCCGGATCGCACCGGACGGCACGGTCGCCCCGCTGCTGACCGACGTCGCCGTCAGCAACGGCACGGGATGGAGTCCGGACGGCAGTCGGATGTACTACGTCGACTCGCCGACCCGCCGCATCGACGTGTTCGACGTACGGCCCGGCGACCCGGTGCCGGTGAACCGCCGTCCGCTGGCCGTCGTCGAGCCGGGCGCGGGCTACCCCGACGGGCTGACCGTGGACGCGGACGGCTGCCTCTGGGTGGCCCTCTGGGACGGCGGCGCGGTGCGCCGCTACACGCCCGAGGGGGAGTCGGACCGCGTCGTCGCGCTCCCGGTGCGCCGGCCCACCTCGTGCGCCTTCGGCGGCGCCGGCCTCACCGACCTCTACATCACCTCCGCCCGCAAGGGACTCGCCGCGCCGCATCCGCTGTCGGGCTCGGTGCTGGTGCTTCCCGACGCGGGCAAGGGGCTGGCGCAGCCGGCGTTCCTCGGCTGAGCGGCCGGGGTGGGCCGGTGAAGGCCCCACCGCCCACACTGGCGTTCGGTATATCGAACCTTGTTCGTCATTTCAGCGAAAGTCATTGACGGCTCGTTTCCCCGCGTCTACGGTCCCGTTCGAAGTCGCGAGCATGTGCCGGTATTTCGAACGTCTACGGCTGCTCCCCCTTCCCTCTCCCCGTCGAATGAAGGAGCCGCCCTTCATGAATGCCGCCCGATCCGGACGCCGCAAGCACCTCGGAACCGCCGTCACCGCCACCGCGCTGGCCGCGGCCCTGTGCGGCGCCGGCGCCCTGCCCGGCCACGCCGCCGGCCCCGCGGGTTCTGCCGCTCCCGCCCCGGCGTCCGCCGCCGCGTACCCGGACCCGCGCCCCGTCACCGGGGACACCGAGGTCCACGACCCGTCCGCCGTCCGGCTGGCGGACGGCAGCTACGTCGTCTACTCCACCCACAACAAGATCGAGGCCCGCGTCTCCCAGGACGGCCGGACCTGGCGGCGCGCCGGCTCCGCCTTCACCGAGATCCCCGACTGGTGGCGCGCCTACTCGCCCGAGGGCGACCCCTGGGCGCCCGAGGTCACCTACCGGGGCGGCGTGCACTGGCTCTACTACGCCGTCTCGTCCTTCGGCTCCAACCACTCCGCCATCGGCCTCGCCACCTCCGTCTCCGGCCGGCCCGGCACCTGGCAGGACCGCGGCGTCGTCTTCGCGACCACGACCTCGGACCACTACAACGCCATCGACCCGGCCGTCATCGAGGCCGACGGCAAGGTCTGGATGAGCTTCGGCTCGTACTGGACCGGCATCCGCATGATCGAGCTCGACCGCCGCACCGGCAAACCGGCCACCGACGACCCCGAGGTGCTGCACCTGGCCACCCGCCCGGACGAGCCGTACGCCGTCGAGGCGCCGTACATCGTCAAGCACCGCGGCCGGTACTACCTCTTCGTCTCCTACGACCGCTGCTGCGCCGGCACCGAGTCGACGTACAACATCCGCGTCGGCCGGGCCACCAGCCCCACCGGCCCCTACTACGACCGCGACGGCACCCCCATGACCGAGGGCGGCGGCGAGCTGCTGCTCGCCGGACACGGCAGGTACGTCGGCACCGGCGGCCAGTCCGTGCTCCGCGACCGCGGCCGCGACGTCCTCGTCTACCACTACTACGACGCGGCGGACGAAGGCCGGCCCAAGCTCGGCCTCAACGCCCTGACCTGGGGCAAGGACGGCTGGCCGGCCGTCTCCCGCTGACGCCCGCACCCCTTCGGAAGGACACCATGCCCGAGCGCAACGCCCGCTTCACACTCGACCCGGCCTTCACCGTGGGAGAGGTGAATCCCCGTCTCTTCGGCTCCTTCGTCGAGCACCTGGGCCGCTGTGTGTACACCGGCGTCTACGAGCCCGGCCACCCGGCCGCCGACGAGGCCGGACTGCGGACCGACGTCCTGGAACTGGTCCGCGAACTCGGCGTCACCGCGATCCGCTACCCCGGCGGCAACTTCGTCTCCGGCTACCAGTGGGAGGACTCCGTCGGCCCCGCCGAGGAGCGGCCGCGCCGGCTCGACCTCGCCTGGCGGTCCACCGAGACCAACCGCTTCGGGCTGAGCGAGTTCATCGCCTTCCTGAAGAAGGTCGGCCCCCAGGCCGAGCCGATGATGGCCGTGAACCTCGGCACCCGGGGCGTGGCCGAAGCGCTCCAGCTCCAGGAGTACGCCAACCACCCGGCCGGCACCGAACTGTCCGACCGGCGTATCGCGCACGGCGACAAGGACCCGTTCGGCATCCGCCTGTGGTGCCTCGGCAACGAGATGGACGGGCCCTGGCAGACCGGCCACAAGACGGCCGAGGAGTACGGCAGGCTGGCGGCCGAGACCGCCCGGGCGATGCGCCAGATCGACCCCGGTCTGGAACTCGTCGCCTGCGGCAGCTCCAGCCAGGCCATGCCCACCTTCGCCGCCTGGGAGGCCACGGTCCTCGCGGAGACGTACGACCTGGTCGACCACATCTCCCTGCACGCGTACTACGAGGAACTCGACGGCGACCGCGACTCGTTCCTCGCCTCCGCCGTCGACATGGAGTCCTTCATCGAGAACGTCGTCGCCACCTGCGACCACGTCGGCGCCCGGCTCAAGTCGAAGAAGAAGATCCAGCTCTCCTTCGACGAGTGGAACGTCTGGTACCAGCGGCGCTTCCAGGCCGAGAGCGAGGCCAACCCGCTTGACTGGCCGGAGGCGCCGCGGCTGCTGGAGGACAACTACAGCGTCACCGACGCCGTCGTCTTCGGCTCGCTGCTGATCGCGCTGCTGCGCCACGCCGACCGGGTCACCGTCGCCTGTCTCGCCCAGCTCGTCAACGTGATCGCCCCGATCATGACCGAACCGGGCGGCCCCGCCTGGCGGCAGACGACGTTCTTCCCCTTCGCCCAGGCCTCCCGGTACGGGCGCGGCGAAGTCCTCGACGTACGGGCCGAGTCGCCCACGTACCGCACCGCCGCCTACGGCGAGGTGCCGCTGCTGCACGCCACCGCCGTACGCGACCCGGAGAGCGGCGCCGTCACCGTCTTCGCCGTCAACCGCGACCAGCACGAGCCGCTGCCGCTGCGCGTGGCCCTCTCCGGGCTGGACGTGAGCCGCGTCGTGGCGCACAGCGTGCTGAGCGACGCCGACCCGGACGCGCGCAACACCCTCGCCGACCCCGAGCGCGTCGTGCCGCACGCCGGTGACGGCGCCCGGCTCGACGCGGGCGTCCTCGACGTCACCCTCGAACCGCTGTCGTGGAACGTGATCCGCCTGGCCCCCGACGCCTGACCTTCCCCCGCCCCTCCCGCACAAGCCGCCGCCCGCCCCCGCCTCGCCCCGGGCACCGGGGCCGGGCGGCCCCCGGCACCGACCCGCCGCGACCTCAGCCGCGACTTCAGCAACTTCAGCCACCGACCGAACTTCCGCAGAGACGAGCCGCCATGCACCCTTCCCTCCTCACCCGGCGACGAGCCCTCGCCGGCGGCGTCGGCGCCCTGGCCGGCGCCGCGGCCCTGGGCCCCCTGTCCGGCTGCGCCGCGCCGTCCGCCACCGCCGGCCCCGGACAGACCCCACTGCGGTTCTGGCATCTGTTCGGCGGCGGCGACGGCGTCAACATGCAGGGCATGCTCGACGACTTCCGCGCCGAGCACCGGGACGTGGCGCTGGAGGCCGTGACACTCCAGTGGGGCGCCCCCTACTACACCAAGCTGGGCATGGCGGGCGCCGGCGGACGCGCTCCCGAACTGGCCGTGCTGCATCTCGCCCGGCTCGCCGGCTTCGCCCCCGGCCGGCTCCTCGACCCGTTCGACCTGGACCTGCTCGCCGACCTCGGAGTGCGCGAGCAGGACTTCCCGCCGGACATCTGGCAGCGCGGCCAGGTGGCCGGAAAGCAGTACGCCGTACCGCTCGACACCCACCCCATGGTGCTCTACTACCAGACCGAGGTGTGCGAGAAGGCCGGGCTCATGACGGGCGGCCGGCTCAAACCCATCGAGGGGGCAGAGGAGTTCGCCGACGCGTTGCGCGCGGCGAAGAAGGCCACCGGCCTGCCCGGTCTCGTGACCGAGACCCTCGGCCCCGACTGCATCACCCCCTGGCGGCTGTTCGCCACCTTCTACTCCCAGACCGGCGGCAAGGTCCTCTCCGAGGACGGCAAGCGCCTCGCGCTGGACGACGCGAAGGCACTGCGCGTCCTGACGTACATGGCCACGCTCTCGGAGGAGGGGCTGATGGTGCGCCGCGCCGACTACGGCGCCTCCGTCGGCATCTTCAACGGCGGGAAGACGGCCTTTCACCTCAACGGCGAATGGGAGATCAGCACCTTCCGCACGGCAGGGATCCCGTTCTCCATGACCCGCGTCCCCGCCCTCTTCGGCCGCCCCTCCGTCCAGGCCGACTGCCACGCCTTCGTCCTGCCGCACCAGGCCGGCCGCGGCGGAGCGTCCAACGAGGCCGCCCACACCCTGGTCGCCTGGATGCTGCGCAACTCCGTCGCCTGGGCCGAGGGCGGCCATGTGCCCGCGTACCGCCCGGTCCTGAAGGACCCCGCCTATCTCGAGCTGAAGCCCCAGTCCGAGTACCGCGGCGTCATCGACGACGTGGCGCTCGACGAGCCCGCGTGGTTCGCCGGCTCCGCCTCCCGGATGTGGATCGAGCTCGGCGCCGTCTTCTCGGGCGTCCTCACCGGCTCCCGCACCCCCCGCGGCGCCCTGACCGAGGCCAAGTCCCGCCTCAGGAACCTCCTCGACACCCGTAATCCCCTTCCCGGAGTCGCGTCATGACCACCACCACCGCGGCACCGCCGCCACCGGTGGCGAAGGACCGCACCGCCGCCGGCCGCACGCCGGTCCGCTCCGTCCACCGCAGCTGGACCGAGCACGGCCTGGTCTTCGTCGCCCCGTTCCTGCTCGTGTACGCGATGTTCCTGCTGTGGCCGCTGATATCCGGCGTCGGCATGAGCCTGACGAGCGAGAACATCACCGGCACCGGGGGCGAGTTCGTCGGCCTGGCCAACTATGCCGAGGCCATCGCCGACCCGGACGTCTGGTCCTCGCTGTGGAACACGGTCTGGTTCACCGTGCTCTCCACCGTCCCGCTCGTCCTCGTCGGCCTGGGACTGGCGCTGCTCTCGCACCAGCTCCGGGTGGTGCAGTGGCTGTGGAGGCTGAGCTGGTTCGCCCCGTTCCTGCTGCCGTCCGGGGTGGTCTGCCTGCTCTTCGCGCAGATGATCTTCCCGTCCGGCTTCGGCCTCGCCGACCAGATGCTCGCCTCCGCCGGCCTCGAGCGGGGCATCGGCTGGCTGAGCGAGGAGCGCTACGCGATGCTCTCCATCGTGGCGACCACCGTCTGGTGGACGGTCGGCTTCAACTTCCTGCTCTACCTGGCCGCGCTGCAGGCCGTCCCGGTCCATCTGTACGAGGCCGCGGAACTGGACGGCGCCGGCGCCTGGCACCGCCTGTGGCACATCACGCTGCCGATGCTGCGCCGCACCACCGGACTGGTGATCGTCCTCCAGGTGCTGGCCTCGCTGAAGATCTTCGACCAGGTCTACATCATGACCGGCGGCGGCCCCGACGAGTCCACCCGGCCCATCCTCCAGTACGTCTACCAGCAGGGATTCACCGGATACCGCATCGGCTACGCCTCGGCCGTCTCCTACATCTTCTTCGCCCTGATCCTGATCGTCTCCCTGGTGCAGCCCGTGCTGTCCCGGCGCCGAGCTGAGGAGGCCGCAAAGTGAGCGGTTCCGTCACCGCCAAGATCCCGTCCGTCCGCCGGACCGCCACCGACGCCGGCGGTCGCCGAATCCGCTGGACCGGCGGCAGGATCGCCCTGCTGGTGATCGCCCTGGTCGTGGCCGTCGCCTGGCTGATCCCGCTGGCCTGGGCCGTGGCGACCTCGCTGAAGCCCGAGGCGGAGACGACGAGCACCCCGCTCGAATGGATCGGCTCGCGCATCACCTTCGAGGCGTACACCAAGGTGTGGGAGTCCGGCGATCTGATGCGCTGGATGCTGAACTCCGCGTACATCTCCCTGATGACGACCGTGCTGACCGTCCTGACGTGCGCGATGGCCGCCTACGGCTTCACCCGCACCGACTTCCGCGGCCGCAAGCTGCTGTACGGGCTGGTCCTCGCGGGCATCATGGTGCCGCCGCAGGTGCTGATCGCGCCGCTGTTCACCGAGATGGTGCAGCTCGGTCTGGTCGACACCTACTGGGGTGTGATCCTGCCCCAGGTCGCCGTGCCGGCCATGGTCTTCATCCTGGTGAAGTTCTTCGAAGGGGTGCCGCGGGAGCTGGAGGAGGCGGCCTTCGTCGACGGCGCGGGACGCTGGCGGGTCTTCTGGACGATCGTGATGCCGTTGTCCCGGCCGGTGCTCGCCGCCGTCGCGATCTTCACCTTCATCTCCACCTGGAACAACTTCCTGTGGCCGTTCCTGGTGACCACCGACCCCGCCGGGATGACGCTGCCCGTCGGCCTGGTCAACGTCCAGTCGTCGTTCGGCGTCCGCTACGCGCAGATCATGGCGGCCCTGGTCATCGCCGGGCTGCCCCTGCTGATCGTGTTCATGCTCTTCCAGCGGCAGATCGTGCGCGGCATCGCGCACACGGGTCTCGCCGGCCAGTAGTGACGGGCCCGGAGCGGGCCCGCCGACACGGTTGTCCGAAAAGGAGTCATCGCAATGAGCCGCACAGCACTCCTGCCCCGCCCGCTCGCACGCGCACTGGTGTCGATCCCCCTGGCCACACTGCTGGCCCTGGCTCCGGGTACGGCTCTCGCCTACCCGGCGCCGGGGCACGTGACCGGTGACATCGTCGTGCACGACCCCACCATGGTCCGCCGTTCCGACGGCACCTATCTGCTCTACTCCACCGGCGGCGGACTGGCCATGCGCTCGTCCACCGACCGGACCGCCTTCCGCGCCGGAGGCTCCGCGTTCCCCACCGTGCCCTCCTGGTGGAGCCGCTACTCCTCCGTACCGGAGGCATGGGCCCCCGACATCTCGTACCACGGCGGCAAGTACCTGATGTACTACGCCGTTTCCCGCTTCGGCTCCAACACCTCGGCGATCGGCTTCGCGACGTCCTCCACCGGAATGCCGGGCACGTGGACCGACCACGGCATCGTGCACAGCACGGACGGATCGAGCGACCACAACGCCATCGACCCGAACCTGTTCGTCGACGACGACGGTACGTGGTGGCTCACCTTCGGTTCCTGGTGGACCGGGATCAAGATGATCCGCCTCGACCCGGGCACGGGCAAGCAGCACGCCGGCGACAGGACGCGGTACTCCCTCGCCTCCCGTCCCACCGGCAGCCGCGCGGTCGAGGCGCCCCAACTGGTCAAGCGCAACGGCGTCTACTACCTCTTCGCCTCGTACGACACGTGCTGCGCCGGCACCTCGTCCACCTACAAGATCAAGGCCGGCCGGTCGGGCCGGGTCACCGGGCCCTACACCGACCGGGCCGGCGTACCGATGATGAACAACGGTGGCACGCTCGTCCTCGAGTCCCACGGCCGGGTGATCGGCCCGGGCGGGCAGTCCGTCATCAAGGACGCGGACGGCCACCTCCTCGTCTACCACTACTACGACGGCCAGGACGGCGGCACCCCCAAGCTCGGCATCAACCGGCTGGGCTGGGGCGGTGGCTGGCCGTCCGTCTACTGACCTGCCCCCACTGACCCGCCCCCACTGAACGGCGCGAAGGCCGGGGCGCACCGATCGGTGCGCCCCGGCCTTCGCGGTGTCTCAGACGCCGGCGTCCTCGAACCGGTGCAGCTCGCCCGGCAGCCGCGCACCGAGCGGCGACATCGCGCCGTCGGCCCCGTGCCGCGCCAGCAGATCGAGCGCCAGCCTGCCCCGGCGCACCCGCTCGCGGGCGGTGCTCAGCACGGTCTCCCGCAGATGCAGGCCCGACGGATAGACGGACGGGGCCTTGGCCAGGCCGAACTTGAGGTAGAGGGGAGCGCCGCGCCGGATCAGCTCGGCGATGTCGTACATGCGGACATAGCCGCCGAGGTCGTCCGGCGCCTCGACGTACATGTCCATCGGCGCACGGCTCACCCGGCGGATCTCGGTGAGGTGGGCCGGCGTCAGGTCGCTGGGTACATTGAGGGAGTCGGCGCCGAGGCGCTCGTACACGGCGTACGCGGCCGGGTTGACCGGGCCGATGAGCGCCGAGACCTTGAGGGTGGTGTCGGCGGGGAGGAGGCCCCGCGTCCGGGCCCGGTGCAGGGTCCACAGCACCCCCTCGTCGGCGACGAGCAGGCAGCGGACGCCCAGTTCCGTGGCGCGCAGGGCGTCCTCGACGCAGCCGGCGACCGCGTCGTGCCCGCGGGCGCGCAGACCCCCGCCGCGGGAGTCGGTACGGGTCGAGCCCCCGATGTCCCAGGTGCCGCGCGGTCCGGTGAACAGGCAGAGTTCGATGCCGCGTTCGGCCGTCGCCTCCGCCATCTCGGTGATCTCGTCGTCGCTGAGCATCCACACGCCGCTGCCCTGGCTGATGCGGTGCACGGGCACATCCAGCCGGGTCGACTCCTTGAGTACGGCGGCCAGCGCCTCCGGGCCCTCGACGGACGGGATCTCCACCCGCCAGCGGCCGCCGTCGGGGAAGGTGTGCGGCGAGGCGTCGGCGGGGTCGCGGGCCGCGCCGCCGAGGCCGAGAGCGGACAGGGCGGGCTCGCCGGGGCGGCGCGGTGGTGAGGACGGGGACATGGATCTCCTCCGGCTGACTGAAGGGTGTCGTCGACTATGTTCGATATCCCGAATATCGTTCGAGATATCGAGTGTGGGCCGGGACGGCTCCGATCGCCGCCCCGGCCCGCGTGGGGGGTGGGTCTCAGGGACGCAGCAGTACCTTGCCGACCGCGGGATCGCCGGCGCCCACCAGCTCCATGGCCTGCTCGAACGCGTCGAGCGTCAGCTCATGGGTGACCAGCGGCAGCGGCGTGAGCAGCCCGGCGGCGAAGGCGCGCACCGCGTGCGCCCAGGCGGCCGGCGGCGCGCCGAACACGGTGTGGACCTCCAGCTGGCGCACCACGAGATCGGTCGGGTCCAGCCCGAGGGCGCCGGGCGCGGGAATGCCGGTGAGCACCAGGCGGCCGCCGCGCCGCAGCAGCGCGGCCGACGTACGGGCGGCCGACGCCGCCCCGGCGGCCTCGACGACGACGTCGAACCCGACCGGCAGGGGCTCCTCCTCCACCGTGCGGTAGTCCGTCGCCCCGAAGGAGCGGGCGAGAGTGGCCCGGTCGGACCGGGTGCCCACCATCAGCAACTCGGCGGGGGAGCAGGCCCCAAGGAGCTGCGCCGCGAGCATCCCGAGGGTGCCGGTGCCCACGACGGCCACGCGCTCACCGGGCCGGACGGCCGCCTTGAGCGCCGCGGCGGCGACACACGCCGCCGGTTCGAGCAGGGCGGCGGCCGCCAGGTCGGCGTCGTCCGGCAGCGGGTGGAGCAGCCGGGCGGGCAGGGTGAGGGTCGAGGCCATCGCCCCCGGCCGGGTGAACCCGGTCTCCTCGTAGCCCGCGGTGCACAGAGTGGTCTCACCCGCGTGGCAGCGGTCGCAGACCTGGCAGTTGCGGAAGCCCTCGCCGACGACCTTCCGGCCGACGAGCGAGCCGGGCACACCGTCCCCGACGGCCGCCACGGTGCCCGACCACTCGTGCCCCGGGACGACGGGATAGCGGACGTAGCCCTCCGGCCGGGTGCCCTGGAACACCTCCCGGTCGCTGCCGCAGATGCCGACCGCCGCGACCGTGACCTGCGCCTCGCCCGGGCCGGCCGGGCGCGGGCTGTGCGCGGCGAGCCGGAACCGGCCGGGACCGTCGAGCACGATCTCCTGCGGCGGGCGGTCCGCCCCGGGGGTCATGCCTGGTTCCCCGTGGGGTCGCGCTTCTCCCAGCCCTCGGCCCACAGGTCGAACCGGGCCCGCTGCTGCGGGAATTCGGCGGCCGCGTCGGTGTCGAGCTCGACCCCGAGCCCCGGTTCGTGCGACAGCTCGAAGTAGCCGTCCACGACCTGCGGCGCACCCTTGACGACCTTCTTGATCTCCGCGTCGGCGAAGTCGTTGAAGTGCTCGAGGATCTTGAAGTTCGGGGTGGAGAACCCGACTTGGAGCGAGGCCGCCGTCAGCACGGGCCCGCCCACGTTGTGCGGTGCGACGAGCATGTAGTGCGTCTCTGCGGTCGCGGCGAGCTTACGGGTCTCCAGGATGCCGCCGATGTGACCGACGTCCGGCTGGAGGATGTCGGCGGCCTGCGACTCGAAGAGTTCGCGGAACTCGATGCGGTCGTGGATGCGTTCACCCGTGGCGATCGGCATGTCGACCTTCTCCGCCACCTTCGCCAGCGCCTTCAGGTTCTCCGGCGGCACGGGCTCCTCGAGCCACGCGGGCCGGTACGGGGCGAGTTCACCCGCCAGCCGCACGGCCGTGGACGGGGAGAAGCGGCCGTGCATCTCCAGCATCAGCTCGGCGTCGGGACCGATCGCGTCCCGGACCGCCTCGATCAGCGACACCGAGTACAGCGTCTCCTGGTGCGACAGCTCGTAGTGACCCGTGCCGAACGGGTCGATCTTCAGGGCCCGGTAGCCCTTCTCCATGACCGCGCGGGCGGCCTTGTGGTAGGCCTCCGGGGTGCGCTCCGTGGTGTACCAGCCGTTCGCGTACGCCTTGACCCGGTCGTGGACCTTGCCGCCCAGCAGCTGCCACACCGGCACGCCGAGCGCCTTGCCCTTGATGTCCCAGCAGGCCATCTCCACGCAGGCGATGCCCGACATGACGATCTCGCCGGCCCGGCCGTAGTCGCCGTACTTCATGCGGCGGACGAGGTCCTCGATCGCGAACGGGTCGGACCCCGCGATGTGGTTCGCCTCGGCCTCACGCAGATAGCCGACGAGGGCGTCGGTGTGGCCCAGCATGCGGGTCTCGCCGATGCCGGTGAGTCCTTCGTCGGTGTGGACCTGGACGTAGGTGAGGTTCCGCCAAGGGGTCCCGATCACATGTGTACTGATTCCCGTGATGCGCAAGGCAGTTGACTCCTGTCATGTTCGATATCTCGACACATGTTCGAAATTCTGCCGCGACAGTAAGGACGGAGCTTGTCGCGTGTCAATGGGGCGCGAACGCCCTTGACCGCCTTTCTCTGTGGAGCATAACCTGCAGAGGTTCGAAATAGGGAACGCAGTACGAAATCTCGAACAACTTGTCTGGGAGGCCGACGCAGTGGCAGCAACACCGGTATGGAGCATCGACCCGCGCACGGGGGCACAGCGTGAACGGGTCGCGGACGAGGCCGACGCCCGTACGGTCGACGCGGTGGTTCGGGCCGCCCACGAGGCCCGTGAGGCCCTGCGGGACCGGGTGGTGCGGGCGGCGTTTCTGCGGTCGGCGGCGGGGGGGGTGGAGTCGGCTCGGGAGGGTCTGGTCGAGGCGGCGGACGCGGAGACGGCGTTGGGGCCGGTGCGGTTGTCGGGTGAGCTGGCGCGGACGTGTTTC